>NZ_JARAYJ010000039.1:0-80340 GCF_033794345.1 Streptomyces niveiscabiei
CGCCCGGTTACATTCCGAACCCGGAAGCTAAGCCTTACAGCGCCGATGGTACTGCAGGGGGGACCCTGTGGGAGAGTAGGACGCCGCCGAACAATCTTTGGAGGACCCCTGGTCCCAGCGTTCAGCTGGGACCAGGGGTCCTTTTGTTTTTACAATGCTTGAGGTACCGAAGACAGGAGTCACCCATGTCCACCAACTCTCCCGACGACCGACCGGAGCGCGACCAGCGGCGACGGGACAGTGGGGACCGCAACGACCGTGGTGAGCGCGGCGATCGAGGCGGTTTCCGCCGCGACGACCGACGTGACAGCGGGCGGGGCGACCGGGGTGACCGGGGTGGGTTCCGCCGTGACAACGACCGGCGCGACGACCGTCGTGACAATGATCGTCCGCCCTTCCGGCGCGACGACGACCGCGGTGGCTACCGCCGCGACGACCGTGGCGGTTTCCGTCGCGATGACCGTCCCCAGGGCCAGGGTGACCGTGGCGGCTACGGCGGTCCTCGGCGTGACGACCGGGGTGGCCGTCCCGCATTCCAGCGCGACGACCGCGACCGTGGCGGCTACCGTCCGCAGGGCGGCGGCGACCGTCGTGACGACCGGGGTGGTTTCCGTCGTGACGACCGGCGCGACGACCGTCCCTCGTTCCGCCGCGACAATGACCGTCCGCCCTTCCGGCGCGACGACGACCGCGGTGGCTACCGCCGCGACGACCGGCGTGACAACGACCGACGTGACGACCGTGGTGGCTTCCGGCGCGACGATCGCCGTGACGACCGTCCCCAGGGCGACCGCGGCGGCTACGGCCGGCGCGATGACCGGCCCTCGTTCCGCCGTGACGACGACCGTCCGTCCTTCCGCCGTGACAACGACCGGCGCGATGACCGTCGTGACGACCGCAGGGACGACCGTGGCGGATTCCGGCGTGACGACCGTCCGCAGGGCGACCGCCGCGACAACGACCGTGCCCCCTTCCGCCGCGACGACCGGCGTGACGACCGCCCCCAGGGCGACCGTGGCGGCTACGGCGGCCCCCGGCGTGACGACCGTGGTGGCCGTCCCGCGTTCCAGCGCGACGACCGCGACCGTGGCGGTTTCCGCAGGGACGACCGCCGTGACGACCGTCCGCAGGGCGACCGCCGCGACAACGACCGTCCCCCCTTCCGCCGGGACGACGACCGCGGTGGCTTCCGTGGGCGTGACGACCGCCGCGACAGCGGCCGTGGCGGCTACGGCGGCCCGCGTCGCGACGACCGCGGTGGACGGCCCGGCGGCGGCTTCCGTGGCCGCGACGACCGCAGGGACGACCGGCGTGACGACCGCCGTGGCGGTGGCCGTTTCCGGGATGACCGGGACCGGGACCACCGCGACCGCGACCGCGAGCCGATCAAGCGCCTGCCGATCCCGGACGACGTCACGGGCGACGAGATCGACAAGGACGTACGGCAGGAACTGCTGAGCCTGCCGAAGGGGCTCGCGGAGGACGTCGCCAGGAACCTGGTGATGGTGGCGCGGCTGATCGACGAGGAGCCGGAGAAGGCGTACGGCTACTCGAAGGTCGCCCTGCGGCTGGCGTCGAGGGTCGCCGCCGTGCGCGAGGCGGCCGGGTTCGCGGCGTACGCGAACCAGAAGTACAGCGAGGCGCTCGCCGAGTTCCGGGCGGCCCGGCGGATGACCGGGAACACGGAGCTGTGGCCGATGATGGCCGACTGCGAGCGCGGGCTCGGGCGGCCGGAGAAGGCGCTGGACATGGCCGGTGCCCCGGAGGTCAACAAGCTGGACAAGGCCGGCCAGGTCGAGATGCGGCTCGTCGCGGCGGGTGCCCGGCGTGACATGGGCCAGCTCGACGCGGCCATCGTGACGTTGCAGAGCCCCGAGCTGGCGTCCAACTCGGTCCAGCCGTGGACCGCGCGCCTGCGCTACGCGTACGCGGACGCCCTCCTTGAGGCCGAGCGCGTGGACGAGGCGCGGGAGTGGTTCGCGAAGGCCGTGGAGGCTGACCGCGACGGCAGCACCGACGCGTCCGACCGCCTGGCCGAGCTGGACGGCGTGGAGTTCGTGGACGCCATGACGGACGACGACGCCGAGACCCCCGAGGCGACCGAGGCGACCGAGACCCCGTTGTCCCAGGAAGCCGAAGAGGACGACGAGGGCGACGAGGCCGAAGGGGACGAAGAGGCCGTAGCAGCCGAGTCGGCCCTTGAGGACGATGTCGAGAAGGACGTCAAGAAGGACTCCGACGACAACGCCTGACGGCGACAGCGTCTGACGATCGAAATGGGCCTCCTCTTTTAAAGAGGAGGCCCATTTCGTCTGTCGAGGTCCTCACACATCCACCGCGCGCAACACCAGCCCCGTGGCCGGCTTCGGCCCGAACGACGTCGACTTCCTCGGCATCGTCACCCCCTGCCGGGCCAGTTCCCGCACGACCTCCTCCCGTACGGGATGCAGCAGGACCGCCGTCCCTCCGTCCCGCTCGGCCTTCAGCACGGTCGCCTCCGTGTCGTGGATGTACGCCACGCGCGCGGGATCGTCCTCCGGGATGTCCCAGACGGCGGCGAGGAGGGTGGCGTGCAGGACGGTCGCGTCGAGTGTGCGCCAGGCGGTCGGATGCTCGGCGGGGACGGTGCGTGCCAGCAGCTCCGGATCAGGCCGGTCGACGAGCCACAGCGCGCCGTCGCCCGCGAGGAGGTAGGCGTTCCCCGCGCACGCGGCGTCCGCCAGCGCGGCCAGCGCCTCGGGAAGCGCGCCCTCCAGCCGCTGGACCCGGAAGCGTCCGTCCAGGGCTGCCAGCGCCTCGCTGACGGGCAGGTCCGGCAGGTAGCGGTGGATCGCGCGCACGCGCAGGGGATAGCGGGCCGTGTCGACGAGGAGGACCAGTCCGTGGTCCCAGGGGCCGGGGGAGGGCTGCTCCGCGCGGAGCATGAGGTACGTCGCCCAGCGGTGGTGGCCGTCGGCGATCAGCGCCTGGTGGCGGGCCAGGTCGGCCTGGACGCCGGCGACCTCGGCGGGGTCGGTGATCTGCCACAGGCGGTGGTGGTAGCCGTCGTCCGTGGTGGTCGCCAGCAGGGGCGCGCGGGCCGCCGTCCGCTCGACGAGGTCCGCCGTCGGGCCGCCGTCGCCCCGGTAGGTGAGCAGGAGCGGTTCCAGGTTGGCCTGGGTCGCGCGCATGAGGGCCGCGCGGTCGGCGACGACGTGCGGCATGACGTCCTCGTGGGGCAGGACGACGCCCTCGGAGGGCTCCGAGACGCGCAGGGTGCCGATCAGGCCGCGCTGGAGCATGCCGTCCGCGTGGCGCTGCTCGTAGACGTACAGGGCCGGGGCCGGGTCGGGGGTGAGGATGCCCTCGGTGAGCCACGCGCGCAGGGTCGCGGCGGCCTGTTCGCCCCGCGCGCGCGGGGTGGTGGCCTGCGGGAGGATCAGGCGGACGATGTTGTGCGGGTCGGCGTCGTGCAGTTCGTGCAGACCGTCCGGGCGGACGACGACGTCGTACGGCGGTGAGGTGACCGCGGCGAGCCCGCCGACCCGGTCGGGGTCGTAGCGAAGTCCTCGGAACGGGGTGAGTTCCAGACCTCGGGGCGCCGTTGCCTGCGAGTGACCTGCTGTGTTCATCAGGGCATCGTACGGCTGTCAGTGGCATGGGGGATGATCGGAGGAAAGGCGAGCGAACGAGGAGCGTGGGGTATGGGGCAGGGCGTGCGGAGGGTTCCGGACGGCAGTGAGCAGGCCCTGAGCGAGGCGTACGACACGGCGCTGCTGGATCTCGACGGGGTGGTGTACGCGGGAGGGAACGCCATCGAGTACGCCTTGGAGTCGCTGCACAGCGCCCGTGCGGGGGGCATGCGCCTGGCGTACGTGACGAACAACGCTCTGCGGACGCCGGACACGGTCGCGGGCCACCTGACGGAGCTGGGGATCGACACCGCCGCGGAGGACGTCATCACGTCCGCGCAGGCCGTCGCCCGGCTGATCAGCGAGCAGGTTCCCGCGGGCGCGCGCGTGCTGGTCATCGGCGGCGAGGGGCTGCGGGTCGCGCTGCGCGAGCGCGGGCTCGTGCCGGTCGAGTCGGCGGACGACGATCCCGTGGCCGTCGTCCAGGGGTACGGCGGCCCGGAGCTGCCGTGGGGGCGGTTCGCGGAGGCGTCGTACGCGATTGCGCGCGGGGTGCCGTGGTTCGCGTCCAACACGGACCTGACGATCCCCAGCGGGCGTGGGATCGCGCCGGGCAACGGCGCGGCCGTCCAGGTCGTGCGGATCGCGACCGGCGCGGAGCCGCAGGTGGCGGGCAAGCCGCTGCCTCCGATGCACCGGGAGACGATCCTGCGTACGGGCGCGCGGCGGCCGTTGGTCGTCGGGGACCGTCTCGACACGGACATCGAGGGCGCGTTCAACGGCGAGGTCGACTCCCTCCTCGTCCTGACCGGTGTGACGGACGGCGCCCAGCTCCTCGCCGCCCCGCCGCACCACCGCCCGACGTACGTGGACCGCGACCTGCGCGGCCTCCTCACGGGCCAGCCGGAGGTCGTCCCGGACGGCCCGGGCTTCCGCTGCGGAGGCTGGACGGCGACAGCGGGCGGCCACCTCGAACTCACCGGCGAGGGCGATGCGTTGGACGGCCTGCGCGCGCTGTGCGCGGCGGCGTGGACGGCGGCGGGCGAGGGCTCCTGCGAGCTGGACGGGGGGAAGGCGCTGGCGCGGCTGGGCGTCTGAGGCGCTGTCACCGGGCGGACGGGCGATGCAGCCGCCGGAGCCGCCCTCGGTCGGCACCCAGCGGAGCGCATGGCAGGGTAGGCTAACCTAACTTCCGTGTTGGTCGACAGTGTTCCGGAACAGGCGGTCTCCCCACCCCGAAGCGGGCGTGGGGCGCGCTCCCTAGGGCTCGTGCTCTCGGCGTCGCTTCTCGTGGCGGTCGCCGTCGCGAGTATCGCCATCGGCGCGAAGGAGCTGTCCCTCGGGCAGGTCTGGCACGGCCTGTTCCAGGACTCCGGGAACTACGCGGACGTCGTCGTCGGCGACCGCCTCTCGCGGACGCTCCTCGGCCTCCTGGCCGGCGCCGCGCTGGGCCTCGCCGGAGCCGTGCTCCAGGCGCTGACCCGCAACCCGCTCGCCGACCCCGGCCTGCTCGGCATCAACGCGGGCGCCTCGGCCGCCGTGGTCACCGCGATCACCTTCCTCGGCGTCACCAGCCTGAGCGGCTACGTGTGGTTCGCGTTCCTCGGCGCGGCGGCGGTCGGCGCGCTCGTCTGGTTCCTGGGCGGCAGCCGGGGGGCCACCCCGGTGCGGCTCGCGCTCGCCGGGACGGCGATCACGGCGGCGCTGTACGGCTACCTCCAGGCCGTCATGATCATGGACGAGGCGGCGCTCGCGCGGATGCGCTTCTGGACCGTCGGCTCGCTCTCCAGCGCCTCGGACGAGACGATCCGCCAGGTACTGCCCTTCCTCGCCGTCGGCACACTCCTTGCCTTCGCGCTCGCCCGCCCCCTCAACGCCGTGGCGATGGGCGACGACACCGCGAAGGCGCTCGGCGCGAACCTGGGCCGTACGCGCGCGCTGTCGATGCTCGCGGCGACCGTGCTGTGCGGGGCGGCCACCGCGGCGTGCGGTCCGATCGCGTTCGTGGGCCTGATGGTCCCGCACGCCGTGCGCTCGTTCACCGGCCCCGACCTGCGCTGGATCATGCCGTACGCGGCGGTCCTGTCGCCCGTCCTGCTGCTGGGCTCCGACGTGCTCGGCCGGGTCGTCGCGCGGCCCTCCGAGGTGCAGGTCGGGATCATCACGGCGATCGTCGGCGGGCCGGTGTTCGTCTTTCTCGTACGGCGGCGGAGGACGGCCCAGCTGTGAAGACGACGACGCTCAAGAGCCCTACGCCCCGCGCACCCCGTGCCCTGCGCGCCGGTCGCCTCTCCGTCCGTCTCGACCCCCGCGCCCTGACCGTCACCCTCCTCCTGCTGCTGGCTGCGCTCACCGCGAGCGTCGTCCTCATCGGCACCGGCGACTTCCCGATCCCCGCGTCCGACGTCCTCAAGGTGCTGTTCGGGGACGGGAATCCGGGGCAGGAGTTCATCGTCCACGACCTGCGGCTGCCGCGTGTCCTGGTCGGGCTGCTGGTCGGGGCGTCGCTCGGGCTCGGCGGGGCGCTGTTCCAGGCCGTGTCGCGCAACCCGCTGGGCAGTCCCGACGTCCTCGGGCTGAGCCAGGGGGCGACCGCCGGGGCGCTGGTCGTGATCGTGCTGTTCTCCGGGTCGACCACGCAGGTCACGCTGGGAGCACTGGTCGGCGGGCTGGTCACCGGGGCGCTGATCTACCTGCTCGCGTGGAAGCGGGGCGTGCACGGCTACCGGCTCGTCCTCGTCGGGATCGGCGTCTCCGCCGTGGCGACCGCCGTCAACGGCTACCTCATCACCAAGGCCGACATCGTGGACGCCGCGCGGGCCGTCGTCTGGATGACCGGGACCCTCGACGGGCGGGACTGGAAGCAGGTCTGGCCGCTGCTCGCGCTGGTCTGCGCCCTGGTGCCGCTCGTGCTGGCCAACGCGCGCGGGCTGCGCATGATGGAGATGGGCGACGACGTCTCGAACGCGCTCGGGGTACGGGTGGAACGCGTACGGATGCTCCTGATGGTCTCCGCCGTCCTGCTCACCGCCGCCGCGACCGCCGCCGCGGGCCCCGTCGGCTTCGTAGCGCTCACCGCCCCCCAGCTCGCCCGCCGCCTGACCCGCTCCCCGGGCCCCAACCTCGTCCCGTCCCTCTGCATGGGCGCCGCCCTCCTCGTCACCGCCGACTGGGCCTCCCAACGCCTCTTCGGCGACGGCCAGTTGCCGGTCGGCGTGGTCACGGGCGTCCTCGGCGGCGTGTACCTCCTGTGGCTGCTGGTCACGGAACGCAAGGCGGGCCGCATATGACCGGATCGTACGACCACCCACCCCGCCCCCGGCACGAAGCCCCCGCCCCCAGCGCCACCCCCGCCGCGCCCTCGGCACCCCAGACCCCCCAAGGAGCACCGTGAACCGCCTCTCCGCCGAGAACGTCACCCTCGCCTACGACCAGCGGGTCATCGCGGAACAGCTCTCCGTGGAGATACCGGACCGGTCGTTCACGGTCATCGTCGGCCCGAACGCCTGCGGCAAGTCCACGCTCCTGCGCGCGCTCTCGCGGATGCTGAAGCCCCAGCAGGGCCGTGTGCTGCTCGACGGGCAGGTGATCCAGTCGATGCCGGCGAAGAAGGTCGCGCGTACCCTCGGCCTGCTGCCGCAGTCGTCGATCGCGCCGGACGGGATCACCGTCGGGGATCTCGTGGGGCGGGGCCGTTATCCCCATCAGGGCATCCTGCGGCAGTGGTCCACGGAGGACGAGCGTGTCGTGCGGGAGTCGATGGAGCAGACCGGTGTCGCGGAGCTCGCGGAGCGGTACGTCGACGAGTTGTCCGGCGGGCAGCGGCAGCGCGTGTGGATCGCGATGGCGCTCGCGCAGCAGACGCCGCTGCTGCTGCTCGACGAGCCGACGACGTACCTGGACATCCAGCACCAGATCGACGTCCTCGACCTGTGTGCGCAGCTCCACGAGGAGCAGGGGCGCACGCTCGTCGCGGTCCTGCACGACCTCAACCACGCCGCGCGCTACGCGACCCACCTGATCGCGCTCAAGGGCGGGCAGGTCATCGCGGAGGGCGCGCCCGGCGACATCGTCACGGCGGGGCTCGTCGAGGAGGTGTTCGGGCTGCGCTGCCAGGTCATCGACGATCCGGAGACGGGTACGCCGCTGGTCGTGCCGGCCGCCCGCCAGGCCCGTACGAAGGCCGCTACAGCAGCTTCCTGAGGCTCAGCAGGTCGCGGAAGCCCGCCTCCAGCTTCACCCGGCCCGAGCCCCACGCCTTCGCGAAGTTCAGCTCACCGGCGACCATCGCGACCAGGTCGTCGCCGGTCATGGTGAGCCTGATCTGCGCCTTCCCGGCGGGTGGGCCGGGCGCGACGTCGTCCACCACGATCGCGCCGCCGGTCATCCGGCCGGCGAACGTGACGTCCAGGTCGGTGATACGGCAGCTCACCGTGCGTTCCATGCTCGCCGCGGCGCGTACGTCGCCGTCGGCGCCGCGCATGTTCTGCGCGAGCTTCTCCAGTGCCGTACGGCACTCCTCGATCGTGGCCATCATGATCGACGGTACACCGGCGGCCCGGGGTAGCGTCGGGGCATGAACGAAGCCGCCGACGGCCGCGCGCCCACCGGGAACCCCGAGGTCGACACCCTCCTCGACCGGCTCACCGACACCGAGCACCTCGCGACCGAGGGGCACATCGAGGTGTACGAGGATGTACACCGGGGGCTGCGCGACGCGCTCACCGCGCTCGACGCCCGCCCGGGTCCTCCGGGGCCCTCAACGCCGTACGTGAACTAGGAGTGGGACCCAGGTGGCAGGAGTCGCGCGTCGACGGTTGGACGCGGAGCTGGTGCGGCGGAAGCTGGCGCGGTCGCGGGAGCACGCCAGTCAGCTGATCGCGGCGGGGCGGGTGACGGTCGGCAAGACCGTCGCGACGAAACCGGCGACGCAGGTGGAGACGGCGGCGGCGATCGTCGTGCAGGCCGACGAGGGCGATCCCGAGTACGTGTCCCGGGGCGGGCACAAGCTCGCGGGCGCGCTGTCGGTGTTCGTGCCGCGGGGGCTCGTCGTGGAGGGGCGGCGCGCGCTCGACGCGGGCGCCTCCACCGGCGGGTTCACCGATGTGCTGCTGCGGGCCGGGGCCGCGCACGTCGTCGCCGTCGACGTCGGATACGGACAACTCGCGTGGTCTCTCCGGAGCGATGAACGCGTCACCGTCAAGGACCGTACGAACGTACGCGAGTTGACGCTTGAAGCGATCGATGGGGAGCCTGTGGATCTAGTCGTGGGGGACTTGTCCTTCATCCCGCTCGGGCTCGTGCTGCCCGCGCTGGCGCGGTGCGCGAAACCCGGCGCCGACCTGGTGATGATGGTCAAGCCGCAGTTCGAGGTGGGGAAGGAACGGCTCGGCAGCGGGGGCGTCGTCCGCAGTCCCGAACTGCGGGCCGAAGCCGTGCGGGGGGTGGCGGCGCGCGCCGCCGAGCTCGGGCTCGGGGTGAACGGGGTCACCGCGAGTCCGCTGCCCGGGCCCTCCGGGAATGTCGAATACTTTCTGTGGCTGCGTGCCGGGGCGCCCGCCCTGGACCCGGCCGATGTCGATCGTGCAGTGGCGGAGGGGCCGCGGTGACCCAGAACTCAGGTCGTACTGTTTTCCTGCTCGCGCACACGGGGCGGCCCGCCGCCATCCGCAGCGCCGAGCTCGTCGTGAAGGGGCTGCTGCGGTCCGGGATCGGGGTGCGGGTCCTGGAGTACGAGGCGCGTGACCTGCCGTTGCCCGCCGAGGTCGAGCTGGTCGGCGAGGCCACTCCGCAGTGCCTCGAAGGGTGCGAGCTGCTCATCGTCCTCGGCGGGGACGGGACGCTGCTGCGCGGCGCCGAGTTCGCCCGCGCGTCCGGGGTGCCCATGCTCGGCGTCAACCTCGGGAGCGTGGGGTTCCTCGCGGAGGCCGAGCGGGACGACCTCGACAAGGTCGTCGACCGGGTGGTGACCCGGGCGTACGAGGTCGAGGAGCGGATGACCGTCGACGTCGTCGTGCACAGCAACGGGGACATCGTGCACACGGACTGGGCGCTGAACGAGGCGGCCGTCCAGAAGGCCGGGGCGGAGAAGCTCCTCGAAGTCGTCCTGGAGATCGACGGGCGGCCGGTGACGGGGTTCGGCTGCGACGGCATCTGCCTGTCCACGCCGACCGGGTCCACCGCGTACGCCTTCTCCGCCGGGGGCCCTGTGGTCTGGCCCGAGGTCGAGGCGCTGCTGATGGTGCCGATCAGCGCGCACGCGCTGTTCGCCAAGCCGCTGGTGACCTCGCCGGATTCGGTGCTGGCTGTGGAGGTCCTCCCGCACATCCCGCCGGGGGTCCTGTGGTGCGACGGCCGCCGGACGGTCGAACTGCCGCCGGGGGCCCGGGTGGAGGTCCGGCGGGGGGCCGTTCCGGTGCGGCTGGCCCGGCTGCACCACGCGTCGTTCACGGACCGGCTGGTGGCGAAGTTCGCGCTGCCGGTCTCCGGGTGGCGGGGGGCGCCGCACTAGGCGGTTCGCGCGGGACCGTCTTCACGCGTCCCCCACCTCCACCCGCCCGGGTGACAAGGGTGCCTCGCGCTCTTCCCGGTCCACCTCGTATGGTCTTCTGCGTGCTGGAAGAGATGCGGATACGGTCCCTCGGAGTCATCGACGACGCGGTTGTCGAGTTGTCGTCCGGGTTCACTGCCGTGACCGGGGAGACCGGGGCGGGGAAGACCATGGTGGTCACCAGCCTGGGTCTGCTGCTCGGTGGGAGGGCGGATCCGGCGCTGGTGCGGATCGGGGCCGAGCGGGCCGTCGTCGAGGGGCGGATCTCCCTGCCCTCGGGGGCCGCCGTCGCCCTCAGGGCCGAGGAGGCGGGGGCCGAGCTGGACGACGGGGCGCTGCTCATCAGCCGTACCGTTTCGGCGGAGGGCCGGTCGCGGGCGCACGTCGGCGGGCGGAGCGTGCCCGTGGGGGTGCTGGCCGAGCTGGCCGATGAACTGGTCGCCGTGCACGGGCAGACCGATCAGCAGGGCCTGCTGAAGCTCACCCGGCAGCGGGCGGCGCTCGACCGGTACGCCGGTGACGCCGTGGCCGGGCAGCTCGCCAAGTACGGCGAGGCGTACCGGCGGCTGCGGGCGGTCGCCGCCGAGCTGGACGAGATCACCACGCGCGCGCGGGAGAGGGCTCAGGAAGCCGATCTGCTGCGCTTCGGGCTGGAGGAGATCGCCGGGGTCGAGCCCCGCGCCGGGGAGGACGTCGAGCTCGCCGAAGAGGCGGAGCGGCTCGGGCACGCCGAGGCGCTGTCCTCGGCCGCGACCCTCGCCCACGCCGCCCTCGCCGGCAACCCCGAGGACCCGGAGGGCATCGACGCGGCGACCCTCGTGGCGGGCGCCCAGCGCGCCCTGGAGGCCGTCCGCTCGCACGACCCGGCGCTGGCCGCGCTCGCGGACCGCATCGGCGAGATCGGCATCCTCCTCGGCGACGTGGCGGGCGAACTCGCCGGGTACGCCGACGACCTGGACGCCGACCCCCGGCGCCTGGCGGCCGTGGAGGAGCGCCGCGCCGCCCTCACCGCCCTGACCCGCAAGTACGGCGCGGACGTGAACGCCGTCCTGGAGTGGGCCGAGACGAGCGCCGCCCGCCTCACCGAACTCGACTCCGACGACGAACGCATCGCGGAACTCACCGCCGAACGCGACGCCCTGCGCACCGGACTCGGCGCCCTCGCCCAGGCGTTGACCGACGCCCGCACCGAGGCCGCCGACCGCTTCGCCGCCGCCGTCACCGCCGAACTGGCCTCCCTCGCGATGCCGCACGCGCGCGTGTCGTTCGCGATCCGCCAGACCGAGGACCCCGAGGGCGTCGAGGTCGGCGGCCGGAGGGTCGCGTACGGACCCTCCGGCGCGGACGAGGTCGAGCTGCTGCTCGCCCCGCACCCCGGCGCCCCGCCCCGGCCCATCGCCAAGGGCGCGTCCGGCGGTGAGCTGTCGCGCGTGATGCTCGCGGTCGAGGTCGTGTTCGCCGGCACGGACCCCGTCCCCACGTACCTCTTCGACGAGGTCGACGCCGGCGTCGGCGGCAAGGCGGCCGTCGAGATCGGCCGGCGGCTCGCCAAGCTCGCCAAGTCCGCGCAGGTCGTCGTCGTCACCCACCTCCCGCAGGTCGCGGCCTTCGCCGACCGGCAGCTGCTGGTCGAGAAGACCAACGACGGGTCCGTCACCCGCTCCGGCGTGAAGGTCCTGGAGGGCGAGGAGCGGATCCGGGAGCTGTCCCGGATGCTCGCCGGGCAGGAGGACTCGCAGACGGCCCGGGCGCACGCGGAGGAACTCCTGGCGACGGCTCGCGCGGACGCGTAGAGGGTCTCGCGGGGGCGCGTTCCGTACGGGGCGCGCCCCCGGGCCTTGTCGGCCGGACGGGTGATGTGCGGGTCGTCCGGGGGTGCTGTGACGGCCGGGTGTGCGAAGTTCTCGACCCGTGGAGAGGTTGTTCGTACGTAACCGGACGGCGTCACTCATGTGGGTGACAAGAGGGCTCAGGTGCGGGGGTCCACGGCCGCCGGGCGGTCCGGAACACCCGTACGTGCTGGCATCCTTGGAGGACACGGAGGAAGGTGCGCGGGGCGGGTCTCCGCGTGTTCCTTCGGTACGTTTCTCCGTGACCGTCCCCCGCCGAACCAGGAGTTCCGGCCACGTGAGCCACGTGAGCAGCCCTTCGTCCCAGGGCCAGGCGCCGCTGCGCACCGTGCAGGTGCTCGGCGGCGGCAACGCCGGCAGCAGCGCGCACGTGCGCTCGCTGACCGCCGGGCTCGTCGCACGGGGCGTACGGGTCACGGTGTGCGCCCCCTCCGAGTCCGATCACGCCTACGACTTCTCCGGCGCCGGCGCGGACCACGTGCCCGTGCCGCGCAGCAGCGATCCGGGGTCGGTGGCCGCGCTGCGGGCCGCCTGCTCCGACGCCGACCTGGTGCACGCGCATGGGCTGCACGCCTCGTTCCGGGCCGTCCTCGCGCTCAGCGGACGCCGTACGCCGCTGATCGTCACCTGGCACAACGGGGCCCGCGCCGAGGGGGCCCGCGCGCATCTGCTGCGCGTGCTGGAGCGGCGTGTCGTCAAGGCGGCCACCGTCGTGCTGGGGACCACCTCCGACCTCGTCGACCGGGCTCGGCGCACGGGGGCCCGGGACGCCCGGCTCGCGGCCGTGTCCCTGCCGGGGCAGCGGGCCTGCGGTGTGCTGCCGGGGGACAAGGTGCGGGCCGAACTCGGGGTCGGCGAGCGGCCGTTGCTGCTCGCCGTCGGATCGCTCGACCGGTATCGGGGGTACGAGGTGCTGCTCGACGCGGCCCGGTCCTGGCGGTTCCTCGATCCCGTGCCGCTCGTCGTCGTCGCCGGAGAGGGGCCGTCGCGCGGGGAGTTGCAGGCGCGGATCGACCGGGAAGGGCTGCCCGTACTGCTCGTCGGGCGCCGGGACGACGTTCCCGAACTGCTGGGGGCGGCCGATCTGGCGCTGCTGCCGGGGGCCGACGAGTCCCGGTCCGTCTTCGCGCAGGAAGCGTTGCGGGCCGGGGTGCCGCTGGTCGCTCCGCTGACCGGCGGGGTGCGGGAACTCGTGGGGGACGCGGCGGAGTTGGTGGCCGCGGGAGACGCGGAGGCGTTGGCGGGGGCCGTGGTGCGGCTGCTGGGGGACGCGGAACGGCGGGACGCCCTGCGGGAGTCGGGGGAGCGGCAGGTGGGGAGCTGGCCCACGGAGGACGAGACGGTGGCTCAAGTGCTGAGCGTCTACGACGAGTTGACCCAGCCTCGGCCCATCGGGTAGCCGCTCATGACACGTACCGTCGTGCCCTGAGGGCCAGGCTCAGGGTCAGTACCGTCCGCGGGTCCTCCAGGTCCGTCCCCAGCAACTCGCCGATCTTCGCGAGGCGGTTGTACAGCGTCTGGCGGTTCAGGTGGAGTTCCCTCGCCGTCTCCGCCTTCCTGCCCGCGTGCGCCAAGTACGTCTCCAGCGTGGGGAGCAGAGGCGGCTTGGCTCTGGCGTCGTGGGACCGGAGGGCGCCGATCGCTCTCGTCACGAACGCCGCCAGGTCCGGGTGGTCCCGCAGTCGCCACAGCAACAGGTCCGTGTCCAAGTGGCGGGCGTCGTACCAGGGTTGGGGCGGGAGGCCCTGGGCCGCTGTCGCCGCCTCGGTCGCGTGGTGGAGGCCGGCCGCCGCCGCTGCCCAGGTGCCGGGGACTCCCACGACGACGACCGGCGGCGGGGAACCCGGGCGCCGGGTACCCGCTCGGTCCGCCCCGGCGTGGAGGGCGGCTGCCGCCCGGTCGGCCAGCGCCGCGCGGTCCTGTTCCGGGCGCAGGCCCAGGAGGACCAGGACACGCCCCTCCACGGGACGCACGCCGAGCAGCACCGGGACGCCCAGCGACGCCAGTTCCTCCGCGAGCGCCCTCGCCGTGAGCGCCCCGGGGTCACCGAGGCGCATCACGACCGGCAGCAGGGGCCCGGCGCCGGGCTTGAACCCCAGCACCCTCGCCTGGGCCGGCGCGTCCTCCGCGCCGATCCGCCCCTCCGCGAGGTCGCTGAGGAAATCTCCCCGCCCGCGCGCCGCCAGCTCCTCCTCCTGCCGCGCCTGCATCAGGACGACCGCGAGGATGCCCGCGGCGCGTTCGGCGGCGATGCGGTGTACGGGGGTGAGGGGGGCGCGCACGGGAAGCAGGACGAGCCGGGCACGCACCGCAGCGCCGCCGGTGCCCCCGACGGAGCCGGCCCTGCCACCACCGCCGACCGCCTCCGAACCGGCCGCACCGACGCTCCCGCTCCCCGGCGGCGAACCGGCCCACCCGGCCCCCGGTCCACCGCCGCTCCGCCCGGCCCTCAGCGTCGAGCCGGCCCCGGACCCGCCCGGCACGTCCACCACCACCGTCCCCGACGGCGCCTCCCGGCCCGGTCCCCGCAGCCGTTCCCACACCTGGAGCGGATCAGCCCCCTCGGGGCCCGCCCCCGCCGCGTACAGCAGGTGTCCCTCGGCCGTCTCCAGGAACACCGGGTTGTCGCTGAACTCCCCGAGGATGCCGAGGACGTGAGGAATCCCCCCTCCGCCCAGCAACGCGTCCGTGCAGCGCCGGTGCACCTCCTCCGCCCGCTGGAGCAGCGCGTAGTGACCGTTCACGATCTCCGTGTGGATCTCCTCGGTGACCGTCACGAAGGCCACCTCGCGGTGGAGTTGGACCAGCGGCAGCCCCGACGTACGCGCCGTCTCGATCAGCGCGGCCGGCAACCGGGTGAAACGGGGCCCCAGTTCGACCACGAGCGCGGCGATGCCCCGCTCCGCGAGGGTGCGGACGAACGCGCGCTGCTCGGCGGGGCGGGTGCCGAGGCCGTACCCGGTGGTGAGGAGCAGCTCGCCGCCCTTGAGGAGCGAGGCGATGTGCGGCACCTCACCGGCATGCACCCACCGCACCCCCCGGTCCAGCGCCTCCGCCCCCGCGAGGACCTCGGGCAGCCCCCTGCGCAGCCCGGGCAGCTCCAGGGCACGGCGCACGGTGATGTGATCGACAGGGGTGTCCATACGGGGACGCTACCTGGGACGGCGGGCGCTGGCGTACGGCCATGACCACCGCCGGCACCCCCCTACCGGGCGGCCAGCTCCTCCAGCGCCGGCCCCAACCGCTCCGCGAGCCCCGCGTCCCAGTGCCCGACCTCGGCCGCCAGCAGCCTCACCGCCGCCCCCAGCGCCCTGAGCAGTTCCTCCGCGCCCAGGGAGCGCACGAGCGTCGGCTCCAGGGCGAGGTCCACCAGGTGCGCCCCCTTGGCGTGCGCCGCGGGAACCCCCTGCCGGAGACACGCGAGGGTGATCAGGTGGGCCCGTAGCGCGCCGATCCAGTGTGCGGCCTGCCAGGACCGGCCCCGCTCCACGCACACGCGCGCGTGGAGGGCGTGATGCCAGGACAGGCCGATCAGGTGCGCCGGGTCCGGGTCGCCGAACGGCTCCAGCACCCTCGTACTCCCGAAGAGCGTGCGCCACTGCGGGCCTCGTGGGCCGAACTCCGCCTCCGGGGCGAACGTGATGTCGACCTCCGTCCAGCCGGGGAGGAGGAAGACGCGGATCGTGCCGAGGTCCCAGTGGTGGAGGGCGTCGAAGTCGGCGTACAGGCGGGCCGTCCACGCGGCGACGACCGGTGTGCGGTCGCCGTGGACCGCGAGGACCAGGTCGAGGTCGGACCACGCGTCGGCGTGGCCCGTGGCGTGGGAGCCGGTGAAGGCGGCTCCCGTGATCGCGGGGTCCTGGCGGGCGAGGTGCAGGAGCCGCTGTGCGACCTGGTCCTTGGGCACGGGGTCAGCCGCCGTACGCGCCCGATGCCGTCAGGCGCAGGGCCGTGTCGATGAGGGGGACGTGGCTGAAGGCCTGCGGGAAGTTGCCGACCTGGCGCTTGAGGCGGGGGTCCCACTCCTCCGCGAGGAGGCCGAGGTCGTTGCGCAGGGCGAGGAGCTTCTCGAAGAGCTTGCGGGCCTCGTCCACGCGGCCGATCATCGCGAGGTCGTCCGCCATCCAGAACGAGCACGCCAGGAACGCGCCCTCGTCGCCGGGGAGGCCGTCGACGCCCTCGTCGCCGCCGGAGGTCGGGTAGCGCAGGATGAAGCCGTCCGGCGTGGACAGTTCGCGCTGGATCGCCTCGATCGTGCCGATCACGCGCTTGTCGTCGGGCGGCAGGAAGCCCATCTGGGGGATCAGGAGGAGCGAGGCGTCGAGTTCCTTCGAGCCGTAGGACTGCGTGAAGGTGTTGCGCTCCTTGTCGTACCCCTTCTCGCAGACGTCCCGGTGGATGTCGTCGCGCAGCTCGCGCCAGCGCTCCAGGGGCCCGTCCGCGTCGCCGGACTCGATGAGCTTGATCGTGCGGTCGACGGCGACCCAGGCCATGACCTTGGAGTGCACGAAGTGCCGGCGCGGGCCGCGGACCTCCCAGATGCCCTCGTCCGGCACGTTCCAGTGGTCCTCCAGGTAGCGGATCAGTTTGAGCTGGAGCAGGGAGGCGTAGTCGTTGCGGGCGAGGCCGGTCATGTGGCCGAGGTGCAGGGCCTCGGTGACCTCGCCGTACACGTCCAGCTGGAGCTGGTGCGCGGCGCCGTTGCCGACGCGGACCGGCGCCGACTTCTCGTACCCCGGCAGCCAGTCGAGCTCCGCCTCGCCGAGCTCGCGCTCGCCCGCGATGCCGTACATGATCTGGAGGTTCTCCGGGTCGCCGGCGACGGCCCGCAGGAGCCATTCGCGCCAGGCGCGCGCCTCGTCGCGGTAGCCGGTGCGCAGCAGCGAGGAGAGGGTGATCGCGGCGTCGCGCAGCCACGTGTAGCGGTAGTCCCAGTTGCGGACGCCGCCGATGTCCTCCGGCAGCGAGGTGGTGGGCGCGGCGACGATCCCGCCGGTGGGCGCGTACGTGAGCGCCTTCAGCGTGATCAGCGAGCGGATCACGGCCTCGCGGTAGGGGCCGTGGTACGTGCACTGCGCGACCCACTCGCGCCAGAACTCCTCGGTCGCCTCCAGCGACGCCTCCGGCTCGGGGAGCGGCGGGGGCTGCTTGTGCGAGGGCTCCCAGGAGATCGTGAACGCGATCCGGTCGCCCGGCGCGACCGTGAAGTCCGAGTACGTCGTGAGCTGCTTGCCGTACGTCTGTGCGGTCGTGTCGAACCACACCGAGTCGGGGCCCGCGACGGCGACCGTGCGGCCCTCGTGCTTGTGGACCCAGGGGACGATCCGGCCGTAGCTGAAGCGCATGCGCAGCGCCGAGCGCATCGGCACGCGCCCCGAGACGCCCTCGACGATGCGGATGAGCTGGGGCGCTCCGTCGCGCGGGGGCATGAAGTCGGTGACCCGGACCGTGCCGCGCGGGGTCTCCCACTCGGACTCCAGGATCAGCGAGTCGCCCCGGTAGGTGCGCCGGGTGGCCGGCGGGGGAGCGGATTCGGCGGGATGGGCGGGGCCCAGGCGCCAGAAGCCGTGATCCTCCGTGCCGAGCAGGCCCGCGAAGATGGCGTGCGAGTCGAAGCGGGGCAGGCACAGCCAGTCGACTGTGCCGTCCCGGCAGACCAGTGCGGCGGTCTGCATGTCTCCGATGAGTGCGTAGTCTTCGATGCGCCCGGCCACGTGCAACTCCAGTCGAACGGCCACGCCACCCCCTGAGGGGGGCGTTGTGGTCAAGGGGGTCGGTCCAAATGCAAGTCGTTGAACGATGAAGTCAACCGGTCGTCCCGCCGTCTGGCAAAACGCCATTTTTTGTTCAACGAGCTGACGAGCCTTCGTTGTTCCGGTCCGTGGGCGGGGGTGTGCCGTGGTGCACGGAGGGACTCGACAGCGAGTGTCTGAGCAGGATACGACTCACGCAGATCATCTGTGTGCCGCTCTCACCGACGTGCCTGGGCCGAACGGGTGAGTGAGGGTGAAAGCGTCGTCAAGGAACACGAAATCCTCGTCAAAGACTTGTGTCGGCGCGTGCGCGGAGCGTGGCCGGAAGCCATCTCTCCGGGGCGCTGATACGCTGGTAGCCCGTGGAGCGGAGGGCACGAATCCCCCGAACCGCAGCGACCCCCAGACCGCGACCACGGGAGCCCCCTCTTGGCCATCACGCCGAAATCTTCGACGACCAAGCACATCTTCGTCACCGGGGGTGTCGCCTCCTCGCTCGGCAAGGGCCTGACCGCCTCCAGCCTCGGCATGCTCCTGAAGGCCCGTGGCCTGCGCGTGGTCATGCAGAAGCTGGACCCCTACCTGAACGTCGACCCCGGCACGATGAACCCCTTCCAGCACGGCGAGGTGTTCGTCACCAACGACGGCGCCGAGACCGACCTGGACATCGGCCACTACGAGCGCTTCCTCGACCGCGACCTCGACGGCAGCGCCAACGTCACCACCGGCCAGGTGTACAACACCGTGATCGCCAAGGAGCGGCGCGGCGAGTACCTGGGCGACACCGTGCAGGTCATCCCGCACATCACCAACGAGATCAAGCACCGTATCCGCCGCATGGCGACCGACGAGGTCGACGTCGTCATCACCGAGGTCGGCGGCACGGTCGGTG
Source organism: Streptomyces niveiscabiei (assembly GCF_033794345.1). Lineage (NCBI taxonomy): Bacteria > Bacillati > Actinomycetota > Actinomycetes > Kitasatosporales > Streptomycetaceae > Streptomyces > Streptomyces niveiscabiei. The sequence continues at coordinate 18,657 of NZ_JARAYJ010000039.1, forward strand.
ACATCGAGTCGCTGCCGTTCCTGGAGACGGTCCGCCAGGTCCGTCACGAGGTCGGCCGGGACAACGTGTTCGTGGTCCACATCTCGCTCCTTCCGTACATCGGCCCGTCCGGCGAGCTGAAGACCAAGCCCACCCAGCACTCCGTGGCCGCCCTGCGCAACATCGGCATCCAGCCCGACGCGATCGTGCTGCGCTGCGACCGCGAGGTGCCGACCGCGATCAAGCGCAAGATCTCCCTGATGTGCGACGTCGACGAGTCCGCGGTCGTCGCCTGCCCGGACGCGCGCTCCATCTACGACATCCCGAAGACCGTCCACGGCGAGGGCCTCGACGCGTACGTCGTCCGCAAGCTGGACCTGCCGTTCCGCGACGTGGACTGGACGACGTGGGACGACCTGCTCGACCGCGTCCACAACCCCGACCACGAGATCACGCTCGCCCTGGTCGGCAAGTACATCGACCTCCCCGACGCCTACCTCTCGGTCACCGAGGCGCTGCGCGCGGGCGGGTTCGCCAACAAGGCCCGCGTGAAGATCAAGTGGGTCACCTCGGACGACTGCAAGACCCCGGCCGGCGCCGCCGCCCAGCTGGCGGACGTGGACGGCATCTGCATCCCCGGCGGCTTCGGCGACCGCGGCGTCCTCGGCAAGGTCGGCGCGATCAAGTACGCCCGCGAGAACAAGGTGCCGCTGCTGGGCCTGTGCCTGGGTCTCCAGTGCATCGTCATTGAGGCGGCCCGCAACCTCGCGGACATCCCGGACGCCAACTCCACCGAGTTCGACGCGGCCACGGCCCACCCGGTCATCTCGACCATGGCCGAGCAGCTCGACATCGTGGCCGGCGAGGGCGACATGGGCGGCACGATGCGGCTCGGCATGTACCCGGCGAAGCTCGCCGAGGGCTCCATCGTCCGCGAGGTCTACGACGGCAAGGAGTACGTCGAGGAGCGGCACCGCCACCGCTACGAGGTCAACAACTCCTACCGCGCGGAACTGGAGAAGAAGGCCGGCATCCAGTTCTCGGGCACGTCCCCGGACGGCAAGCTCGTCGAGTACGTCGAGTACCCACGCGACGTCCACCCCTACCTGGTCGCCACGCAGGCCCACCCGGAGCTGCGCTCGCGCCCGACCCGGCCGCACCCGCTGTTCGCCGGGCTCGTGAAGGCGGCGGTGGCCGCCAAGAGTTCGAAGTAACACGGCCGGTTGTACGGTGGCCGGGGTGTCTCCCTCTCAACGGGAGCGCCCCGGTTTTCGTTTGCGCACGTCGGAGAGGCAAGAGCAATGACGGTCAAGGACACCCCGCAGGAGTGGGAGGTCCGCGCGACGGACACTCCCTTCGTCGGCAAGAAGACGTCCGTGCGCACCGACGACGTCGTCATGCCGGACGGCTCGGTCGTCCGCCGCGACTACCAGGTCCACCCCGGCTCGGTCGCCGTCCTCGCCCTCGACGACGAGGACCGGGTGCTGCTGATCAAGCAGTACCGCCACCCCGTGCGCGAGAAGCTCTGGGAGATCCCGGCCGGTCTCCTCGACGTACCCGGCGAGAACCCGCTGCACGCGGCGCAGCGCGAGCTGTACGAGGAGGCCCACGTCAAGGCGGAGAGCTGGCACGTCCTCACCGACGTCTACACCACGCCCGGCGGCTGCGACGAGGCCGTGCGCGTCTTCCTCGCGCGGGGACTCTCGGAGGCGGAGGGGCAGCGCTTCGAGGTGGAGGACGAGGAGGCGGACATGGAGTACGCGCGCGTGCCGGTCGCCGAGCTGGTGCGGGGGATCCTCGCGGGGGAGCTGCACAACAACTGTCTGGTGGTGGGGGTGCTGTCGCTGGCGGCGGCGCGCGCCGGGGACGGCCTCTCGGCGCTGCGTCCGGCCGAGGCGGCCTGGCCCGCGCGGCCGTTCGAGGCGTGAGGGGTCGGCGCCCGACCGTTTCTGACGCAAACGTGAACCCTGCGTGATCGTTTCGCGCTCCCTCAGAGGTTCACGTTCCCGGTGTGACCATCGGCTGATCCGATCAGGGGACCTGAGGGGCCGTCATGGCCGCGCTCCGCGAGGAAGGTTGCAGAGCGTGAACTAGGCTCCCGTGGAGTGAGCCGAGAGTGCGTGCCGGTGTTGCGCGTGTGTGAGACGGGAGCGTGGCCCGTGGCGGATCAGGCAGTGGAGACGGACGGCGCGGTGCTGTCGGGCCACGCTGCGACGGAGGGCCAATTCCTGGGCCGTACCAGGGAGTTGAAGGAACTGCGGGCCGACATCGAGCGCGTCGGCCTGGACACCCTGGTCGGCAAGAAGTCGCCCCGCGCGCGGGTGCTGCTGATCGCCGGCCGGCCGGGGTCCGGCCGCAGCGCGCTCGCCGAGGAACTCGTCCGCCAGGTCGCCGGCCACTACCGGGACGGCGTCCTGCGGGTCCGGCTCGCCGAGCCGGACGGCACGCCCGTGCCCGTCGAGCGGGCCGCCCGCGACCTGCTGGCCGAGCTGGACGTCGAGGCGCCCGCAGGGGCCGATCAGGACGACCTCTCCGCGCTGCTGCGGGACGCGCTCGCCGAGCGCCGTACGCTGCTGCTGCTCGACGACGCGCCGGGTGCCGAACACGTGGACGCGCTGCTGCCGGACAACCCGGAGTGCCTGGTCGTCGCTGTGTCCGGGGGGCCGCTGACCGGGATCGCCGATGTGCGGCCGTGCACGCTGGGCGGGCTGGACACCAAGTCGGCGCTGGAACTGCTGACCCGGTCGACCGGGTCGGTGCGGGTGACCGTCGACCCGCGCTCGGCGGAGGGGCTCGTCGAGGTGTGCCAGGGGCAGCCCGCCGCGCTGGTGCTGGCCGGGGGATGGCTGGCCGCGCGGCCCACGGCGGCCGTCGCCGACCTCGCCAAGCACCTGCGCGCCGAGGGGGACGAGGGGACGCCGCTCAGCCGGGTCTTCCGGCTCGTGCACGCGGGACTGCCGGCGCCGGCCGCGCGGATACTGCGACTGCTGAGCCTGGCCCCCGCCGGCCTCGTCGACCCGCACACCGCCTCGGCGCTGGCCGGCTGCTCGATCGGCGCCGCCCGCACCACCCTGGACGACCTGACCGCGCAGGGCCTGCTGCACGCGGTGGACTCGCCGATCCCGCAGTACGAGGTGCCCGGCTGCCTGTACCCCCTGCTGAAGGCCGCCGCCGAGACGCACGACCGCCCGGCCGAACTGCACCTGGCCCGCGCGCGCATGCTGGAGCGCACGGTCCGCCTCCTCCAGTCCTGCCGCGCGATCACCGAACCGGAGAACCCGCAGGCCCGCGCCCGCCTCCAGGGTCTCCCGCGCGCCCTGCGCTTCTCCAGCCGGCGGGCGGCCGGCGACTGGCTGCGGCTGCGCCGCCCGGCCCTGCTGGCCTCCGCCCGCCTCGCGGTCGCGGACGGTGAACTCGACACCCTGGCACGCCGGTTGATGTCCCAGTTCGTGCGCGCGATGGTCGCCCACTTCGGCACCCGGGCCGCCGCCCCCGACCTGTACGGCGTCCACCGCCTCGTCCTCGACGTCGCCGAACGCCGCGACCTCCCGCGCGAGCGCGCCGCGGCCCTGCTGAACCTCGCCGACGTCGACGCGAGCACCGGCCGCACCGAGGAGGCGCTGACCCGCTACCGGGCCGCCCTCGACGCCGGACGCGAGGCGGGCGACCCGTATGCGACCGGCCGGGCCATGGAGTCGATCGGCGGCGCGCACCTCGAACTCGGGGACTACGAGCGGGCCGCCGACTGGTACGGCCGCGCCCTCGCCCAGCGGCTCGCCCGGGACGAACGCGCCGACGCCGCGCGCCTGTACGGCCGTATCGCCACCGCGCAGACCTACGCCGGCCGGTACGGGGAGGCGCAGCGGGCGTGGCGGGCGTCGGCCGCCGGGCACCGGAAGAACGGGGACGTGGGGGCGCACGCGCGGGCGCTCAGCGAACTGGCGCGGGTCCAGGAGTACGCGGGCCGGCCGGAGGAGTCGCTGCGGACCTGCCAGGAGGCGGTGGAGTGGGCGCGTCGCGCGGAGGACGAGCGCTTGCAGGCCGCGCTCCACCTGCGCCTCGCCGACACCCTGGAGCACCTCGGCGACCCGGCGGCGGCCCGGGTGCACCGCGCGGCGGCCGACCGGATGCTGGCCGGGGAGCGCCCCGGGCCTGAATCCGAGGGGGAACACGGAAGCAACGCCTACGAAATCCGTGGCACATCGGCCGAAGATTGATGCTTTGAAAGGCTGGACACCGGGAACGCCTTCATTAGACTGGCTCTGTCGCGCCACCAGTGCGACATATCCCGGTATACGCATACGTATACGTCCCTTGAGTCGAGGACCGTGATCGACGTGAAGGTCGGCATCCCCCGCGAGGTCAAGAACAACGAGTTCCGGGTGGCCATCACCCCCGCCGGCGTGCACGAACTGGTGCGCCACGGCCACGAGGTCGTCATCGAGCGCGGCGCCGGGGTGGGGTCCTCGATCCCGGACGAGGAGTACGTCGCGGCGGGCGCCGCGATCCTGGACACGGCGGACGAGGTGTGGGGCGCCGCCGATCTGCTGCTCAAGGTCAAGGAGCCGGTCGCCGAGGAGTACCACCGGCTGCGCAAGGACCAGACGCTCTTCACCTACCTGCACCTGGCCGCGTCCAAGGAGTGCACGGACGCGCTCGTCGCCTCCGGCACCACCGCGATCGCCTACGAGACGGTCGAACTCCCGGGCCGCGCACTGCCGTTGCTCGCACCGATGTCCGAAGTGGCGGGGCGGCTCGCGCCCCAGGTCGGCGCCTACCACCTGATGCGCTCGGCCGGCGGGCGCGGGGTCCTGCCCGGCGGGGTGCCGGGCACCCAGCCCGCCAAGGCGGTCGTCATCGGCGGCGGGGTCTCCGGCTGGAACGCGACGCAGATCGCGATCGGACTCGGCTTCCACGTCACGCTGCTGGACAAGGACATCAACAAACTCCGCGAGGCCGACAAGGTGTTCGGCACGCAGGTGCGGGCCATCATGTCCAACTCCTTCGAGTTGGAGAAGGCCGTCCTGGACGCCGACCTCGTCGTCGGCGCCGTCCTCATCCCGGGCGCCAAGGCGCCGAAGCTGGTCACCAACGAGCTGGTGGCCCGCATGAAGCCCGGAAGTGTCCTTGTCGACATCGCGATCGACCAGGGCGGCTGCTTCGAGGACTCGCGTCCGACGACCCACGCCGAACCGACGTTCACCGTCCACGAGTCGGTGTTCTACTGCGTCGCCAACATGCCCGGCGCGGTCCCCAACACCTCGACGTACGCGCTCACCAACGCGACCCTGCCGTACATCGTCGAACTCGCCGACCACGGCTGGGCCGAGGCGCTGCGGCGCGATCCCGCGCTCGCCAAGGGGCTCAACACCCATGACGGCAAGGTCGTCTACCGCGAGGTCGCCGAGGCGCACGGCCTCGAGCACGTCGAACTGACGTCGCTGCTGGGGTGAGCGACCCGCCCATCGGGCGTGGCCAAGTCACCTTTTGATAAAGGCGATACGTCAACAAGAAGCGTCAACGACGCACAGCGGGCCGGGCCTTGTCCATAAGGTCCGGCCCAATGTGTGTATGGTCACTTTGCGATGCTCGGTCAACTCGCCGCGAACGTAACCCTTCGACCGATTCGCACACCGGTGAAACCTGCTGTGCGACGGCCGTACGCCCTTGACAGCGTCATGTTTCTTTGCCGACACATCCGGCCGGGTCCGGCGGATTGTGTTGCTGCGAACGGCCGACACGCCATAGAGTCGCCAACCGTCGGCATGGTGCCACGCTGACCTGTCCAGAAATCCCCTGGTCACCAAGGAGGTAAGACGACTTGTGAATGAGTCGACATTTTCTCCCGGGGGTGGTCGAGCAGGAACGCCTGTCCGGGGCCGGAGCCCTGAGGGAACCGAGGCTGTCGGCTCCGTCGCTGTGCGCACCTTCGCAGCCCACCAGAGTCCGCAGACCCTGCGGACAGCAGACCAGAGCATGGATGGCCATCACGTGAACGCCATGGCCGGCGACGGAAGTGGCGCGCCCCACAACCACTTCGCCGACTACGACGAACTGCCCGACGGGCACTTCTACGACCCCGACGCCGAATACGAGCCCGACCCCGAGTACGCGGCCACGCTCGCGCCCGACGCCGCACGCCAGCGTCGCGAGCGCATCGGCCCGACCGGGCGTCCGCTGCCGTACTTCCCGATCCCGGGCCCGCTGACCGATCACGGACCCGCGACGATCATCGCGATGTGCAACCAGAAGGGCGGCGTGGGCAAGACCACGTCGACCATCAACCTGGGTGCCGCCCTCGCGGAGTACGGCCGGCGGGTGCTGCTCGTGGACTTCGACCCGCAGGGCGCGCTGTCGGTGGGTCTCGGCGTCAACCCCATGGAGCTCGACCTCACGGTCTACAACCTGCTCATGGAGCGGGGCATGTCGGCCGACGAGGTCCTGCTGAAGACCGCGGTCCCCAACATGGACCTGCTGCCGAGCAACATCGACCTCTCGGCGGCCGAGGTCCAGCTGGTCTCCGAGGTCGCGCGCGAGTCGACCCTCCAGCGGGCGCTGAAGCCGCTGATGGACGACTACGACTACATCGTCATCGACTGCCAGCCCTCGCTCGGCCTGCTCACGGTGAACGCGCTCACGGCCGCCCACAAGGTGATCGTCCCGCTGGAGTGCGAGTTCTTCGCGCTGCGCGGGGTCGCGCTGCTCACCGAGACCATCGAGAAGGTCCAGGAGCGCCTCAACCCCGAGCTGGAACTCGACGGCATCCTCGCGACGATGTACGACTCGCGGACCGTCCACAGCCGCGAGGTGCTCGCGCGGGTCGTCGAGGCGTTCGACGACCACGTCTACCACACGGTGATCGGCCGGACCGTCCGCTTCCCCGAGACCACGGTCGCGGGCGAGCCGATCACCACGTACGCGTCCAACTCCGTCGGCGCCGCCGCCTACCGCCAGCTCGCCAGGGAGGTGCTCGCCCGGTGTCACGCCGAGTGAGTCTGCCGGGGGCCGACGAACTCTTCCGCACGACAGGGGGAACGGCGCTCCAGCCGTCCACTCCCCGGCGGCCCGGCGAGGGCCGGGTGCCGGGGCAGGCGGGTGAGAGCGAGGGGGCGTCCGCCGAGGACGCGCCGCTCGCCGTGCCCGCGCAGGGCGGGGACGGCGACGGGGCCGAACACGTCGCCGCCGACGCCGGCCAGGGCGACGGCGGCGAGTCCCGCAGCAGGGGCGACGGCCGTGTGCGGCGGGCGCAGGAAGGTTCTGCCAACCCCGCCGCTCCCGCCGACGCCGAGCCCCGCAAACGGGGCCGCGCCGCCGCCCGCCGCCCCTCCGGGCGCGAACGCCACGACGAGAAGATCACCGTGTACGTCTCCGCCGAGGAACTCATGGACCTGGAGCACGCCCGCCTGGTGCTCCGCGGCGAACACGGCCTCGCCGTCGACCGGGGCCGCATCGTCCGCGAAGCGGTCGCCGTCGTCCTCGCCGACCTGGAGTCCCGCGGTGACGCGAGCATCCTCGTACGCCGGTTGCGGGGGCGGTAGGGGTACCTTCGGGGGCTATGACCTCGTACGACACGTCTTCTGCCACCGGTGCCCCGGCCGGCCGCCGACGCGCACTGGGTCGGGGGCCGGGGGCCGGGGAACAACCGCCGGTTCCCGCAGAGGCGCCGGTCCCCGTCGAGGCGGAGGGGCGTGAAGAGGCGGTTCCCGACGGGGTCTTCAAGGTCCGGCTCACCAACTTCGAAGGCCCCTTCGACCTGCTGCTCCAGCTGATCGCCAAGCACAAGCTGGACGTCACCGAAGTCGCGCTGTCCAAGGTCACCGACGAGTTCATGGCGCACATCAGGGCGATGGGGCCGGACTGGGACCTCGACCAGACGACCGAGTTCCTCGTCGTCGCCGCGACGCTGCTCGACCTCAAGGCCGCGCGGCTGCTGCCCGCCGCCGAGGTCGAGGACGAGGCCGACCTCGCGCTCCTCGAAGCGCGGGACCTGCTGTTCGCGCGGCTGTTGCAGTACCGGGCGTACAAGCAGATCGCCGACATCCTCAGCCACCGGCTGGAGGTCGAGGGGCGCCGCTACCCCCGTACCGTCGGGCTCGAAGCGCACCACGCCGAACTGCTGCCCGAGGTCGTGATCAGCATCGGGGCGGAAGGATTCGCCAGGCTCGCCGTGAAGGCGATGCAGCCGAAGCCGAAGCCCCAGGTGTACGTCGATCACATCCACGCGCCGCTGGTGAGTGTGCGGGAGCAGGCGCTGGTCGTCGTCGCGCGGCTCAGGGAACTCGGCGAGGCCAGCTTCCGGGTGCTCGTCGAGGACACCGAGGACACGCTCACCGTCGTCGCCCGGTTCCTCGCGCTGCTGGAGCTGTACCGGGACAAGGCGGTCGAACTGGACCAGGAGACGGCGCTCGGGGACCTGCTCGTGCGGTGGACCGGCGGTGACGCGACCGCCGCGGTGACGGACGAGTTCGACCGGCCGACCGAGGAGGAGAAGACGTGAGCGAGGCCGTCGCTGAGCTGGACCTCAAGCCCGCCCTGGAGGCCGTCCTGATGGTCGTCGACGAACCGGCGACGGAGGAGCACCTCGCGAAGCTCCTCCAGCGGCCCCGGCGGCAGGTCGCGGACGCGCTCAGGGAGCTGGCGGACGAGTACACGGCACAGGGCAGGGGCTTCGAGCTGAGAGCCGTCGCCGGAGGCTGGCGCTACTACACGCGGCCCGCCTACTCGGCGGCCGTCGAGAGCTTCGTCCTGGACGGCCAGCAGGCCCGCCTCACCCAGGCGGCGCTGGAGACCCTCGCCGTCGTCGCCTACCGCCAGCCGGTCAGCCGCGGCCGCGTCTCCGCGGTGCGCGGAGTGAACTGCGACGGCGTGATGCGCACCCTGCTCCAGCGGGGCCTGGTCGAGGAGACGGGCACGGAACCCGAAACAGGTGCGATCCTGTATGGGACGACGAACTACTTCCTGGAGCGGATGGGCCTGCGCGGTCTGGACGAGCTTCCGGAACTCGCGCCCTTCCTCCCGGAGGCGGAGGCGATCGAGGCCGAGACGCTGGAAGGGGTCCCGTCGTTCGATCCGGACGCTCCGGATACCGAGGAAGACGACAAGACGGAACTTTGATGCGAAGCAGCAGCGGCAGGAACAGCAGCGGAAACAACGGCGGGAGCCGTGGTGGCAACAGCGGCAGCCGCGGCGGGAACAGCGGGGGCCGCGGCAACTACCGCGGCGCCGGCAACAACCGCGACGACAACCAGGGCGGCCGGCCGAAGAAGCCCCGCCCCGAGGAGCGGCGCTACGACGTGGGCCCCGGCGCCTCCCCGGAGGGTCCCAGGTCCGGGCGCGGGACTTCCGCGCGCGGCGGCGCCAAGGGCGGCCCGAAGCAGTCCTCGGGCAGCAGCGGGCGCGGGCGCTGGGCGCCGGCGACCTCGCGCGAGTACGACGCGCGCGCGGAGGAGCGCAACCGGGAGCGGTACGCGGGCAAGAAGGACGTCAAGCTGCCCAAGACCTTCCCCGGCGCCGAGCAGGAGGGCGAGCGGCTCCAGAAGGTCCTCGCGCGCGCGGGCTACGGCTCGCGGCGGGCCTGCGAGGAGCTGATCGAGCAGGCGCGCGTGGAGGTCAACGGCGAGATCGTCCTGGAGCAGGGCAAGCGCGTCGACCCCGAGAAGGACGAGGTGCGTGTCGACGGGCTGACGGTCGCGACGCAGTCGTACCAGTTCTTCTCGCTGAACAAGCCCGCCGGGGTCGTCTCCACGATGGAGGACAACGAGGGGCGGCAGTGCCTCGGCGACTACGTCACCAACCGTGAGACGCGCCTGTTCCACGTGGGGCGGCTCGACACGGAGACCGAGGGCGTCATCCTGCTCACCAACCACGGCGAGCTGGCACACCGCCTGACGCACCCCCGGTACGGCGTGAAGAAGGTCTACCTCGCGCACATCGTCGGCCCGATCCCGCGCGACCTGGGCAAGCGGCTGAAGGACGGCATCCAGCTGGAGGACGGGTACGCGCGCGCGGACCACTTCCGGGTCGTCGAGCAGACCGGCAAGAACTACCTGGTCGAGGTCACGCTCCACGAGGGCCGCAAGCACATCGTGCGGCGCATGCTCGCCGAGGCGGGCTTCCCGGTGGACAAGCTGGTGCGGGTCGCCTTCGGCCCGATCACCCTCGGCGACCAGAAGTCGGGCTGGCTGCGGCGGCTGTCGAACACCGAGGTGGGCATGCTGATGCAGGAGGTCGACCTCTAGAAGGCGGCTGTACGGCTCCGTGACGGCCGACCCCGGGTTCTCCGGGGTCGGCCGTCATTGTGTTCCCGAAAAGGGCTCCTGGGGTGCACTGAGGGCTTTCGGGGGTTCTGTGGAGGGCTGGTGCCGGTCGCGGCCGGGGTCTTGTCCGCCACTGCACGCGCTGCTTATGGTCGGAGTGACCATAAAGGCGGGGGGCGACTGTGGACGGCTACGACAAGCACGCGTACGAACCCTTCGCCGTGACCGTCGACCTCGCGGTGTTCACCCTGCGCGCGGGCGCCCTGCACGTCCTGCTCGTCGAACGCGGCCGGGAGCCGTACGCCGGACAGTGGGCCCTGCCCGGCGGGTTCGTCCTGCCCGAGGAGTCCGCCGAGGACGCCGCCCTGCGTGAACTCGCCGAGGAGACCGGCCTCGCCGACGCGGCCGGCCTCCACCTGGAACAGCTGCGCACCTACAGCGACCCCGGCCGCGACCCCCGCATGCGCGTCGTCTCCGTCGCCTTCGCCGCCCTCGTCCCCGACGGCCCCGAACCGCACGGCGGCGGCGACGCCGTACAGGCCCGCTGGACGCCGTACGACGAGACCGGGCCGCTCGCCTTCGACCACGACCGCATCCTCGCCGACGCGCGCGCACGCGTGGGCGCCAAGTTCGAGTACACGTGCCTCGCCACCGCGTTCTGCCCGCCCGAGTTCACCCTCGGCGAGCTGCAACGCGTCTACGAGACCGTCTGGGGCACCTGCCTCGACCGGCCCAACTTCCGCCGCAAGGTCCTCGCCACACCCGGCTTCGTCGAACCGGCCCGCGCGGGCGCCCGGCTCACCGGAGGGCGCGGCAAACCCGCCGCCCTCTACCGCGCGGGGACGGCCACCGCTCTCCACCCGCCGCTCGTCCGGCCCTCCACAGAAGGACGCCCCTCATGAGTTTCACCGTGCACAAGCGCGCCGCCTCCGGGGCCCTGATGGGGCTGGCGCTGGGGGACGCGCTCGGTTTCCCCACCGAGTTCAACGACGTCCCCCAGATCGTCGCCAAGTTCGGGCCCTGGCGGCAGATGCCCCTGCCCGCGCGGGCGATCGTCTCCGACGACACCCAGATGACGCTGGCCCTCGCGCGCGGGCTGCGGTCCGCGAGGGACCGGGGCGTGCTCGGGCCGCAGGGGATGGAGCGGTCGGTGCGCGAGGAGTTCGTGAAGTGGTACCACTCCCCGGAGAACAACCGCGCGCCCGGCGGGACCTGCCTCAGGGCCTGCGAACTGCTCGACGACCCCGGTCGGCGCTGGCAGGACGCCAGCCAGATCGACTCCAAGGGGTGCGGCGCCAACATGCGCGTCGCGCCCATCGGGCTCGCGCCCGCGCTCAGCGACGAACAGCGCGCGGGCGCCGCCCAGCTCCAGGCCGCCCTCACCCACGGCCACCCCACCGCGCTCGCCGCCTCCGACCTCACCGCGCACGCGGTACGGCTCCTCGCGCACGGGAGCGGGCCGTCCGAGCTGATCGGGCTCCTGCGCGCGTACGCGCTGGCGAACCGGTCCCGGTACCGGCAGGACTGGCTGGGGGACCTGTGGACGCGGAGCCAGGACCCCAACCCCGAGCACTTCATCGCGCGCGGGTGGGACGAGTGCCTCGCCGTCCTGGACCGGCTGGAGGCGGCTCTGCGGGCCCCCGACCCGGAGGCCGATCCGTGTCTCGCGACCGGCGCCGGGTGGATCGCCGAAGAGGCGCTGGCCACGGGGCTGTACTGCTTCCTGCTGTTCCCCGAGGAGCCGGTCACCGCGCTGCGCCGGGCCGCCTGCTCCTCCGGGGACTCCGACTCGATCGCCTGTCTGACCGGGGCGTTCGCGGGGGCCTGGCTGGGGATCGACGCGTGGCCCACGGAGTGGGCGGACCGGATCGAGTACGGGAGTGAGCTGGTGACGCTGGGGGCGTTGTGGGACGAGTGAGGGGGGCTGTGCGCGCGTGCGAGGGGGCTTTTTTGAGCGGCCTCTCACGCGCGCGTGCGGTGCTCACACCAGGGTGATCGTGTCGCCCTTCACCGTGATCTCCTTCGCGGGCAGCGGGCGCGGGGCCGGGCCGCCCTTCACCGCGCCGTCCGCGATGCCGAACCTGCTCTGGTGGCAGGGGCAGTCGATCGTGCCGTTCGCGACCTTGGCCACCGTGCAGCCCTGGTGCGTGCAGACCGCCGAGAACGCCTTGAACTCGCCCTTCACCGGCTGCGTCACCACGACCTTCTGGTCCGTGAAGACCTTGCCGCCGCCCACCGGGATGTCGGAGGTCTTCGCGAGGTCCGTCGCCCCCGGGGTACCGCCCGGGGAGGAGCTGTCCTTGTCGTCGTCGGAGCCGCCGCAGGCTGCCGTGAGCGCCACCGCGCTCGTCGTCATCAGGGATGTCAGGAGGACCGTGCGACGGGTCGTGGGGAGCGTCATGCGCGTCATCCTGGCACCGGCGGGCGGCGACGAGAAGCAACCGGGACGGAGTGGCACAAAGGCGTCGGACGTCTCAGGGGGCGGGCGGGCGCGCCGATGTCGGTGGGGCTGATTACGCTGGGTGGTCCAGAGGCGCGGTGTACGGGAACAGCGAGGAGCGGTGGCGTGGCGGTACGAGCGGTCCGGGGGGCCGTCCAGTTGGACGAGGACGACGCCGGGGAGATGGAACGGCGGGTCGGGGAGCTGCTGACGGCCGTCATGGAGCGCAACGATCTCGTCGTCGACGATCTGATCAGCATCTGGTTCACGGCGACGCCCGATCTGCACAGCGACTTCCCGGCCGCCGCCGCGCGCAAGATCGGGATCGTCGACGTTCCCCTGATCTGCGCGCAGGAGCTCGACATCACCGGGGCCATGCCCCGCGTCGTACGGCTGCTCGCGCACGTCGAGTCCGCGCGTGCGCGGGCCGACATCGCCCACGTCTACCTCGGTGCCGCCGCCGGGCTGCGGAAGGACATCGCCCAGTGAGGACCGCGCTCGTCATCGGGACCGGGCTCATCGGGACGTCCGTCGCCCTGGCCCTCGCGCAGCGGGGGGTCGTCGTCCATCTCGCCGACCACGATCCGGAGCAGGCCCGGACCGCCGCCGCGCTCGGGGCCGGGACCGACGAGGCTCCCGACGGGGCCGTCGATCTCGCCGTCGTCGCCGCGCCGCCCGCTCATGTCGCCCGCGTGCTCGCGGATGCCATGCGGCGCGAGGTCGCGTACGGGTATCTCGACGTCGCCAGCGTCAAGGGTGGGCCCCGGCGGGAGCTGGAGGCCGCCGGGGTCGATCTCTCCCGGTACCTCGGGACGCATCCCATGTCCGGGCGGGAGAAGTCCGGGCCCCTCGCCGCTTCCGCCGAGCTGTTCGAGGGGCGGCCCTGGGTGCTGACGCCCACGCGGGACACCGAGACCGAGGTGCTCAATCTCGCGCTGGAGCTGGTCTCCCACTGCCGGGCCGTGCCCGTCGTCATGGACGCCGACGCCCACGATCGGGCCGTCGCGCTCGTCTCCCACATGCCGCACATCGTGTCCAGCCTTGTCGCTGCTCGGCTGGAGCATGCGGAGGAGTCCGCCGTGCGGTTGTCCGGTGGGGGGATTCGGGATGTCACGCGGATCGCCGCGTCCGATCCTCGGATGTGGATCGACATCCTGTCCGCGAATCCCGGGCCTGTGGCCGAGTTGCTCTCCGATGTCGCCGCGGATCTCGATGAGACCGTGCGGGCGTTGCGGGCCGTGGAGTCCGGGGACGTCGATCAGCGGAAGCTGGGGGTCGCCGGGATCGAGGATGTGTTGCGGCGGGGGAACGCGGGGCAGGTTCGGGTGCCGGGGAAGCACGGTGCCGCGCATCGGGTGTACGAGGTGGTCGCCGTGCTCATCGATGATCAGCCGGGGCAGTTGGCTCGGATCTTCGCGGATGCGGGGAGGGCTGGGGTGAATGTCGAGGATGTGCGGATCGAGCATGCGACGGGGCAGCAGGCCGGGTTGGTGCAGTTGATGGTGGAGCCCAAGGCTGCGCCGGTGTTGTCGGCGGCTCTGCGGGAGCGGGGCTGGGGGGTACGCCAGTAGTTTCCTCGCCCCCGCCGCCCCTACCCTCCCCCAAGCTCTTCGAGCAGGGGGGACCCCCACATCCCCAAGGGGCGCTGCCCCTTGGACGACCCCGCCCGGGGCTCCGCCCCTGGACCCCGGGTGGGTGGGGATCGGCCCTGAAGGGGCCTCGTCCTCAAACGCCGGACGGGCTGGGATGTGCTGGGCGGGGTGGGCAGCAGAGCTGGAGGTGGGTGGCCCTGGGCGTCGGAGTAGGGCGTGATGTGTACGCAGTAACCTTGTGCGGGGCGTTCTTGTCGTCCCGGATCCCACCACCATGCACCAGGAAGGTGTCCCCCCGTGGAAAACGGCGCCGCTCAGCCTGTGATCGTTGCTATCGACGGTCCCTCCGGCACCGGGAAGTCGAGTACGTCGAAGGCTGTGGCCGGGGAGCTCGGGCTTAGCTATCTGGACACCGGGGCCCAGTACCGGGCGATCACCTGGTGGATGGTGAGCAATGGGATCGACGTCGATGACGCGGACGCCGTCGCCGCGGTCGCCGGGAAGCCGGAGATCGTGTCGGGGACCGATCCGGCGGCGCCGACGATCCATGTGGACGGGGTGGATGTCGCCGGGCCGATCCGGACGCAGGATGTGACCTCCAAGGTCAGTGCCGTGAGCGCGGTGCCCGAGGTGCGTGCCCGGATCACGGAGTTGCAGCGGTCCATCGCGGCCGGCGCGGAGAAGGGGATCGTCGTCGAGGGCCGGGACATCGGGACGACCGTTCTGCCGGACGCCGATCTGAAGATCTTCCTCACCGCGTCCGCCGAGGCGAGGGCCGCCCGGCGCAGCGGTGAGCTGGGTCAGGGCACCGACGTCGCCGCCACCCGCGAGGCGCTGATCAAGCGGGACACGGCGGACTCCAGCCGCAAGACCTCGCCGCTCGCCAAGGCGGACGACGCGGTCGAGGTGGACACCACGGAGCTGACGCTGACGCAGGTCATCGAGTGCGTCGTGACCCTCGTCGAGGAGAAGCGGGCGGGCAAGTGACCACACAGCCCTCCGGGGATCCCCAGCCCACTCGGACCGGCGAGGACTCCCGGCCGACCGGGGATGCCCAGCTCACCCAGGCCGGGGGCGGTTCCCAGTCGGCCGGGGATCTCCAGCCCACCCGGCTCGCTGAGAACGCTCAGCCAGTCGGGCCCATCGGGGATTCCCAGCCGACCGGAGGCTCCGAGCCCCCGCAGTCCGCCGGAAGCGCCCGGCCCGCTCAGTCCGTCGCCGCCTCAACGCCCGGCCCCCGGCCCGCCCAGTCCGTCGGCCCCGCCACCCCCGGCTTCCGGCCCGCCACGGGTTCCCGGCTTGCCCGGCGGCTTCAGTTGATGCGGCGTACCCAGCCCTCCCCGTCGGCCACCCCCTCGGAGAGGGGCGCTGAGGTGGGGCGTCGGATCGGTGTGGGGCTTATGTACGGCCTCTGGAAACCCCGTGTGCTCGGCTCCTGGCGAGTGCCGTCCACCGGGCCGGTCATCTTCGCGGTCAACCACTCGCACAATATCGATGGCCCGATGGTGATGGGCGTGGCCCCGAGGCCGACGCACTTCCTCATCAAGAAGGAAGCCTTTGTGGGCCCCCTGGACCCCTTCCTGCTGAGCATCGGCCAGCTGAAGGTGGACCGGGACTCGACCGACCGGGGCGCCGTCACCCAGGCGCTGGACGTGCTGAAGAACGGCGGTGTCCTCGGGATCTTCCCCGAGGGCAGCCGGGGTGAGGGGGACTTCGCGGCGCTGCGGGCGGGCCTCGCCTACTTCGCCGTACGCGGGAACGCGCCGATCGTCCCCGTGGCCGTCCTGGGAAGTTCCGAGCGCCAGGGACGGTTGGTCAAGGGGCTGCCCCCGCTGCGTTCGCGCGTGGACGTCGTCTTCGGCGACCCCTTCGACGCGAGCGACGGCACCGGACGTCGTACCCGCAAGGCTCTCGACGAGGCCACGGAACGTATTCAGAAGCAGCTCACCGCGCACCTGGAAAACGCCAGGCGTCTCACCGGACGCTAGGCGACACTTAGTAGTGGATCAGCCGATAACGGGCCGGTCCACCGATCACCACGATGAACGAGGTACGGAACTTCATGAACGACGACAACCACTCCGAGTACGACCACGGAGCGCTCGGTGACGCCGAGTACGCGGAGTTCATGGAGCTCGCCGCGGAAGAGGGCTTCGACGTCGAGGACGTCGAGGGCGCCATCGAGGAGGCGGGGCACGGCCCGCTGCCGGTGCTGGCCGTGGTCGGCCGGCCGAACGTCGGGAAGTCGACGCTGGTCAACCGGATCATCGGACGGCGCGAGGCCGTCGTGGAGGACAAGCCGGGGGTGACCCGCGACCGCGTGACGTACGAGGCCGAGTGGGCCGGCCGGCGCTTCAAGGTCGTCGACACGGGCGGCTGGGAGCAGGACGTCCTCGGCATCGACGCGTCGGTCGCCGCGCAGGCGGAGTACGCGATCGAGGCGGCCGACGCGGTCGTCTTCGTCGTGGACGCCAAGGTCGGCGCGACGGACACCGACGAGGCGGTCGTACGGCTGCTGCGCAAGGCCGGGAAGCCGGTCGTGCTGTGCGCGAACAAGGTGGACGGGCAGAGCGGCGAGGCGGACGCGGCGTACCTGTGGTCGCTGGGCCTCGGCGAGCCGCACCCGGTCTCCGCGCTGCACGGCCGCGGCACCGGCGACATGCTGGACGCCGTCCTGGAGGCACTGCCGGAGGCGCCGGAGCAGTCGTTCGGGAACGCTGTCGGCGGTCCCCGGCGGATCGCGCTGATCGGCCGCCCGAACGTCGGCAAGTCCTCGCTGCTGAACAAGGTGGCGAACGAGGAGCGCGTCGTCGTCAACGAGCTGGCGGGCACGACCCGCGACCCGGTCGACGAGCTGATCGAACTCGGCGGCGTCACCTGGAAGTTCGTCGACACGGCCGGTATCCGCAAGCGCGTCCACCTCCAGCAGGGCGCCGACTACTACGCCTCGCTGCGCACCGCCGCCGCCGTGGAGAAGGCCGAGGTGGCCGTCATCCTCATCGACGCCGCCGACTCCATCTCCGTACAGGACCAGCGGATCGTCACGATGGCCGTCGAGGCGGGCCGCGCGATCGTCGTCGCGTACAACAAGTGGGACACGCTCGACGAGGAGCGCCGCTACTACCTGGAGCGGGAGATCGAGACGGAGCTGGGGCAGATCGCCTGGGCGCCGCGGGTGAACGTCTCGGCGCGCACCGGGCGGCACATGGAGAAGCTCGTCCCGGCGATCGAGACGGCGCTGGCGGGCTGGGAGACGCGCGTGCCGACCGGCCGGCTGAACTCCTTCCTCGGCGAGCTGGTCTCCGCGCACCCGCACCCGATCCGCGGCGGCAAGCAGCCCCGCATCCTCTTCGGCACCCAGGCCGGCACCAAGCCGCCGCGCTTCGTGCTCTTCGCCTCCGGCTTCATCGAGGCGGGCTACCGCCGCTTCATCGAACGCCGTCTGCGCGAGGAGTTCGGTTTCGAGGGCACCCCGATCCACATCTCGGTGCGCGTGCGCGAGAAGCGCGGCAAGAAGAAGTAAACGGTTGCAGCGAAAAGGGCGGCTCCTTCGGGAGCCGCCCTTTTCGCTCAGTACCCCCGGCGCGGTCCCGGTGGCAGCGCGGGGAGGTTCTGCGCCCCCTGGTACTGGTACGGCTGCTGCTGCCCCAGCGTCCCCACGCGCTGCCACTGTCCCTGCTGCCGCGCGCTCTGCGCCCCCGCGCTGTAGGCGCTGTACGAGCCGTTGTACGAGCCCGCGTACCCCCCGGCGTACCCGCCGCCGTGTCCGGGCCCGCCCCCGAACGCCGTGAACCCCAGCTCCTCCTCCCCGCTCCGGTCGCCCGGCAGCGCCCGGAAGGACTTGACGTACTCGGCGTAGAGCGCGTCGTAGATCGGGGTGGCCGACTGCGGGTCCTGTCCGGGGCGGGCGGACGGGATCGCGGCGTAGGACGGCCACAGGGAAGAGTCGTATGTGTGCACGTCACTCCAAACGACCCGGCCGGGCAAGGGATGCGGTGCGGAAGGTGTGAGCGGGGTGAGCGTCACGTGCCCGCGAGGGGCAGGGCCGCGGCCACCAGGCGGCCGTTCGCCGCGGCCTTGTCGAGGGCGTCGCGGAGCAGGTCCTCACGGGGCTGGCGGCCGATGGAGCCGACCGGTGCCGCGAACATCAGCACCTGCTGGTGCTTGTTGGCG
Organism: Streptomyces niveiscabiei; assembly: GCF_033794345.1. Lineage (NCBI taxonomy): Bacteria > Bacillati > Actinomycetota > Actinomycetes > Kitasatosporales > Streptomycetaceae > Streptomyces > Streptomyces niveiscabiei. The sequence goes on from NZ_JARAYJ010000039.1 coordinate 37,097, forward strand.
GCGGCCCGCCAGCCGTCGGTGACCTGGAGCGGCTGGTGCGCCTGCCACCAGGCCGCGGGCTGGGCGCCGTTCGGGCCGGGCTGGAGGATCGCGTGCAGCTGGCCGACGGCGAGCAGCACCGACCAGCCGTGCCGTACCGGCGGCACCTCGGTGATCTGGCCGACCGGCGTGAAGCCCTGCTCGACGAGCAGCGGCAGGAAGTCGTCCCCGGAGCCGGTGGAGCCGGGGCGCGCGATCGGCGCGGTCGGCTCGACGACCAGCGCGGGGTGCAACTCCCCGGCGATCAGCACGAGTCCGCTGGTCACCCCGAGGACCGCCTGCTCCGGTACGGCCTTGGCGGGCTCGGCGGCGCTGCCGCTGATGGAGCGGACGGCGCCCTGGAGCTGTTCCTCCGTCACCTGGACGACCTGGGAGGGCAGGCAGCCGGCGTGGGCGAAGGCGAGGACGGCGGTCTCGTCCCCGATGAACAGGACGGTGCTGGTGCGCTCGTGCTCGGAGTCGCCCGGGGTGCGGCAGGACGTGCAGTCGTAACTGCCCGGGGCGTTGTCTCCGGTGAGCAGCCGGTCGGCTTCTTCGTCGCCGATCTCGGCGCGTACCTCGTCGCTGACGTCGAGCATGCGCGGCACGGTGGCTCCCTCGGGATGCGGTGCTGTGGCGGGCCGGGTGGGTCCCCGGCTCATTCAGACTCAACGGGCGAGCTGTGGTGGGAGTCACGCACCTGGGAGGACTGAACCGAGCCACCTGACGCGGTCGGTCACTTTGGGCTCATGTTCGAACACTCGTGGTCAAGTAACGGGTGGGTCACGGACGTTGGTTCCGTGAGGTGACTCACAGGGCGCTCTGGTTCATGGTCGACACATCGTGAAATGGGTGGATGTAAAGGCCGTTCAATTCTCTTTGTTACCTCTGGTAACGCCTAACTGGCCTGCGGAAACAGGGAGTTGGTTGCTAACGGCTCGTCAGGGCTCCTAGATTCCTCCGCCGGTGCACAGAGCACCACCCGGAACCTGTGCGGCGACCGCGCTGGGACAGACAGCGCGCCGATGCATCACGTCGGCGCACAGGGGGCGGAACGCGATATCGGCGTCCATACGCGGATAGCGTCCCGCTCGTCAGGGGGAAATCCGGGTCCGTAGAGAGGGAACTTCATGTCCGAGTGTGCCGATAACACCCGCCGCGCCCGCACGACCGCTGTCCTCGCCGGGGCAGCGCTCCTCGCGCCCCTCGGCCTGCTGGCCGCGAGCGGCAACGCCGCCGCGGCCGACAGCGGGGTGTGGGACCGGATCGCCAAGTGCGAGAGCGGCGGCAACTGGCACATCAACACCGGCAACGGCTACTACGGGGGACTCCAGTTCTCCGCCTCCACGTGGCGTGCCTACGGCGGGACCGCGTACGCGTCCACCGCCGACCAGGCGTCCCGGGAGCAGCAGATCGCCGTTGCGAGCAAGGTCCAGCGCGGGCAGGGCTGGGGTGCCTGGCCGGTGTGCTCGTCCCGTGCCGGGGCCTACGGCAGCGCGCCGTCCAACTCCGGGTCCGGGTCCGGGTCTTCGGGCTCCGGGTCGTCCAACTCCGGCTCTGGTTCGGTCAAGAAGTACAAGAGCGAGAGCTCGTACAAGAAGAGCAGCTCCAAGAAGGGCTCCTCCGGCGAGAGTTCGCGCAAGAACTCCGCGCCCGAGCGCTCCACCGGGAACACCGCGCGAGGCACTGTCCGGGCGACGCCGGGCGCGAACTACACCGTCCGCGCCGGTGACACGCTCAGCGGGATCGCCGAGCGCAACGGCACGACCTGGGGTCGGCTGTACTCGGCCAACAAGGCCGTCATCGGGGGGAACCCCGACCTGATCATGCCGGGGCAGCGGCTGCTCGTCTGAGCCATCGCCAGCGTGTCCGGGGCCGGGCCCCATCCGGTGAGCCGACCGGGTGGGGCCCCCGCCGTCGCGCGGCGCGGCTGGGGGAGGGGTACGGGGGTGCCGCCTACGGTGACGCGATGTTTCTCGTGCCTCTGCTGACGGCCCTGCTGCCGGTCCTCACCGCTCCGTCCCCCGCGCCGGTCTCCTACGACTGCGCCCGCGACCAGTGGCCCTGGGCCTGTGTCGCCGAGTGCGAGAGCGGCGGGCGTTGGGACGCCAACACCGGCAACGGGTATTACGGCGGGCTCCAGTTCTGGGCGCCGACCTGGAAGGAGTTCGGGGGGCTCTCGTACGCGCCCCGCGCCGACCTCGCGTCCCGGGAGCAGCAGATCGCCGTCGCGCAGGAGGTGTTGGCCCTCCAGGGGTGGGAGGCGTGGCCCGCGTGCTCCGAGCGGTACCGGCTGCGGGGGCGCGTGTACATCGTGAGGTCCGGGGACACGCTCTCCGGGATCGCCGCCAAGTACCGTGTCGTGGGCGGGTGGAAGGCGCTGTACCAGGCCAACAAGGATGCGGTGGGCGCGTATCCGGACCGGCTCAACCCCGGTACGTTCCTCGTGCTCCCCCGGTCCACGGCCCGCGAACGCCCGCCGGCCGTCTTCGGGCCGCCCCTCGGGTAGGTGGCGGTTTGATCTCGCTGTGGCTCAAGTGGCTGTCGTACAACGGCAATTGACTGCAAGATGCCTTCTGGCAGGCCGACGTCGACACATGGTGGTGCATCAGATGGCTCTCCGGAACGGCACGCGGCGCGTGGTAGGGGTGGCCGCGCTTCTCCTCACCCTCGCCGGGTGCAGCCACGACCCCGACGACAAACTGCCCCGCTTCACCCCCTCGCCGTCGCCCTCCTCCGCCCGGCCCACGGCTCCCGCCGACACGGCCGCCGCGGAACAGTCCATCCGCGCCGCCTGGACCAAGTTCTTCGCCCCCAAGACGTCCCTCAAGGACAGACAGTCCCTCCTGGAGAACGGCAAACTCCTCACCGGAGTCCTCCAGACCTACGACACGTCCACGGGCGGCGGCGCCGAGGTCAAGGACATCCGGTTCGCCTCGGACAAGCGGGCGCTGGTGACGTACACGCTGACCGGCACGGCCACACCCAAGGACGCGACCGGCACGGCCATCGAACAGGCCGGGGCCTGGAAGATCTCGGCAAGCACCCTGTGCGGCTTGCCGAAGCCGACACCCACGGCAACTCCGCCGGGCGCGCCGGTGTGTTGAGGCGAGGGCCGGGCGCCGAGGGGGCAACCGGGGTACGGGTGACGGTGGTTCGCGGATGCGGGGACCGATGTGTACGACGCCGGCTCGGGGTTGTCGCGTTGTCGCGGGGTGAGCCGGCGGTCCGGGCGAGGGTGGGCGGTGTGCGGGTGCTTGCGGGTACGGGGCCCGGCGGGCGTACGCGCGTTGGTCCGTACGCCGTGGCCTTCCCGTCCACGCGAATGCGACGGGCGAGGCGGCTGAGGCGCAACGGCTCTGCCCCGGGTTCGGCCCGCCACGTACCCGGCCGACAACTCCCCTCGCCGGGCGCATGCCCCTCACCGCCCCGCGCACACGCATGTGCCGGGCCGACCCGGCCTCGCGCGGGGGAGCGCACAAGTGCCATGAGGCTCCGCCGGCCGCACCACCCGGCGCCGCGCCATCGCGTGGGGGCGTGAGGGGGCGAGGAGGAGGGGGCAGTGGCAACGGCGTGACGGTCAGCCTCTGCGGCCACCCCGCGCACGCGGATGAACGCCCCGACCTCGCCCGCCGGATACCGCGACCGGTGCCCCGCGCCCCTGGATTGGCACGCTAGCCCTGATTGCCAAGAAGCCGTACCGACAGGCACCCCCGCGTGCCGCGTGCCGAGCCGATCCGTCGCTCCGTGCCCACTCGCTGTTCCGCCTGCACGGCGCCGCGCCTCCCGCTCGGCCGTGTGCTGCGTGCCGTCCCGCGCTGATCCACCCGCTGCTCCGGGTCGTGTCCCGCCTCGGGGTGTAAGCGACCTTGCTCGACGCGTTCCGGTAGACCGCGCGTCGGCCACCCGCTGGCGCACGGCTCTCGAGTTGCGCGGCAGCTGACCTGTCATCAGCGCGATGCGCGGCCCTGAACCGCGCCGATGCGGCGATGACCTGCGGATTCCGGTGCCTTGGTCCGCTACACCACCTGGCGGGACGCCACCCTGCTTCGCCTGCACCGCGCCGCACTTCCTGCTCGGCCGGGTGCCGTCCGTCGCTCCGTGCCCACTCGCTGTTCCGCCTGCACGGCGCCGCGCTTCCTGTGCGGCGCCGACTTCTCGCTCGGGCGGCTGTCGGGTCTATACCCCCTCCGCGTGTTCCGGGTGGTGCAGGTTGAAGGCCGGGGACTCTGAGCGGATGCGGGGGAGGGTGGTGAAGTTGTGGCGTGGGGGTGGGCAGGAGGTGGCCCATTCCAGGGAGCGGCCGTAGCCCCAGGGGTCGTCGGTCTCCACGCGCTTGCCGTACTTCGCCGTGTGCCAGACGTTGTAGAGGAAGGGGAGCGTGGACAGGCCCAGCAGGAACGCGCCGATCGTCGAGATCGTGTTCAGGGCCGTGAAGCCGTCCGCCGCGAGGTAGTCGGGGTAGCGGCGGGGCATGCCTTCCGCGCCGAGCCAGTGCTGGACCAGGAACGTCGTGTGGAAGCCGGTGAAGAGGGTCCAGAACTGGATCTTGCCGAGGCGTTCGTCGAGGAGCTTGCCGGTGAACTTGGGCCACCAGAAGAAGAAGCCGCCGAAGATGGCGAAGACGACGGTGCCGAAGACGACGTAGTGGAAGTGGGCGACGACGAAGTACGTGTCGGTGACGTGGAAGTCGAGGGGAGGGGACGCGAGGATGACGCCGGTCAGGCCGCCGAAGAGGAAGGTGACGAGGAAGCCGGTGGCCCAGAGCATGGGCGTCTCGAAGGAGAGGGAGCCCTTCAGCATCGTCCCCGTCCAGTTGAAGAACTTGACGCCGGTCGGCACGGCGATGAGGAAGCTCATGAAGGAGAAGAAGGGCAGCAGGACGGCACCGGTGGCGAACATGTGGTGGGCCCAGACGACGACGGAGAGCCCGGTGATGGCCATGGTCGCGCCGACCAGCGTGAGGTAGCCGAAGATCGGCTTGCGGGAGAAGACGGGGATGATCTCCGAGACGATCCCGAAGAACGGCAGCGCGATGATGTACACCTCGGGATGCCCGAAGAACCAGAAGAGGTGCTGCCACAGCAGCGCACCCCCGTTGGCGGCCTCGAAGACCTGGCTGCCGAACCGCCGGTCCGCCTCCAGGACGAGCAGCGCGGCGGCGAGGACGGGGAACGCGAGCAGGATGAGGATCGACGTGAACAGCGTGTTCCACGTGAAGATCGGCATCCGGAACATCGTCATCCCCGGCGCCCGCATCCCGATGATCGTCGTGATGAAGTTGACCGCCCCGAGGATCGTCCCGAACCCGGCGAGTGCGAGCCCCATGATCCACAGGTCGGGCCCGACGCCGGGGGAGTGGACGGAGCTGTTGAGGGGCGCGTAGGCGAACCACCCGAACGCGGCGGGCCCGTCGGGGACGAACAGCGAGCCCATGACGATGAGCCCGCCGAACAGGAACAGCCAGTACGACAGCATGTTGAGCCGGGGGAAGGCGACGTCCGGCGCCCCGATCTGGAGCGGCATCAGCTCGTTGGCGAACCCGGCGAAGCTGGGCGTCGCGAAGAGCAGCAGCATGACCGTGCCGTGCATGGTGAAGAGCTGGTTGAACTGGTGGTTGTCGACGATCTGGAGCCCGGGACGGGCGAGTTCGGCCCGCATCAGCAGGGCCATCACCCCGCCCGCGAGGAAGAACGCGAACGACGTGATCAGGTACAGGTGGCCGATCTTCTTGTGGTCGGTGGTGGTCAGCCAGTCGACGACCACCCGCCCGCCCCGCACCGGCCGTACGGCCGCCGCCACGGTCTGCGTCCCCATCGCCCGCTCCTTCGCCGCCGGCTCCCTGGAACCCGCCATGATGCTCGCGCCGGGCCCGCTCCGACAGGGGGCCTGTGCGGAAGCCTCGCATTTCCCATGGCCCGTCAGATCACCGCACCGGCCCCGGAAGGGGAATGCGCCAGACGGCCGGAAACGAATTACCGAGCGGATTTCCGGTGCCGCGTCCGGCCCTGCGGTAATTGCGTTCGAATACGCGCGTAACTCGCCCGGATCCGCTCGTACGTGTGACGGAGGAGGATCGAAACGCGCCCCGTGATCCTGTGACTGAAGTGTGACCAGAAGCGGGAACCCGGGCTTCACGCGACGCGATCGGTGGGCCTAGCGTGGCGCCATGGCACCGATTCCCCCTCCCGCCGAGGAGCCCCAGGACAACCCCGAGGAGTACGTCGGCCGCACGGCCGAGGACGCCGAACAGCGCGCCCGGCAACGGGGGTGGTCGACCGTCAGGTCCCTGCCGCCCGGCGCGATCATCACCATGGAGTACCGGGTGGGCCGCCTCAACTTCGAGGTCCGCGACAACCACGTCACCCGCGCCTGGAAGGGCTGAGACGCGCTGCGACGACGGCGCCGGTCCAGTCCGGGAACTGGGGCCGGCGCCGTCGTCGCGGGGCGTGCGTACCGGTGTTTCTCAGGTGCCGGGGCGGGCGGCCGAGGCCGTCGTACCGCGTGGGAGCCGGTCGGCGTGCGGGGGGCGGCGGCTGCCGATCGGGGTGACCGGGGTGCGCTCGGCGCGCGTGGTGTGCGGGCCCGGTGCCAGGTAGGCCGGGGATCTCGGCGTGCGGGGGGCACCGACCGGGGCCTTCTTCAGGTCGACGACCTTGCGGGGGGCCGCCAGCGCGACGGGCACGGTGACCGGCGCGGCGGGCGCGGGCACGGTGCTGCGGCGCTCGCGCCAGCGGTCGCGCAGGTCCAGGATCCGGGCCTCGGCGCGCGCGATCAGCGGCTCGCACCAGGGGAGCGCCAGCAGGACCAGCAGACCGGCGGCCCAGCCGAGCAGGACGTCGCTCAGCCAGTGCGTACCGAGGTAGACGGTGGTCAGGCCGACCCCCAGCGAGACCAGCGCGGAGACGGCGGACAGCCAGCGGCGCGCTCTCGGCGTGGACGCCAGATACGCGAGAATTCCCCAGGTCACGACCGCGTTGGCGGTGTGGCCGCTGGGGAATATATCGCCGCCGAGGCCCATCTCGTTCGAGCCGACGGTCGTCGCGTAGTGCGGACCGAGGCGGCCCATGCCGATCTTCGCGGCGCCGACCGTGATGTTCAGCAGCAGCAGCGAGGCGCCGAGCGTGAGCAGTGGGCGCAGGGTGTGCTGGCGCCACGAACGCCAGCCCAGCCAGGCCGCGACCATCACGGCCGTCGGACCGCGCTGGCCGAGGACGACGTAGTAGTCGAGGAAGGCGTGGATCGACGGCCACTGCTGGTAGGGCCGGAAGAACATGACCTGCCAGTCGAACCGGACCAGCCACGAGGTCGTCACCACGAGCCAGACGATCGCGAGGTAGAAGGCCAGGGTCGCGGACAGCAGTGCGACCCGGTGCCGGCTCATCCGCGGGAAAACGATGTGGGCCGGGCGTTCGGGCTCCCGGTCCAGTCTCGCGAACACCCGGTCCAGACGGGTGAGGTTTCGTTCGGTACGCACCCAATCGACGTTACAGCGAGTGAGGTCTGATCCCCCGCGAATCCACGGCTTTGTGATGACGATGTGATGTGGGATTGCTCTCAGGAAGGGGTTTATTCCCCCTCAATCCGAAATCGGCGGCCGTTCGTACCTTCATTTCCTTTGATCAATCGGGGTGCGGGTTTCGGTGGAGTTATGAATGAGTTCGACTGGCGGTAGTCGGGAATTAACGGTGCCCGCGAAAAGCGATCATGGCGGGGTCAGGGCGGTCCCGAGCCATTCAGCCACCAGGCCCCGTACACCGCCGACGCCACCGCCGCACCGCCCACCACCAGCACCGACCGCGCCGTACGCGACCTGGCCAGCGCGAGCGCGAGGGGCAGCAGGACCGGGAACGCGGGCATCAGCAGGCGCGGTTTCGAGCCGAAGTAGCTAGACGCGCACAGCGCGAGGGCGAGGACGACACCGGCGTACACGAGCAGGGGCAGCGGCTGGCGCTGCCGTACGCAGACGGCGTACAGGCGCAGCAGCAGGGCCACCCCCGCGATCAGGCCCAGGCCCGCGAGGGCGCCGAGCGGCGAGGTGAACTTCTCCGCGACGAACCGGGCGAAGGCGTAGCCGCCGTCGAAACCGTTGCGCCAGCCCGCCTGGACGTCGAGATAGCCGAGCGGGCCGTCGCCCGTGCGGTGGCCGACCCACAGGACGTAGCCGAGCGAGCCGAGCGGCGCGAGCAGAAGCCCCAGGGCGCGCACCGGCTTCCGCGCGCCGGTGGGCGCCCCCGCGCGCGGGGGCGGTACGGGTACGGAGGTGCCGGGGGCGCGCGCTGCCTCGTGCGCGCCGGTTGCGGGCGCCGTGTTGCCGGGTGACACGGACGAGTGAACGGGCTCGCCGGGGGAACCGGGGGCGGCCGGGGTCCGTTCTCGGAGCAGGGAGGCCAGCCCGGCCGCCCACACCGCCGCCACCACCGCGAGACCCACCGGGCGGGTCAGACCGGCCAGCGACGCGAGCACGCCCGCCAGGACCCACCGGCCGGTCAGGACGGCGTACAGCGCCCAGGCGGCGAGCGCGGTGAACAACGACTCGCTGTACGCCATCGACTGCACGATCCCGACCGGGAGCACCGCCCACACCAGCACCGCGTACACCGCCGCGCGGGCGCCGTACACATGGTCCGCGACCGCGAAGATCCCCCAGGCCGCGGCGAGAGAGGAGAGGAGGGAGACGATGAAACCCGCGTCGGCGTACGACAGCGGGGTCAGCCAGTGGAGGAAGCGCTCCAGCCATGGGAGGAGGGGGAAGAACGCCAGGTTCGAGTGGACGTCGCCATTCGGGAGGCGGACCTCGTAGCCGTACCCCTGCTCGGCCACGCGGACGTACCACAACGCGTCCCAGCGCGCCGTCAACAACGTGTACGCGCTCTTGTCCCTGGCCGCGCTCCAGATCGCCAGCGCCGCCAGGCCCAGGGCACGGACCGCCGCGTAGCCCAGCAGGGCCGGGGCCGCCCGGCGAAGGGCCGACGGGACGCGTGCCGCTGTCTCGATCATGGGCTCGATTATCAGGGGTGTGTGGACGAGTGGTGTACGCCACATGGGTTGCAGGTGGCGTCTGAGAGGTCCGCCACGTGATCGGTCGACGAACTCGCGTACGCTGCGATGCACTCGCCGTTCGTCTGCGTGGGCCGGGGACACCGCTCCTCTCCGGCCGAGTCCTGGGAGTCCCCGCCCAGTGAATCCGCCGGACGTGCGAATCAGCTGGGAGGTACGCGCATGTCCGGGACGATGACGGCCACAGCTGTGCGTGGACGCTCCGCCGAGCGGGCCGGGGGACAGCGCTGGGTCGTCCTCGTCGTCTTGTGCGTGAGTCTGCTGCTGGTCGCTGTCGACGCGACGGTGCTGCACGTCGCCGTTCCCGCTGTCACCGAGGATCTCAAGCCCGGTTCGATCGAACTGCTGTGGATCGTCGACACGTATCCGCTGGTCTGCGCCTCTCTGCTGATCCTTTTCGGAACCCTCGGGGACAAGGTCGGGCGGCGGCGGGTGCTGCTGCTCGGGTACGCGCTCTTCGGGGTCGCTTCCGGGCTGGCCGCGTTCGCCGGGAGCGCGCAGGTGCTGATCCTCGCGCGGGCCCTGCTCGGGGTGGGCGGGGCGATGATCATGCCGGCGACCCTGTCGATTCTCCGGCAGGTGTTTCCCGATCGGCGGGAGCGGGCGCTGGCCATAGGGATCTGGAGTGCGGTCGCCGCCGTCGGGGCCGCCGCGGGGCCGCTGCTCGGGGGGTTCCTGCTGGAGCACTTCTGGTGGGGGGCCGTCTTCCTCGTCAACATTCCGTTGATGCTGGTCAGTCTGCCCGTCGGGCGGTGGCTGCTGCCCGAGTCCAAGGGGGATAGCGACGGGCCCTGGGACGTCGTCGGGGCGCTGATGGCCGCCGCCGGGTTGTTCTGTGTCGTGCTCGGGGTGAAGCGGCTCGGCAGCGGGGAGTTCGGGGGGCTGACCTTCGCGCCGCTCCTGGTGGGCGTCGGGCTGCTCGTCCTCTTCGTGCGACGGCAGCGGCGGCGGCCCTCGCCGCTCGTCGATCTGCGGATGTTCGCCCGGCCCGCGTTCGGGACCGCCGTGCTGTGCATCGTGCTGGCCATGCTGGCGCTGGTGGGGCTGGAGCTGATCGCCGCGCAGTACTTGCAGCTCGTGCTGGGGCTCTCGCCGCTTCAGACCGGGCTGCGGTTGCTGCCGCTGACCATCGCCGCCATGGCCGCGGGGCTCGCCGGGGCCCGGTTGCTGCGGCGGGTCGGGCCTCGGCGGATGGTCTGCGGGGGGTTCGTGCTGACCGCCGCCGCCGTGCTGACGCTCACCGGGATGGGGGGATCCGACAACGCCGGGCTGCTGCTCGGGGGGTTCGTGCTGCTCGGGTTCGGGCTGGAGACGACGCTGTTCGCCGCGTACGAGTCGATGCTGAGCGAGGCGCCCGCTGAGCAGGCGGGCGGTGCCGCGGCCGTGGGGGAGACGTCGTACCAGCTGGGGGCGGGGATCGGGATCGCGCTGCTGGGGAGCGTGATGAATGCCGCCTACAAGCCGGCGGTCGTGGGGGTGGTGGGGGTGCCTGCCGAGGCCTCCGCCGCCGCTGGGCATTCGCTGGGGGAGGCGTACGACGTCGCCGGGGAGATCGGGGGGCCCGCGGGAGGGGTGTTGCGGCGGGTGGCCCGGGAGTCGTTCGTGCATGGGCTGCATGTGACGTTGCTGGTCAGTGCGGGGCTGTTGTTGCTGGGGGCGGTCATGGCGTTGCGGTTGCCGCGGAGCGTGCAGGTCGAGGTGCCCGGGCCCCGGGGGGCCTGCCCGCCCGCGCGCCGCCCGTGACCGTCTGCCGGCGGGCGGGCGTTCCTTGTGGGAGTAGGACCGTGGGGCGTAGGTTCCTGAGTGGCGTGTAACTAGCGGTGCTAGTTTTGGAGGAAGCGTGGGAATGCTCGACGTCGGGGACCTGCTGGGGATCGATGACTTGTTGTCGCCCGAGGATCTCGCTGTGCGGGAGACCGTGCGGCGGTGGGTGGGGGACCGGGTGTTGCCGGGTGTCGCGGAGTGGTACGAGGCGGGGGAGCTGCCCGATGTGCGGGAACTGGCCCGGGAGTTGGGGGCGCTCGGGGCCCTCGGGATGTCCCTTGAGGGATACGGGTGTGCCGGGGCCAGCGCTGTGCAGTACGGGCTGGCCTGCCTGGAACTGGAGGCCGGGGACTCCGGCATCCGGTCGCTCGTGTCCGTGCAGGGGTCCCTCGCCATGTACGCCGTCCATCGGTTCGGGAGCGAGGAGCAGAAGCAGGAGTGGCTGCCCCGGATGGCCGCGGGGGAGGTCATCGGGTGCTTCGGGCTCACCGAGCCCGATCACGGGTCCGACCCGGGGTCCATGCGGACCTACGCCAGGCGCGACGGGGGTGACTGGGTGCTCAACGGGCGGAAGATGTGGATCACCAACGGGTCCGTCGCCGGGGTCGCCGTCGTGTGGGCGCAGACCGAAGGCGGGGTTCGCGGGTTCGTCGTGCCCACCGATGCCGCCGGGTTCTCCGCGCCGGAGATCAAGCACAAGTGGTCGCTGCGGGCGTCCGTGACCAGTGAACTGGTGCTGGACGACGTGCGGTTGCCCGAGAGTGCCGTGCTGCCCGAGGTCGTGGGGCTGAAGGGGCCGCTCAGCTGCCTCTCGCACGCCCGGTACGGGATCGTGTGGGGCGCGATGGGAGCGGCGCGCGCCTGCTTCGAGGCCGCCGTCGAATACGCCAGGACCCGCGAGCAGTTCGGGAAGCCGATCGGCGCGTTCCAGCTCACGCAGGCCAAACTCGCCGACATGGCGGTCGAGTTGCACAAGGGGGTGCTGCTCGCGCATCACCTGGGCCGGCGGCTGGACGCGGGGCGGCTGCGGCCCGAACAGGTCAGCTTCGGCAAGCTCAACAACGTACGCGAAGCCATCGAGATCTGCCGTACGTCGCGGACGATCCTCGGTGCCAACGGGATCTCGCTGGAGTACCCCGTGATGCGGCACGCGACGAACCTGGAGTCGGTGCTGACGTACGAAGGCACCGTGGAGATGCACCAGTTGGTGCTGGGCAAGGCGCTCACCGGACTCGACGCCTTCCGCTGACCCCGGACCTGAACCCAGGGGGCAGGGCCGGTGAGCGGCCCTGCCTCAGCTCTGGTTGAAGAAGCCGTCCGTGCGGTGGCCGCCGGGGTCGCCGTTGACGATCTCGGTGTTGGACGGGGTCAGCAGGAACACGCGCGTGGAGACGCGCTCGATCGAACCGCGCAGGCCGAAGATGAGCCCGGCGGCGAAGTCGACGACGCGCTTGGCGTCGGCGGCCTCCATCGCCGTCAGGTTCATGATCACCGGCACGCCTTCGCGGAACAGCTCGCCGATCGCCCGGGCGTCCCGGAAGCTGTCCGGGGTGACCGTGCCGATCCGGCGGCCCTTCTCCTCGGCCGTGTCCGTGGCGACCTTGACCCGGGGGTCGGTGACCCAGGCGGCGTCGCCGGAGTCGGTCCCCTCGGAGTAGTCGTCGTCGTAGTAACGCTCGTCATCGTTGTCGTCGACGAGGCCAAGCCAGGCACTCGCCTTGCGCACCGATCCCATGGACGCCTCCTCTCACAGCGGTCTTGCTTGCTATCCGCAGGACCCATGGTCGTCCATGATGCGGATGTCGCGCCAAGTGGATAGACGCCGCGCGGGGGGTTTGTGACGGTACTGGTGCACAGCCGATTCGTCGAGAGTCCAAGTGCCCCAAGGGTCGTAACGTGTACGGCTGCTGACTGAGAGTGAAATATGATTCTTTGTGGCGGACGGGTGACAAGCGGTGCGTATGGGTGAACGAATGCGACCGTTCGGGCTCGCTCCGGGCCGATTGTCTGTCTGTGTGCGGCTGCTGACTGAGTGTCAGGATGGTGTGCGGGGTGAGGGGAGGCGCACGTGTGAAGGCGGGGAGGAAGGCATCGGGAGCGCCCCGGCGAGAGCCGTGGGGCGGATGGCGGTCAGCTCAACAGGAACAGGACCACACGCGACCGAAGTCGATGTGGGAGCGGGTGACCAGCCACTGCTGCGGATGCATGGGGCAAGTGGAACAGGTCTCCGGATACGAGTCAACCGACCTGAGACGAACCGCCCACACTGTGGACGACCTTGACAGTGAGGGGAAACGCGGTCGTACCCTCGGAGTGCGGTCCTGCTGAGGGGCTCGGCCGCACCGGCGCCGCGCGGCGCCCCGTGTGAAGGCATCCGCCACCCCCTGCCCGGGGGACTTCCGCCACGGAGCCTTCCATGCCTTCCCTCGTCATCGTCGGCGCCGGACCCCGAGGGGTCGGGCTGATCGAGCGCATCGCCGCGAACGCGCCTGAGCTGTACGACGGTTCGGGCCTCGACATCCACCTCGTCGATCCGCACCCACCGGGCGCGGGCCGCATCTGGCGTGCCGCGCAGTCGCCGCTGCTGTGGATGAACTCCCATGCCGAGGACGTCACGATGTTCACCGACGAGACGGTGGCCATGGAGGGGCCGGTGCGGCCGGGGCCGACGCTGCACGAGTGGGCGGGCATCGAGGGGAGCACGTTCGCCGACCGGCAGCTTCAGGGGCGGTACTTGGGGTGGTTCTACGAGCAGGCGGTCGCCGCGCTGCCGGCGGGGGTGCGGGTGCATCGGCACGCGCGGCGGGCGGTGCGGGTCACCGGGGGGTGGGACGGGCGGCAGGAGGTGTGGCTGGAGGCGGGGTCGGGGGCGGGGGCTGGGGCTGGGGCGGCGACTGGGGTGCGGGGTGGGTCCGGCTCCGAGGGGGTGGGGGTCGGTCGCGACGTTCTCCATGCCGACCTCGTCGTCCTCGCTCTCGGGCATCTCGACGCCGAACTCGACGACGAACAGCGCGCGTTGGCCTCGTACGCCGCTCGGCACGGGCTTGTCCATCTGCCGCCCGACTTCACCGCCGACAGCGACCTCTCCGCGCTCGAACCCGGCGCGCCCGTGCTCGTGCGGGGGTTCGGGCTCGCGTTCGTCGATCTGATGGTGCTGCTCACCGAGGGGCGGGGCGGGCGGTACGAGGGTGAGGTGTACGTGCCGTCGGGGCGGGAGCCGGTGCTGTACGTGGGGTCGCGGCGGGGTGTGCCGTACCGGTCGAAGATCGGGTACGAGTTCACCGGTGGGCGTCCGCCGCTGCCCCGGTTCCTCGGGCCCGGCGAGATCGACGAACTCCTCGCCAGGGAGGGCGGGTTCGACTACCGGCGGGACGTGTGGCCGCTGGTGGAGAAGGAGTTGGGGTTCGCGCACTACCACCGGCTGTTCTCGGCGCATCCCGGGCGGACGGCGATGGACTGGGCGGACTTCGAGGAGAAGTACGCGGCGGGGAGCGGGGCGGACCTGCGGGCGCTGGTCGCCGAGGCCGTGCCCGATCCCCGGGACAGACTCGATCTGGCGGCCCTGGACCGGCCGTTGGAGGGGATGCGGTACGGATCGCCGGAGGAGTTCCAGGACGGATTGCGGGCCCACATCGAAGCGGACCTGACGCGACGTCACGATGACGCGTACAGCGTCGACTTGGCCGTCTTCCTCGGACTCCTCTCCGTGTACGTCCAGTTGATACCCCTCGGGGGGCAGGTCGCTTCCTCCTGGCACGGGTTCTTCAGCTACCTCGCGTCCGGGCCGCCGGGGCCCCGGCTGCGGCAGATGCTCGCGCTGTCCCGGGCCGGGGTGCTGAGGTTCGTCGGCGGGGAGCTGGAGGTGCGCGCCGAGGACGGGGTGTTCCAGGCGTCAAGTCCCAACGTCCCCGGGGCGGTTGTCGAGGCTCGTGCGCTCGTCGAGGCGCGGTTGCCGGAGGCGTCCGTGGGGCGGGCGCTCGATCCGCTGCTGCGGGGGCTCGCGGAGGAGGGGGCCGGGGAGACGGACGCGGGGCTGCTGCGGGTGGACCCCCGCGACGGGCGGGTGCTCGACGCGGACGGGCGCGCGCATCCCCGGCGGTTCGCGCTCGGGCCGTATACGGACGGGCGTACGCCGGGGGCGTTCACCCGGCCCCGGACCGGGGGGCCGGCGTTCCGGCAGAACGACGCCACGGCCCGGGCTGTGCTCGGGTTCCTGCGCGGGGAGGGTGCGCGGTGAGCGCGTCCTGGGGGTTACCGCATCTCGCCGCCGCCGTGGATGTGCCCGAGGGGGAGGACTGCGCGGAGCTGGTGGGGCTGGCCGAGCGGGGTGGGCTGGACTTCGTGACGCTCGGGGGCGCGGGGGATGTGGTGGGGGCGCTCGCTGACGCGGCTGCGGTGACCCGGCGGGTGGGGCTGGTGGCGATGTCCGTGGAGGGGGCGGGGGTGGTGGGGCTGGATCGGGTGAGTGGGGGGAGGGGTGGGGGGTTGGTGTCGGCGGAGAGTTGTGGGAGCGGTTACTTCGGGATTTCTGGTGCTGGTGCTGGTGCGTTCGGGGAGGGGGGTGTGTTTCCGGAGGGCGGGCCGGTGCCGGGTGCGTTCTCCGCGGTGGGTGGGGCCTCGGGTGCGGGTGCGCCTCCGGGGGCCGGTGTCTCGCCCGGTGCCTGTCCGCTGCGGGTCGTCGACGCCGGCGACCCCGCCGGGTGGGGTTTCGCCGCGCGGTACGGCGATGTCGCGCTCGTGCGGGTCGCGGGCGCCGGGGAGGCGCGGGGCGCGCGGGAGCGGCTGCGGGCGCTCGCCGGGGAGGCGGGGCGGGACCCGGACGCCCTGCGGGTGCTGGCCGCGCTGGTGATCGACCTCGGGGACGGGGAGCGGGCCGCCGTACCGGGACATGGCGGGGGCGGGCCGCGGGTGAGTGCGCGGGGGCCGTCGTACCGGGGCGGGCCCGTGGATCTCGCGGAGTTGATCGCCGGGTGGCACCGGGAGGGGGTCGTCGACGGGTTCCATCTGACGCCGGTCGAGCCGCGCCGGGACCTGGAACGGCTGGTCAACGGGACCGTCGCGCTGCTGCAACACCGGGGGCTGTTCCGGACGTTCTACCCCGGGGCGACCGTGCGCGAGCACCTGGGGCTGGGGCGGCCCGTCGAGGCGTCGCGGTGATGTCGCGGAGGGTGGTGGGGAGTTCACGGAAGGGGGCGTTCCGGGGGGTGTTTTCGGCCGTCCCCCGGGGACGCGCAGGTGTGGGGCGTGACCCGGGTAGACGCGCGCCGGGGTCCTTCGGGTCGGGGCCGGTGGCGGGTGGGTACGGGGGTGCGGCTCAACTGGGAGTTGAGGGTTCCGGGGAACCGTTCGGGGCCCCTCGTCGTCGTACGGAAGCGGAAGTTGGCCTGAAACAGCTCATACCTCACAGTTTCAACTCCGGTTCTCGGCCGAAAGGTGCTCTTGCGTCCGGCGGGTGGTCGAGGGGCTCTTGCGCCGACCGGCCGTTCGGCCGAATACTCCTTCCTCAGCGCTTGCCGGGGGTCTCCAACCCTGGTTTCAGGGGCGGGATCTCGGCCCTGGCTGCGCCTCACGGGCCCCGACCCCACGCGGGCCCCCTGGCTTCCCGGGAGGGAACGAAAAGTGAGGAACAAGCGCACCACCCCCACCACCCACAAGAGACGCACTCGCATGGTCGCCCTCGCGGCCGGGTTCGTCGCCGCCGCCGGCTTCGCCGTCCCCACCGCGAACGCCGCCGACGCGCACACGTTCAGCGCCTCCGAACTCAGCGGCGTCAGCGGCTCGGTGCTGAAGTCCGACATCCCGGGCACCGCCTGGGCCGTCGACGCGGCCACCAACCGGGTGGTCGTCACCGTCGACAGCACGGTCTCCGCCGCGGAGATCGCGCAGATCAAGAAGGACGCGGGCAGCAAGGCCGGCGCCCTCACGATCAAGCACACGCCCGGCAAGTTCAACAAGCTCATCGCCGGCGGCGACGCCATCTACGGTGGCGGCTACCGCTGTTCGCTCGGCTTCAACGTCCGCAGCGGCAGCACGAACTACTTCCTGACCGCCGGTCACTGCGCCGAGGTCGCGTCGACCTGGTACTCCAACTCCGGCCAGTCGACCGTGCTCGGCTCCAACGCCGGGTACAGCTTCCCGACCAACGACTACGCGCTGGTCCGGTACACCAACAACTCGGTGACCAAGTCCGGGACCGCGGGGAACACGGACATCACCAGCGCGGGCACGCCGAGCGTCGGCACCACGGTCTACCGTGACGGCTCGACCACCGGTATCCACAGCGGCCGGGTGACGGCCCTCAACGCGACCGTCAACTACGGCGGCGGCGACGTCGTCTACGGCATGATCCAGACCAACGTCTGCGCCGAGGGCGGCGACTCCGGTGGCGCGCTGTACTCGACCAGCGGGATCGCCTACGGGCTGACCTCGGGCGGCAGCGGCAACTGCTCCGTCGGCGGGACGACGTTCTTCCAGCCGGTGGTCGAGGCGCTCAACGCGTACGGGGTCAGCGTGTTCTGACGTACCGTCAGTGATTCTGGCCCGAGTGCACCGGGCCCGGCGCTCCGAGCCCCCGTACGCAACCGGCGTGCGGGGGCTCCCCCTTGTACGCGGGGCGGGTTACCGTCGAAGGAGCCCCTGGACGCAGGTCTGACGCACGGAGGGCGGTGGCCGTTGTGGTCGAGGAACTGGTGGCGGTGGGGGCGGGGTTGGTGACCGCCGGGGTCGTGTACGCGACCGCCGCCGCGCGGGTCGTCAAGCAGTACGAGCGGGGGGTGGTGTTCCGGCTCGGGAAGCTGCGGCCGGATGTGCGGGGGCCGGGGCTGACGATGATCATTCCCGGGGTCGACAAGCTCCGCAAGGTGAACATGCAGATCGTCACGATGCCGGTACCCGGGCAGGAGGGGATCACCCGGGACAACGTGACCGTGCGGGTTGACGCGGTCGTGTACTTCAAGGTGACCGCGCCCGCCGAGGCCGTCGTGCGCGTCGAGGACTACCGGTTCGCCGTGTCGCAGATGGCGCAGACGTCGCTGCGGTCCATCATCGGCAAGAGCGAGCTCGACGATCTCCTCTCCGACCGCGAAAAGCTCAACCAGGGGCTGGAGTTGATGATCGACAGCCCTGCCGTCGAGTGGGGCGTCACCATCGACCGCGTCGAGATCAAGGACGTCTCCCTGCCCGAGACGATGAAGCGCTCCATGGCCCGCCAGGCCGAGGCGGACCGCGAGCGGCGGGCCCGGGTCATCAACGCGGACGCGGAGCTCCAGGCGTCCAAGAAACTCGCCGAGGCGGCCCAGGAGATGGCCGACACCCCGGCCGCCCTCCAACTCCGCCTGCTCCAGACGGTGGTCGCCGTCGCCGCGGAGAAGAACTCGACGCTCGTGCTGCCGTTCCCGGTGGAACTCCTGCGGTTCCTGGAACGGGCGGCGCCGCCGCAGCAGTTGCCGCCGGAGGGTGGGGGGAAGCCGGCCTAGCGGGCTCGGCGGCTTCGGGGGTACGTGCCGTGGTGGTCGGGGCATCCCGGCCGCCTTGAGGCCGTCCGCACGGCCTGGTCGGCCTGGTGTTTCCGCATGGCTTGGCGGCGGCCCATGTATCGGGTGGTGGACGGGGAGCGAGTTCCCTCCGCCTGGTGTCATGTGCGGCGGCGGGAGCTGATGGGGTCTGATCGTGTACGCCGACGGGCTCGTCGAGTGCGGGTGGTGGTGTTGACCGAGTCGGGGTGGGTGGGTGCTCGGGCCGCCGAAGAGGCTGCTGTGGAGATGCCGCGGAAGGGGTTGGCGAGGGTTGTGGGGGGTGGGATGGAGTTCTGAGTTTTTACTGACGCGTAACTTCCCAGTTCGGCTACTCGTCCGTAACTTGAAGAGTGAACAGCATCCTCGTGATCCGGATCACAGGGCTTAGTGCCGTTGCACCTCCCCCCTTGAGCCGCAAGGAGATCGATCGATGCTGCACTGGAGACGTCTGTTCAGACCTCTGACCGCACTGTTGCTGGCGGCCGGCGCCGTCACCGTTCCTGTGTCCGCCGCGCAGGCGGAGTCTTCGTCCGCTGTCAGCAGTGGGTGGAATGATTACTCGTGCAAGCCGTCGGCCGCGCATCCCCGGCCGGTCGTGCTCGTCCATGGGACGCTCGCCAACTCCGTGGACAACTGGCTCGGTCTGGGCCCCTACCTCGTCGGCCGTGACTACTGTGTCTTCGCCCTGGACTACGGCCAGTTGGAGGGTGTGCCGCTGATTCACGGGCTCGGGCCGATCGACAGGTCGGCCGAGCAGTTGGCCGCGTACGTGGACAAGGTGCTGGCCGCGACCGGCGCGGCGAAAGTGGACCTGGTCGGGCACTCCCAGGGCGGGATGATGCCCCGGTACTACCTCAAGTTCCTCGGTGGCGCCGCGAAGGTGAACCAGCTCGTCGCGATCTCGCCCAGCAACCGGGGGACGACGCTCAGCGGGCTGACCAACCTGCTCCCCTACTTCCCCGGGGCCCGCGAGTGGCTCAACCTCAACACGCCGGCGCTCGCGCAGCAGATCGTCGGGTCGGACTTCCTGACGAAGCTGAACGCCGGGGGCGACACGGTTCCGGGCGTCAAGTACACCGTCCTCGCCACGAAGTACGACGAGGTCGTCACCCCGTACCGGTCCCAGTTCCTGACCGGCCCCAACGTCAAGAACATCCTCATCCAGGACCTCTGCCCCCTCGACCTCTCCGAGCACGCCCTCATCGGCCTCACGGACCGCATCGCGTTCCACGAGGTCGCGAACGCGCTGGACCCGGCGCGGGCGAAGCCGACGACCTGCGCATCGGTCTTCAGCTGACATGCACCTGACCTTCACGTGACCCTCAAATGACCTTCGAACGGCCTTCGGAGGGTCGTCGTCCCCAGGGCGGCGGCCCTTCGGGGTTTCCCGGGGTGGGTACGGTCCGGGGCATGGAGAACCAGGAGATCAGGGCGGCCGTCGCCGCCGACGTACCGGCCGTGCGGAGTGTGACGGACGCGGCCTACCGGCCGTACATCGCGCGTATCGGGGTCGTACCCCAGCCGATGGAGGCGGACCACGCGGCGGACGTCGACGCCGGGCGGGTGTTCGTCGTGGGGGAGCCGGTCGTAGGCGTCGTAGTACTCCGGGACCATGACGACCATCTGTTCCTCGACAGCATCGCCGTGCACCCCGACGCCCACGGGCAGGGGCTCGGCGGGCGGCTGCTGCGGTTCGTGGACGCGCGGGCGCGGGCGGCGGGGCTCGGGGAGGTACGGCTCTACACCAACGCGCTCATGTGGGAGAACCAGGAGATCTACCCGAGGTACGGGTACGAGGTCGTCGAACGGCGGGTGGACGGGGTCTACGACCGGGTCCACTACCGCAAGCGCCTCGTGTGACTCACGTCTCCGGCCACCACGTGCGGGCGATGTCCTTGCGGATCTCGGGGCGGGTGGCGGGGGTGGGGTCCGGGGTTTCCCGGGAGCGGGGGGACTGCTTCTTCTGGGGTTTCTGGAGGGTTGTGCGGCGCATGGGGCCTCCTTCGGGGGCCGCCTGGTTCCGTGGGTGCGGGGCGGGCCCTTTGGGGGAGGGTGGCTCATCGGGGGCCGGTTGTCAGTGGCGGGTGTCACTCTGGGGACATGAGTGATCGACGTGGTGGTGCGGTGGCGGGCGGGGTCGACTGGGACCAGGCCGCCGGGTCCTTCGACGAGGAGGCGGATCACGGGCTGCGGGATCCCGTGGTGCGGCGGGCGTGGGGCGAGCGGATGGATACGTGGCTGCCGGGCGAGCCCTCCGCCGTGCTCGACCTCGGGTGCGGGACGGGAAGCCTGGCGCTGCTCGCCGCGGAGCGGGGCCACCGCGTGACCGGCGTCGACCGCTCCCCGGCGATGCTCGAACGGGCCCGCGCCAAGCTCGCCGCCCACGACGCCGCTTTCCTGCTGGGCGACGCGCAGGAACCGCCCGTCGGGGCCGCGCGGTTCGACGTCGTCCTCGTACGGCACGTGCTGTGGGCGCTGCCCGACCCCGCCCGCGCGCTCGCCAACTGGCGGGGGCTGCTGCGGGAGGGCGGGCGGATGGTGCTGGTGGAGGGCGTGTGGGGGTCGGTCACGCCGGTGGGGATTCCGGCGGAGCGGGTGGTGGAGCTGGTGGAGGAGGGCGGGGGGAGCGCCCGGGTGGAGCGGCTGGACGGGGACGACCGGCTGTGGGGCGGTGCCGTGGACGACGTGCGGTACGCGGTGGTGGTGCGGTGAGAGAGCGCCTCCGCCTACGCCAGCAGGCCCTCCAGCCCGCCCGTCCTCCTCGCGTACCCCTCCAGCTCGTCCAGTGCCGCTGTCGCCGCCTTCGCCGCCTGCGGGTCGCGGGCCCGCAGGCCGCTCTCCTCGAACTCGTCCTCGTCCAGGCGGCGGATGTCCGTGCCGGAGGCGTTGTGCCAGAGGTCCAGGTCGAGGTCCTCCACCGTGAGGGTGCGGTCCGTGCGGACCGCGGGGCGGGTGATGTCGCAGTACCAGCCCTTGAGGGCCCCGGTGGAGGTGCGGACCTCCTTGATGGCGTACCAGCGGTCGCGCCAGTAGTGCTCGGTGAAGACGTCGCCGGGTTCGAAGCGGACGAAGCCGAAGTCGCGGGTGCCGGTGCCGGCCCAGGGGGCGCGGACGGTGATGTGGGTGCCGTCGTCGGAGAGGAGGGTCGCGGGGTAGCGGATCTTCGTGCGGCCCGCTTTCACCAGGACCACTTCCAGGGACGGGTCAGACGAGGTCGCGGACATGGCGTACCTCCGTCGCGCGGATCTCGTACCCGAAGCCCTTGTTGATCGCGAGCATGGGGGTGTTGTCCGAGTCGTTGCCGGTGAAGGCGACCGTGCAGCCGGCCTCGCGGGCGCGGTACAGGGAGGCGGCCTTGGCGAGTTTCGCGAGGCCGCGGCCCCGGTGGGCGCGGGCGGTGCCGGTCATGGCCGTGTGGTAGCGGCCGGCGCCGTCGGTGTGGGCGACGCTCAGCGCAACGGGGCGGCCGTCCACGACGACCACGCTCGTCAGGGCGCGGTCCAGGT
The DNA here is from genome assembly GCF_033794345.1 of Streptomyces niveiscabiei. Classification (NCBI taxonomy): domain Bacteria; kingdom Bacillati; phylum Actinomycetota; class Actinomycetes; order Kitasatosporales; family Streptomycetaceae; genus Streptomyces; species Streptomyces niveiscabiei. The sequence continues at coordinate 58,959 of NZ_JARAYJ010000039.1, forward strand.
GGGGGTGGTGCCAGTTCTCCGTGACCCACGCCTCGTAGTCGGTGAACTCGGCGCCCACGTCGCCGGGTTCGTCGGAGGTGACCTCCGCGTCGAGTTCGAAGAGGGGGCGCGGGTCGGCGGCGTAGTCGGCGGCCGTACGCAGTTCGACGCCGGCGGGGACGGACGGCGGGGTGAGGGCCGCGGCCGTCAGGTCCAGGCGCAGGAAGTGGGCCGAGCGGCTCGGGCGGTAGCCGGCGCGCTCGGCGTACGCGAGGTTGCGCGGGGCGTCCAGGACCCAGGCGTACAGGTGGATGGCGCCGAGGCCGGACAGGTACTCCTCCGCGGTCTCGCGCAGTGCCGTACCCGCGCCCCGGCCCTCGTACGCGGGGTCGACGTACACGTTCAGGTTCGCCTTGCCGGGCTCCGGCGCGTCGTGGGCCAGGCTGATCTGGGCCGTGCCGGCGAGTACGCCGTCCACCTCGGCGACCAGCCTGCGGACGTGGGCGTCCGGGTGGCCGTGCGTGATGTCGTGGGCCACCGAGGCGGGGGTGAACAGGAGGTACGGGAGGGCGGCGTCGCGGACCCGGCAGAAGGCCTCGGGGTCGGCGGGCACGTCGAGGCGGAGATCTCGCACGGTGATGGTCATATACGCGGAGGTTAGGGCGGGGACCCGGGAGGTGCCTCCCATTTTCCGGCGGGTGCCTCCCGGGTGCGGAAGAATCGGGGGGTGACCTTGACGATCGACATCATCGACGGCCCCGCGCCCTACGAGCAGGTGCGTACGCAGATCTCCGAGCAGGCGCGGACGGGGGCCCTGCCGGTGGGGTACCGGCTCCCCACGGTCCGCGCGCTCGCGGAGTCCCTGGGCCTCGCGCCCAACACGGTCGCCAAGGCGTACCGGGCGCTGGAGTCCGACGGGGTGATCGAGACGCGGGGGCGCAACGGGACGTACGTCGCCGCCGCCGGGGACGCCGCCGAACGGGAGCTGGCGGCTGCGGCGCAGGCGTACGTGGAACGGGCCCGGCGGCTCGGGTTCGGGGAGGCGGCGGTGGCGGGGGCCGTGGGGGAGGCGGTGCGGGCGGCGTTCGGGGAGGGGTGAGGGGGACGAGGCCGACGGGGGGTACGGGGGTATGGGGGGTACGGGTATCCCCCATACCCCCCATACCTCCGCCTCAGATCAGTGCCCCCGCCGCTCTCCTCCCCGCCCTCCGTGTCCGGCGCACCAGCGCGTAGCCCTTCGTCAGGGCGCGGTCCCGGGCGAACGTGCGGGTGATGGCGTGGCCGTCGAGGAGGTGCGCGAACTCGGCATCCGTGGTGCGGCGGCGGACCGTGACCCGGCGCAGGGCGTACGGGCCCTGGGCGCGCCGGGCCAGGGAGTTGCCGACCGCGAGGGCCTGGGCGAAGCCGTTCTCGCGGACGGCGGCCCGGACCCGGCGGTCGGAGTAGCCGTACGGATAGGCGAACGACACGGGCAGCGCGCCGAGTTGATCGGCGACGAGATCCCGGCAGCGGGTCAACTCGCCCCGCAGGGCGGCGTCGTCCAGCTGGTCGAGCTGAGGGTGGGAGTGGCTGTGGCCGCCGATCTCCACGCCCGCGTCGGCCAGTTGGCGGACCTGCTCCCAGTCGAGCATGGTGTCGAGGGCGCCGCCGGTGTCGTACGCGCCCTTGATCCAGCCGGTGGACACGAACAGGGTTGCCGGGAAGCCGAGTCGGGCGAGGACGGGGAGGGCGTGGCGGTGGACGCCCTCGTAGCCGTCGTCGAAGGTGATGAGGACGGGGTGCGGCGGCAGGGGGCGGCCCGTGCGCCAGCGCGCGGCGAGGGCGGCCGTGGTGAGCGGGGTGAGGACCTTCGCCGCGACCAGCTCCATCTGCCGCGCGAACGCCTCCGGCGACACCGACAACTCCCGTGTCGCGGCGCGGGGTTCGGCGGAGATCGCGTGGTACATGAGGATGGGGACGCGGGCGTCGGTCATGCGGCGCCCTCGCCGTCGTACACCGGGGCCTGGTCGTTCGGCGGGTTGCCCGCGTCAACTCCCTTGGCCCCGCTCACCGTTGCCCGGTCGATCGGTACGACCGCGAACGTCGTGCCGTTGCGGCGGGCCCGGATCGTGCCGACGACGTAGCCGCCCGCGGCCGTGAGGACCCCCGCGACGATGGCGCCCGCCCGCTGCGCCCCGCCGGGCCTCGCGCGCAGGGCGTCGCGCAGGCCGCGGGCGACCCCGGCGGGCAACACCCGTGTCGTGTACCGGCGTTCGGACTCCAGCCCCTTGTCGGTGCCGACGCTGCGGGCGACCAGCGCCTTGGAGAGGCCCTCGGCGTAGGTGCGGGTGCGGAAGTAGGCGAAGTGCTCGCGGGCCGGGGGGACCTTGTGGTGGATGACGGCCCGGTCGTCGACCAGGAGGATCGCGTCGGGTCTCTCGTGGCCGAGCCGGATGCACAGTTCGGTCTCCTCGCCGCCCATCGGCCGCTTGTCGCCGTCGCGCCCGATGCCGCTCGCGAACCCGCCGACGAGGTCGAACGCGCTGCGCCGGAAGGAGGCGTTGCCGCCGAGGATGTTGCGTACCCGGACCCGGCCGGGCGGCAGGCCCCGGTACGAGCAGCCCACCACCCAGTCGAACTCCTCCGGGAACCAGGCGGGTCTACGACCTGAGGACCACACGGGCTCGCAGCGCCCGCCGACCGCCAGGACCCGGGGGTCGCTGTACGGGTCGGCGAACCGGCGCAGCCAGTCCCGCTCGGCCACCGCGTCGTCGTCGAGGAAGGCGATGATCTCGCCGCGGGACGCGGCGATGCCGGTATTACGCCCGGCGGACAGCCCGCGCGGACCGGCGTTGGCCAGGACCCGTACCTCCGAGGTCTCCTTGTACTCCAGAGTGAGCCGGTCCAGGAGCACCGGGTTGTGGTCGACGACCAGCAGGATCTCCTGCGCCGGGTGGCTCTGCGCGCGTACGGAGGCGACCGCGGCGAGGACGTCGTCCCAGCGGTCCTCGGTGTAGACGCAGATCACCACGGAGATGTCGAGCGGCGGGGTCACGACCCGTCACCCCGAGCCGCTTCGAGCAGCGGCGACTTCCGCCGACGGCTGCGCAGCGCACGCCGGTTGGAGCGCTCCCTGAGGATGACCCGTAGGACCCGTAGTCCGTCGCGCACCGCCCGCAGGTTGGAGACGCCGTGGATGCGCAGGTACTCGTGGCTCGGGATCTCCTGCACCTTCAGCCCCGCCTTGACGACCCGGATGTTGATCAGGGTCTCGATCTCGAACCCCGTGCAGTCGAGGTCGATCTTGTCGAGGCAGTGCCGCCAGAACGCGTTGTACCCGTAGCACAGGTCGGTGTAGCGCGCGCCGAACTTGCGGTTGACGACGGCGCACAGCACGCGGTTGCCGAGCCACCGGATGAACGTCATGTCGTCCGTGCCGCCGCCGTTGGCGAACCGCGAGCCCTTGGCGAAGTCGGCGCCGGAGACCAGCGCGGAGACGTAACTGACGATCTCGTTGCCGTCGGCCGAGCCGTCCGCGTCGACCATCACGATGATGTCGCCGCTGCACGCCTCGAACCCGGTGATCAGGGCGTCGCCCTTGCCGCGCCCCTGCTGCTGGACGACCTTGACGGCGGGCCACAGTTCGCGGGCCACCCGGACGGTCGCGTCGGTGGAGTTGCCGTCGACCAGGACCACCTCGTGGATCCAGTCGGGCAGCGTCTTGAAGACGTACGGAAGGTTCTCCGCCTCGTTCATCGCCGGTATCACGACGCTCACGGGCGGCGTGATGGCCAGGTGCGAGGAGATCGGGCGGTACGTGGTGGCGGTGTCGTCGGCCAGGCGGTTCTGGCCCGTCGTCGCCGGTTGCAGAACGGAACTCATGAGTCTGGTCCCTCTCGTCCGGCGGACCGCCCGCCCCTGGGCGGTCCGGCTGAAAGTCCGGTTCGAAAGGGGGGTTTCTCCCCCGGAGGGACCAGGGCCCGGCGCGGGGCGACGTGAGCGCGTCGCGTCCGCCGGCCCGGGTCCGCCGGGCGAGCTGGCAAAGCTGACGGCCGCCGGAGGTTACGGCGGCCGACCGCGCGGCACGGCCCGGTCACCCTGTCGGGTCACCGAGCTCGGCACCCCCCTGCCGCGCTCCCGCTCCGGTGCCGCCGCGGTCCCTGAGCCCTCCCCTGGTGCCGCGTCCGACGGTCCGATGCGAGTGAGATGTACGACGGTATTGATGAATGAGCCCGTATGGCAAGACCTGAAGGGAGGGCTCACGGTTTTGTTCGTTTGACCGTTACACGGCGGCTCGTCCGTCATTGGTTCCCGCCGCGACGCCTGCGAGGAACAAGTGACATCACCTGAGATGTACGGGTATTACAGGTGCTACGGGTATCACGAACAAAGCGGGCGGAAAGAGTCGGGAACCGGTCCCGGAACGTACTCAAAAGTCTTGGCATGAACACTTCCCGTCAACACGCGTAGTTGCTACGACGGTTGTGGCAGACATGCTGCTAAAGGGAGGTTCCATGAGACGTTCCCGATTTGCCGTATTCGTCAGCACAGCGCTCCTCGCCGCGACCGCCGCCCTCACCGGCGGAGCCGGCAACGCCCAGGCCGCCACCGGTGGTTACGTCGCCCTCGGCGACTCCTACTCCTCCGGCGTCGGAGCGGGCAGCTACATCAGCTCCAGCGGCGACTGCAAACGCAGCACGAAGGCGTACCCGTACCTCTGGAACGCCGCCAACTCGCCCTCCTCGTTCACCTTCGCCGCCTGCTCGGGCGCCACCACCGCCGACGTCCTCTCCGGCCAGCTCGGCGGGCTCAACGCCTCGACCGGCCTCGTCTCCATCAGCATCGGCGGCAACGACGCGGGGTTCGCCGACGTCATGACGACCTGCGTCCTCGGCAGTGACAGCACCTGCCTGAACCGCATCAACACCGCCAAGTCGTACGTCGATTCGACGCTCCCCGGCCGACTCGACAGCGTGTACGACGCGATCAGCTCCAAAGCCCCCAATGCCCGCGTGGTCGTGCTCGGTTACCCGCGCTTCTACCGGCTCGGCGCGACCTGCCTCGGCCTCTCCGAGACCAAGCGCGGCGCCATCAACGGCGCCGCCGACTACATCGACGCGGCCATCGCCAAGCGCGCCGCGGACCACGGCTTCGCCTTCGGCGACGTCCGCACCACCTTCGCCGGGCACGAGATCTGCTCCGGCAGCTCCTGGCTGCACAGCCTCGAACTGCTGAACATCGGCGAGTCGTACCACCCGACGGCGGCCGGCCAGTCCGGCGGTTACCTGCCGGTGCTCAACGCGAACGACTGACACACCCGCCCACGACGGACCCTGACGGACCGTCAGTACGATGCGGACGGCGAGGGGGAGACTCCGCCCGACGGGGTCTCCTTCTCGCAAGTGACCGAGAACGGCACCGAGTTGGACTTCGCGTTCACGGGCTTGCGCACCTCCACCCACAGTTCGTTCTCGAACGTCCCGTTCGCCTCGCCCGTCGTCAGGAACACCCGCGCCTTCTTCGACCCGCCCTCTCCGTCGGCGAACTCCAGCGTCCGCCAGCCCGAGTCGACGGCCTCGCCGTCCTTCGACACCCACCGGTACGACACCGCCGCGGGCACCCGCCCGACCGTGAACGTCGCGGTGAACGCCGGGGCCTCGGACTTCGGTGGCGGGCAGGTCCCCGAGTAGTCGGTGCCCTCACCGGTCACGGTCACCGCGACCGACTGCGGCGGCCTCTCCTTGCTCGGCGACGGCGACGGAGTGGGCGACGGGGACGGGGACGGGGGCGGCTCCTCGATCCGGCTGGCCGGCGGCGAACTCACCCCCTGCGACTGGCTGTTGGTCTGCTGCCCGCCCTCGCCCCCGCCGCCACCCCCGTTGTTCAGCAGCGCGTACGTCAGCCCTCCGATCGCCAGCGCCACGACCAGCACCCCCACGATCAGCACGGCCGTCGCGCGCCGGTTGCCCTCGGAGGGCTCCGGCTGGTCGCGCACCAACGGCTCGGTGGGAGGCTGGGGTTGGTACGACGGCTGCTGGTACGCCGGGGGCGGCGGGGGCGTCGGCACGATCGTCGGGGTGTACGGCACCGTACGCGCCGTACCGCCCGCCGCGACGATCCTCAGGTCCTGCTCCGCGCGGTCGGGGGTGAGGCGTTCGGCGGGGTCCTTGCGGAGCAGGCCCTCGATGACCGGGGTGAGCGGGCCCGCCCGGTGCGGGGGCGGCAACTCCTCGTCCACGATGGCCCGCAGCGTGCTCAGCGGGGTGTCCTGGCGGAACGGGGAGTGGCCCTCGACGGCCGCGTACAGCAGGACGCCCAGCGACCACAGGTCCGACTCCGGGCCCGGCGTGCGGCCCAACGCCCGTTCCGGGGACAGGAATTCGGGGGAGCCGATCACCTCGCCGGTCATCGTGATGGCCGAACTGCCCTCCACACTGGCGATCCCGAAGTCGGTGAGGACGACCCGGTCGTCGTTCGACAGCAGCACGTTCGCCGGTTTCACGTCCCGGTGCAGCACCCCCGCGCCGTGCGCCGCCCGCAGCGCGGACAGCACCTCGGCACCGACGTACGCCGCCCGCGCGGGCGGCAACGGGCCCTCCGCGTCGAGGAGTTCGGCGAGCGAGATGCCGCGCACCAGCTCCATCACGATCCACGGGCGGCCGTCCTGCGTCGCGACGTCGTACACCGTCACGACGTTGCGGTTCGCGACCCGGGCCGCCGCCCACGCCTCGCGCTCCAGGCGGGCGTACATGCGCTCGATCTCGGGGGCGGACAACCCCGCCGGTGGCCGCACCTCCTTGACGGCCACCTCGCGGTGCAGGACCTCGTCCTGCGCGCGCCACACCGTGCCCATCCCGCCCTGCCCCAGCGGCGATCGCAGTCGGTAGCGGCCCGCGATCAGCCGCTCTCCACCGGGTTCCTCCGTCATCGCGTCCCCCTCATCGCACCCTCGCGAATACTCCCCAAACTAGCTCAACCCAGTACGGTTGCCGCCCCCTTGAGCATCAGTCCGACGCCGAGCGCGACGACGACCAGCGCGGACCACAGGGGCATGTTGCGGCGGACCAGCGCGATGACCGGGCGGGACGTCCAGCGCGGGCCCTCGTCCAGCAGGCGCGAGACGCGGCTGCCGAGCCGGACGACCGCGAAGCCGGCCGCGGTGAGGGTGAGGGCCAGGCCGATGCCGTACGCGATGACCAGGAGCAGGCCGAACCAGGCCTGGCCGAGGGCGGCGGCGCCCACCAGGACGACCACGGCGGAGGGGCTGGGCACCATGCCGCCGGCCAGGCCGAGGAGGATCGTGCCGCGGAGGGTGGGGGCGGTGGAGTGGGTGTGGGTGTGGCCGTTGTGGGTGTGGGTGTGCGTTTGGGGGTGGTGGTCGTGGGTGTGGTGCGGGTGGTCTTCGTGGGTGTGGCGGTCGTGACTGTGTGCGGGGGAAGGGGAGTTGGGGAGTGCGGTGGTGGTGGCTGAGGTCGACTCGGCGCCCACGAGGGCGAGTTGGCGGGAGGGGGAGGGCTCGGGGGAGTGGGGGTGGCTGTGGCCGTGGCCGTGGCCGTCGTCGTGCGAGTGGCTGTGCGAGTGCCCGTGCCCGTGCCCGTGCCCGTGCCCGTGGCTGTGCCCGTGATCGTGCGAGTGGTCGTGGCCATGCCCGTGCCCGTGCCCGCGGTTCTTCCACGCCTTGCGGAACAGCGTCGCGCCCGCCACCGCGACCAGCGCGCCGCTCGCGAGGCCCAGCCAGGTGATGACGGAGGGCGCGGCGGCCGAGCCCGCGGTGACGAGGAGGCCGAGGGCCACGACGCCGATGGTGTGCGTGACGGTGACCGACGCGGCGAGCGGGAGGACGTCCTTCATACGGGCCTTGCCGCCCCGCGCGGCGGCCGTCGCGGCCATGATGGTCTTGCCGTGGCCCGGCGCGACCGCGTGCATCGCGCCCAGGAAGACCGCGAGGACGATCGCCAGCGCGGCGAAGCCGATCGTGAGGTGCTGGCGGGCGACGAGGTCGTCCAGGGCCTGGGTCCAGCGGTCGGCGCCACGGGGGAGGACGGCGGCGCCGGGGGCGGTCCGCTCGTTCTCGTCGTCGGCGAGGGCCGGGCCGCCCGGCCGTATCGTCGTCGCGGCGGTCGTCGTGTCCGCCGGGGAGGAGAGCAACTCCTGCGGGTACGACGTGAGTTCGTCCGACACCGACTTCTCGGGGACGTCCGACTCCGTGAGCGTCATGCGGTCGCCGCGTGCCGTGATCTCCCGCCAGCCGGGGCCGGTCGAGGCGCCCGCGCTGTGGAACGTGAGGGAGACCGGCTCGTCCTTCGGCAGCGGAGCGTTCAGCTCGCACTCGACGCGCAGGGTGTCCAGGCCCGCCTGGCCCGGCCGTACGGTGGCCTTCGCGGACGCCGAAGTCAGCGTGACCGTACCGCCGTTGACGGTGACCCTGCTGTCGGCGGCGGCCGTTTCGCAGCGCTGCCGCGCCCACGGGGTCAGGCCGCCGAGGCGTTCGATCGTGGGCTTCGCCTGGGTCGCCGGGATCTCGGCGAGGTCCTCGACGTGCGTGACGCGGAGTCGGCCGGGGGCGGCGACCAGGCCGTCGTACCTGTTGACGGTGAAGTTGCCGAGTGGGTGCGCGCTCGCGTTGGCGGTGGGAAGGAGCGCGAGCGCGCACCCGGCCGTCAGGACGGCCGCGCTGGAGGCGAACAGACGACGGGAGATCACTGGTTCGCCTCCAGCGTCTTGAGGGCGGCGCGCGCGGTGCGGGCGCCGAGGGGGGAGAAACCGGGGTTCAGGGCGAGGGCCTTCGTGAGGTGTGTGCGGGCGTTCCGCTTGTCGCCGGTGGCGCTCTCGATCACACCCCGGTGGTAGAGGAAGGAGGCGTTGCGGTAACCCGTCGCGGTGGCCTTCCTCGCGTACGGAAGGGCTTCCGCGTCACGGCCGTTGACGTGCAGCGCCCAGGCGAGGGCGTCTGCCGTGTGGACCGTTTCCCGGCGGTCCCACTCCGCTCGCGCCGCGCGCAGTGCCGCCCGCTTGTCGCCGTGGTCGGCTGCCGCGAGGGCCGTGTCGAGGTCGGCGTTCACGCCGTTGGCGCGGGCGAGGGCGGTCCAGGCGTCGACCAGGGCGTACTGGTCGGCCGCCTTCATCCTGTCGCCGTCCGCGCCGCGTGCCTCGTACAGCTCGCCGAGTTCCACCAGGGGGGCGGGGAGGGGGTAGCGGGCCACCACCGACTCCAACCCCTTGATGGCGTCCGCCTGTTGGCCGCTCGCCGCCTGCGCCTTCGCCCGTCCCTCCAGTGCCGGGAGGTAGTCCTCGTCGGCGGTGAGGGCTCGGGCGTAGTCGGTGAGGGCCGTCTCGTAGTCGCCCTGGTTCCAGGCGAGTTGGCCGAGCTGGCTCGCCACGTAGGCGATGTCGCCCTTCGCCGTGGAGCCGGCCAGGGCCTGTTCCAGGACTCGGCGGGCCGTCGTCACGTCGCCCCGGAGTTCCTGGACGTACGCGTAGCGGGTGAACACCGGGATACCGGGGCGGCGGGTGTCCGCCGTCTCCGCCGCCGTCAAAGCCTCGTCGTAGCGGCCGAGTTCGACCAGGGCGTCGATGCGGGTGCACAGGGCGCGTTCGTTGTACGGGTTGTCCTTGAGGACCTGGTCCGCGTACTTCAGGGCGCCGGGGAAGTCGTGCCGGGCGGCGGCGAGGGCCGCCCGGCCCGCGAGTGCCTGGCCGTTGCCGGCGGAGAGTTCGAGGGACTTCGTGAACGCCTTCTCCGCCTGGGGGTAGCGGGAGGGGTCGCCCTTCGTGCGGGCCTGCTCGACGTAGGCGAGGCCCAGGGTGGCCCAGCTGCCGAAGTCCCTCGGCTGGGCGCGGAGATGGGCTTGGAGCGCGGTGATCGCGCTGTCGATGTCGCCGCTGTTGAGGAGGCCGGGGGAGACCGCCGAGGCGGTCGCCACGGGGGCCGCGCTGCCGTCCTTCAGCGCGCCGATCGCGATGGCTCCGCCGGTGAGCGCCACGGCCAACAGGGCCGCGCAGGCGCCGAGTTGGAGGGAGCGCCAGCGACGGCCTGCGGCGCCGGCGCGGCGTACGGCGGCTACTCGGGGGTCGAGGTCGGAGGCCGGGGCGGGGTCGGTGGAGGCGGAGGTGTCGGGGGCGGTGTCGGGACCGGCCGGGGAGTCTGCGGCGTCCTGCGCCACACCCTCAGCGTCCTGCCCCTGCTGCCCCTTCTCTCCCTGCCGCTCCTGTTCCTCCTGTCCATCCTGCTCCCCTTGCTCCCCCTGCTCCCCCGAAGGAGCAGCGGGCGCCGAGGAGTTGGCCCCCGTCGGGGTGTTCGTGGGTGTCGGTGCCGCTTCAGGCCGCGGTGAACTTCCCTCGGGCCGCCGCCCCTTCGGCTTCGGCTGGTCCGTGGGATCCGGGGTGTGCCCGGAGTCCGTCCGGTCCGGTTCGCCGCTGTCGGTGCGCGGGGCCATGCCCTCTCCTCGGTCGCTCTCGGTCTTCCTGCGGTCGGCGCGGCCCGGCCCATGGGGGATTCGGTCCGGGCCGCGCCGGTCTGCGGTCAGGGGCCGGGGAGTTGCAGGGGTCTCCCCGGCCCGGTCACCGTGCCGGAGTTCCCCGGCAGGTCACTGCGTGGGCGTCAGTACGCCCGCCCCCGGCGCCGGAACCACATGAGGCCGCCGCCGATGAGGAGCACCCCGGCCGCGCCGGCCCCGGCGGACGCGGCGATCAGGGTGTTGTTGTCCGTGCCCGAAGTCCCGCCCGGCTGGAGCGCGTTGCCGAGCTGGCTGCGGACGTCGTTGCCGCTGTCGACGCCCTTCGCGACGGGACCGCGCGAGCCCTCGGTCGGGAGGGCGACGTACGGGAAGGACTTCTCGAACTCCTTGTCGTTCTTGTCGACCGCGTCGCCCAAGTCGTTCTTGGAGCCCACGAGTTCACCTTCGACGACCTGGAGCGAGGCGTCGATGACGTCGTCCGTGAGGCGACGCCCGTTCGGGAAGCCCGCGTTGTCGCCGTCGAGCACACCGAGCCGCTTGGGGCTGGCGGCGGGCTTGATGGACGTGTTGAGCCGCAGCTGCTCCGAAGGCGTCACGTACGGCGGCTGGTTGAGGCCCTTGACGCCCTTGAGGAACACGTCGACGAGGTCGTTGCGCGGCTCGGCCGGGGCCTTGATCTTGTAGATCGCCTCGATCAGCTTGGGCAGTTCGGGGTTGGTGACGTTCTTGAGGAACTGCCCGTCGTCCTTGGGCTCGGACGCGTTGAACTTGTCCTTGTCCTTGATGGGGTTGACGACCTCGTTGACCAGCGGGTTGCCGAGCCGGGAGACCTGCTCGAACTTGCCGCGCGCGTTCTTGCGCTGGGTCGTCGACCAGATGCCGACGACCGGCTGGTGCTCGGCCTCGCGGATCATGTCGTTGGGCACCTGGAGGGCGATGGTGTTGACGTTGTAGCCCTTGAGGGTGTCGTTGCCGACCTCGGAGAGGTTCCCGCCGTACAGCAGGTCGAAGACGCGCAGGTCGAGGAAGAACGGGTCGTCGGCCTGGCCCGCGAAGGTCTTCGCGCCGTTGGAGAGCTTGTAGATCGCCTGGTCGCGCAGTTTCGCGTAGTTCGGCATGGACGCCTTGCCGACGTTCGACGGCGCCACCGGGACGTCGCTGGCGACCTTCGTCCTGTGCTGGACCTTGCCCTTCTTGAGCTTGATCAGCTCCAGGTCGTAGGTCTGCGTGACGTTCAGGTCCTTGTCGTCGAGGGTCTCGACCGCGCCGGTGTTGTAGAGGAACGTCTTCTTGTTCTTGACGTGCGTCTTGAACGTGTAACGGAACGTCAGGTCCTGGCGCGCGTCACCGTCGTTGTCGATGTTGAGGTCGTACTGGGCGTCCTCCGCGAACGGGAAGAAGTTCGGGCCGCCCGCGGGCTCCTCGAAGGGGATCCAGTTCGCGATCAGCGTCGTGGTGTCCGGGTGGTCCGGGCTCACGAACGCGTACACGTCGGTGTTGTCGTACTGCGGTGTGCCGGAGATCAGCGGGGCTTCGCGGTGGCTGGAAGCGGCGGCGACCCCCGGTTCCAGCAGGGCCACCGAAGCGGCGGTGAGTCCGCCCGCGGCCAGCGCGCCACAGATCAGGGTCGCGATGCTCCTGCGCCCTGCGGCGCTCCGGAAGTTAGGTGTCGTCATGCCGTCCGTCCTGAGGTCCCAACTTGCTTGACGGACGGGTATACGGAGCGGGAGGGCTGTTCGGATTGGTCGATCCGAAGTTTTTTTATTTTTGCTCCCGACCCGCGTTTCGGGCCGCCGGATCCGTACTTCCACCGGAGGTGTGTGCGCGTGCGAGTGCCTGGTGTGAGGGGACGGCCCGGCTGTGGCCGCGGAGAGGGGAACCGCATGGAGGCGGACGACCTGCTGGTGCTCGTGGCGCGAGGGGACCAGCGGGCCTTCGAGCAGTTGTACGGTCTGGTCTCCGGTCCGGTGTTCGGTCTCGTACGGCGGGTACTGCGCGATCCGTCGCAGTCGGAGGAGGTGGCTCAGGAAGTGCTGCTGGAGTGCTGGCGCTCGGCCGCCACCTTCGACCCCGCGCGCGGCAGCGCCCTGTCGTGGATCCTCACGCTCGCCCACCGCCGCGCCGTCGACCGGGTGCGCAGCGTGCGCGCGGCCGGCGAACGCGAGCAGCGCGAGGCCCTGCGCACCCACCACCCCGCCTTCGATCAGGTCTCCGAGGAGGTCGAGGCGGGTATGGAACGCGAGTGGGTACGCCGCTGTCTCGGCCGGCTGACGACGCTCCAGCGTCAGTCCGTCACTCTCGCGTACTACGACGGCTACACGTACCGTGAAGTGGCCGAGAGGCTCTCCCTGCCGCTGGGCACGGTGAAGACGAGGATGCGCGACGGGCTCACGCGGCTGCGCAACTGCCTGGGAGGTGCCGTATGAGCGTCCTGAACCGTCTGCTGGGCAGAGGTGACCTCCACTCGCTGGCCGCCCCCTACGCCCTCGACGCGCTGGACGGTGACGAGCGCCGCCGCTTCGAGAAGCACCTGCGTTCCTGTCCGTCCTGCGCCGTCGAGGTGCGTGAACTCGCCGAGGACGCCGTCCGGTTGGCGTGGTCGACGGCCGCGCCGGCGCCGGCCGCGATGCGCGACCGGGTGCTGGCCGCCGTCCAGCTGACCCCGCAGGAGTCCGCCGGAGCGCGCGCTGTTCAGGAGCGCGCGCCCCAGCTTCCGCCGCACGTATGGGGCGCGCAGCCGCCGCCCGGACGCTCCCGTGCTTCACGCGCTCCCCGCGCGCGCCGTCCGCTCTTCGTGCCGTTCGCCACCATCACGGCCGCCGCCGCGCTCGTCGTCGCCTCCCTCTTCGCGGTCCAGAACAGCCGTACGCAGGACCGGTTGGACGCCGAGCGGGACCGCGCCCGCGACATCGCGCAGGTGCTCTCCGCGCCCGACGCCCGCGCCGGGAACGGGCGGGACGCGCAGGGCCGCGGCATCGGCGTCATCGCCTCCGCGTCGGAGGGCGACGCGATCGTCACGCTGCGCGGGTACGGCGGACTCGGCGGCGGTCAGGTGCATCAACTCTGGCTCATGCGGCCCGATGTGGCGCCTCGTTCGCTCGGACTCTTCGACGGCGACACGCCCTTGGTGGCGACGGGTCTCACCACCGACGCGACGTCACTCGCTGTGACGGTGGAGCCCGCCGGCGGGTCACCTCGGCCCACTTCGCAGCCAGTTGTCCAACTCGCCCTGAAATCGGTTGGATTCGGAGAGTAATCGCGGGGGAGTCGTCAACCCCCTTGCGGGGAAGGCTGATCCTGTGCGCGCGATACACGCGTGACCCCGGGGGGAGATAGGGTTAACCTGCCCGGGGTCGGGTGGACTCGTACGGGTGGGGAGTGACGATGGAACAGATAACGATGCGCAGCAGGGCGAGGGTCCCTGCGATCACGTGCGGTAGCAGCGCGACCAGTTCGCGGCTCGACCGTCACCTCTCGGTACTGGCGGGCCCCGCCATACCGCAGCGGGAGACCGTCGAGGCGACCTCGCTCATGCGGGAGCTGACCGCGCGCGACACCCAGCACCAGCCCAGCGACCAGGGCCGCCGAGTGAGCCGCGTCTCGCTCTTCGCGCCGCTGCGCCGGCTCCGCCGCTCCCTCTTCGGGAGCCGCCGGCACTGACGCCCCGCGATCGGGCGGCCCACCGTACCGCCGTGTCCCCCGCCGCAGTCCGTCATCCCCACGGCCGCGGCGGTGTCCGGCGCACTCACCCGGGCGCGGGCTCCCGACTCCCGCTCCCTCGACTCCCGTACCCGCTCGCCCGCTTGTCCGTTTGTGCGGCTTGTGCTGCTTGCGCCGCTTGTGCCGCGAACCGCCGGAGATCCCCGACTCCGGCGGTCCACCACCCCGTTCACCTCACCGCTGTCTACCTCAGCGCTGTTCACCTCACCGCTGGGCGCTCGCGTACCGCCGTACCGCCAGCGGGGCGAAGACGCCGGTCAGCAGGGCGCACCACAGCAGGGAACCCGCGACCGGATGCGCCACCGGCCAGGCCGCGCCCTCGGGCACGGGCGCGTTGCCGAACAGGTCGCGCAGGGCCGTCGTCAGGGCGCTGATCGGGTTCCACTCGGCGATCGTGCGCAGCCAGCCCGGCAGGCCGTCGGTCGGGATGTAGGCGTTGGACAGCAGCGGCAGCATGAACGTCGCGCTGCCGAGCTGGCCCGCGGCCTCCTCGCTGCGCGAGAGCAGCCCGAGGAAGACGCCCACCCAGGTGCAGGCGAACCGGAACAGGAGCAGCAGCGCCAGCGCGCCGGCCGCCGCGGGCGCCGAGCCCTCGACCCGCCAGCCCACCGCCAGCGCCACCAGCAGGAACGGCACGGTCCCGGCCGCCGTGACGACCAGGTCGGCCACCGCCTGCCCGAGCGGCACCGCCGCCCGGCTCACCGGCAGGGTCCGCAGCCGGTCCGTCACCCCGCGGTGGACGTCCTGGGCCGCCTGGAACATCCCCGTCATGATCCCGTTCGCCGCCGTCGCCACCAGCAGCCCGGGGACGAGGACGGAACGGTACTGCGCGCCGGGCATCGCCAGCGCGCTGCCGAAGACGTAGCCGAAGAAGAGCAGCATCGTGATCGGCATCGTCTGGGTCAGGATCACCAGCGCCGGGTTGTTGCGGACCCGCAGCAACTGGCGGCCCAGCATGGCCGTTCCGTCGTACCGGAGGGTGTTCGCGGTCATGCCGCCCTGCCTTCCTGAACGCTGTCCGTGAGGCGCAGGAACGCCTCGTCGAGGGTCGGTGGCCGCAGGCTCGCGTCGAGCAACGGCACGCCCGCCGCGTCGAGTTCGCGCACCAGGCGGGGGAGGGTGAGCGTGGTGTCGCGGGTGACCGCGCCGACCGCGCCCCGCTCGTGGTCGAACACCGGTTCACCGCCGGTCAGTTGGTCGAGCACGCCGGCGGCCTTCACGAGCAGGTCCGGATCGGCGACGACGGCCTCGGCGTGCGTGCCGACAACCGCCTTGAGCTCGGCGGGCGTTCCGGTCCGCGCGACCCGCCCCCGGTCCACCAGGGCGATGGTGTCGGCGAGTTGGTCGGCCTCCTCCAGGTACTGCGTGGTGAGCAGCACCGTCGTACCCTGCCGCTTCACCTCCCGTACGGCGTCCCAGACGTCGTTGCGGCTGGCCGGGTCGAGGCCGGTGGTCGGCTCGTCGAGGAAGAGCACGGCCGGGCGGCGGACCAGGCTCGCCGCGAGGTCGAGGCGGCGCAGCATCCCGCCCGAGTAGGTGGACGCCGGCCGGTCGGCGGCCTCGGTGAGGCCGAACCGCTCCAGCAGCTCGACGGCGCGCTCTCCCGGCCCCGGTACGCGGTGCAGGCGGGCGAACAGGCGCAGGTTCTGCCGCCCGGTGAGATCGCCGTCCACCGACGTGCTCTGCCCGGTCACGCCGATGGCGCGCCGTACGGCGGCGGCCTCCCGTACGAGGTCGTGCCCCGCCACCCGCGCGGACCCGGCGTCGGGCCGCAGCAGGGTCGTCAACAGGCGTACGGCCGTCGTCTTGCCCGCCCCGTTGCGGCCCAGGACGCCGCAGACCGTGCCCTCGGGGACGGCGAGATCGAGCCCCCGCACGGCGTGGACCTCGCCGAACCGCTTCTCCAGACCTTCACTAAGTACAGCGTACGTAGAAGTCATGGCATGACCATAGCGCACTACGTACGGTGTACGTAACTACGATGGGGGGCGAGGTGATGATCGATGGCGGGCCGTCCGTCCGTACCCGAAGTGATCTGGACCCGTCCCGAGCGGACCGGCCGCGGACCCAGACCCGCGTTCACGCGCGCCGACATCGCGGCGGCGGGCGTCCGGATCGCCGACGCGCGCGGGCTCGACGAGGTCTCCATGCGGCACGTCGCCGCCGAACTGGGCTGCGGGACCATGTCGTTGTACAACTACGTCCCCCGCAAGGAGGACCTGTACGAGCTGATGATGGACGCCGTCAGCGGTGAGCACGAGCTGTGGGAGCCGAGCGGGGACTGGCGGGCCGACATGCTCCGCGTCGGGCGCCAGACGCGTGCGCTGATGCTCCGCCATCCCTGGCTGCCCCGCCTGATGTCGGCGTCCTACGGCTTCAGCCCCAACGCCCTGCGCTACCTGGAACACTGCCTGACCTGCCTGGACCCCCTCACCGAGATGACGTACGGGCTGAAGATGCAGCTCGTCGCGATGATCAACGGGGTGGTCACCGTCTATGTCTCGGGCGAGCTGGCCACCGCCGAGCGGACGCGGTCGCTGCCCTGGTCCGAGGAGGAGGAGAACGCCGTGCGGATCGCCTATCTGGGGGCGCAGGTGATGAGCGGGAAGTATCCGCGGATGGCCGCCGCGTTCACGGAGGATCCGGGGCCGATCGATCTGGAGGCGGTGTTCGAGGAGGCGTTGCGGAGGGTGCTGGACGGCTTCGTACCCAGGGGGTAGGGCGGGGCTCGTACTCGGGGGTTAGGGCGGGGCTCTTCCCCAAGGGTTAGGGCAGGGGCTCGTACTCAGGGGCTACAGCAGGGTGAACTGGCCTTCCGGGCCCTCTTCCTGGTGGTCGAGGACCGAGGCCGGGCGGCGGGAGCGGGGCGGGGGCGGCAGGATGCCCGCCGGGTGGAGGTCCTTGATGCGGTGCTCCACCGCGAACGGCTCCCGCAGCTCGCTCAGGAGTGTCAGCACCGTGATCAGCTCCAGGAGTTCCGATGTCCACGGCTGGGGCCAGGCCCGGGGGCCGATCGCCGACAGGGTGCCCTGCTCGCCCCGTCCGGTCCGGGCGGCGATCCACTGCTCCAGGACGCGGACCTCGCCGTGCGTGAAGTCCCAGGCGTCCCGCGGGACCGGGGAGACCCTGCCCTCGTCGAGGTGGAGGGCCTGCTCCTCGGAGTCGTAGTGGACGTGCTGGGGTCGTGCCGGGATCGGCGCCCGGACGTACGGGCGGCTGCCGCCGGGGAGTTTGGGGCGGTCGCCGTCGCGGCGGTGGAGCCAGAGGACGCGGTGGCCCCTGCGGATGCCCTCGGCCCAGACCTCGGGGTCGTCCGTGAGGGGGACCCGTAGCTCTGCGGGGGTAGCCGTCGCTGCCGGGGCAGCCGTCGCGAGGATCCAGGCCAGGACGTCCTCGGGGGTGGGGGCTGCCGTGAGGTGATCGGCGAGGTGCTCCACGAGGCCGGGAGCGAGGTTGGGCTCCTGGCCTCCCGGGCGGCGGTACAGGGGTCGTACCCGGGTACGACCCAGGAGGGGCAGACGCGCGCCGGCCAGCAGCCCGTCCGGCGTCTCCACCAGGAACACCTGCCGCTCGTCCGCCACCCGCCACAACTCCGGCCGGGCCGCGTCGATCAGCCGGTGGTCCGGGATCAGCCACTGCTCGTCGTACGGGGCGTACAGGACGCGCACCGGGGGCGGGCAGGGCCCTTCGGCGTGCGCGAGCCTGCCCGTGTCCGTGGCCTGCCCCGGCAACTGCGTCACCGCCGAGTCCGGCGTCCGCGCCCGGGACGGCTCGAACAGCGCCGCCCGCTCGGCCCCTTCGGCCTTCAGCAGCACGTCCCAACGAGCCTTCAGGGCCCCTTCGTCCGGCCCGACCGGCCACCCCCGCCCCACTCGCGGCGGCGCAACGGCCCACGGCATGAGGTCACCGAGCAGCGGAGCGTCGTCGTGCGTCACGCAGGGCATGGTACGTCGGACTCGGCGGGGGCCGTAGAGGGGGACATAGGGGTTCATGTCGCCTCGGGGCGCGCGCGAGGAGCTGGATCGCCTTCGCCGGGTGCCCGTTCACGGTGCCTCCAGGGTCACCGAGAAGGAGAAGCGGTCACCCCGGTAGTGGATGACCGCGACGTCCAGGACTTGGCCCGACGTGTCGTACGTGACGCCTGTGTAGTGCAGGATCGGGCTGAGCAGGGGGACTTGGAGGAGGCGGGAGGTCTCCGGGTCGGCGAGGCGGGCCTCGACGGTGTCGGTGATGCGGGCGATGTCGGCGTGGGCGAGGTCGCGGAGGACCTTGGTCATGGGGTGGTGGGTGAGGGCGTCCGGGGGGATGCGGGCGGCGAGTTCGGGGCGGAGCCAGTTGCGGGCGTGGTTGGTGGGCTCGCCGGTTCTCTCGTCGGAGCGGAGGCGGTGGTACGTCGCCAGCTCGGGCAAGTCGGGGAAGTGGGCGGCGAGTTCGGGCGGGGCCGGGGCCCTGCCGTGGTCCAGGAGCTGGGTGCGCATGCCGGACTGCTGGGCGACGATCGCGTCGACGGAGCCCAACAGGCGTACCGGCGTGCCGCGCCTGGCGCCGGGTTCGATGAAGGTGCCCCGGCGCCGGTGGCGGGTGATGAGGCCCTCGGTCTCCAGCTCCTTGAGGGCCTGGCGCATCGTGAGGACGCTGACGCCGTAGTGGGCCGCGAGTCGCTCCTCGGTCGGCAGGCGCAGCGGCGCGTCGGGCGAGCGGCCGAGGATCGAGGCGCGCAGGGACTGCGAAACCTGGTACCACAGAGGGAGTTTGGCGTTGAGGCTGAGCGAGTCGGGCGCGAAGGCGGTCACGGCGCCAGCCTGAAACTCCGGTGCCCGGGACGGAAGTGCCGCTCCAGCCCGCGCCAGACATCGTCGTACCGCTCCTGGAGATGCTCCCCCGCATGCGCCGCGAGCGTGATCGGCCAGCGCGTCTCGAACATGAACGCCAGCCCGTCGTCGAGGCGTTGGGGCTTCAGCTCGGCGTGGCTCGCCCGCTCGTACGTCTCCCGGTCGGGCCCGTGCGCGGACATCATGTTGTGCAGCGACCCCCCGCCCGGCACGAACCCCCCCTCTCCGGCGGTCTTCGCGTCGTATGCCCCCTCGATCAGCCCCATGTACTCGCTCATCACGTTGCGATGGAAGTACGGCGGCCGGAACGTGTCCTCGCCGACCAGCCAACGCGGCGCGAACACCACGAAGTCGACGCCGGCCAGCCCCGGTGTGTCCGACGGCGACGTCAGCACCGTGAAGATCGACGGGTCGGGATGGTCGTACGAGATCGTCCCGATGACGTTGAAGCGCCGCAGGTCGTACACGTACGGCACGAGGTTGCCGTGCCAGGCGACGACGTCGAGCGGGGAGTGGTCGTACGTCGCCCGCCAGAGGTTGCCGCAGAACTTGTTGACGACCTCGACGGGCCCTTCGACGTCCTCGTACGCGGCGACCGGCGCCCTGAAGTCCCGTGGATTCGCCAGGCCGTTGGCGCCGATCGGGCCGAGGTCGGGGAGCCGGAAGGGGGCGCCGTAGTTCTCGCAGACGTACCCGCGGGCGGTCGCGTCGAGGAGGGTGACACGGAACCGGACGCCTCGCGGGACCAGCGCCATGTGCCCCGGCTCCGCGTGGAGTCGGCCGAACTCCGTGTGCAGCAGGAGGCCGCCGCGCTCGGGGACGATCAGCAACTCCCCGTCCGCGTCGGAGAAGACGCGGTCCATGGAGGCGTTCGCGTGGTAGAGGTGCACGGCCATACCGGCGCGCTGCGCGGCGTCGCCGTTGCCGCCGACCGTCCACAGCCCGGCGAGGAGGTCGGTGCCGGGGGCGGGCTCCGGAAGGGGGTCCCAGCGCAGCCGGTTGGGGTCGGGGACGGCCTCCGTGAAGGGGCCCGTACGGATCGCGCCGTTGTCGGTCCGGGCGAACGCGGGATGCGCGGCGCTCGGCCTGATCCGGTACAGCCACGAGCGCCGGTTGTGGGCGCGCGGCTCGGTGAACGCCGTACCGCTGAGCTGCTCCGCGTAGAGCCCGAGGGGGGCGCGCTGGGGAGAGTTGCGGCCCTCGGGGAGCGCACCGGGCACCGCTTCCGAGCTGTGCTCGTTGCCGAAGCCGGTGAGGTACGTCAGTCCCTCGGCGGTCTTGCGCGCGTCCGTGGCCATCGTCGCTCCCTCGCGTCCGAATCCTCTGTATCACCGTAGGAATGAAGCGGCTGGCTCGCAAGGGGTACCCGGGTAGTCCTCTGGTAGGACGATCGCGGGGGGACGAGAACCAGACTTCAGGGGGATTCGAGCGCCGGGGGGCTGTTCTAGGCTCACGGCATGTCGTGGACGCGTGGGTTTCTCGCCGCGCTCGCGGTCTGTGTCCTGCTGCCGGCCGGACTCGCGGGCTGCGGGTCCAGTGCCGGCTCCGAACAGGGAGACGGGAAGAACGGGGCGTCGACCGCCCCTGCCGGAAAACTCCTGGACGACACGGACGAGGCGGGCCGCCGGTACCGGGAGGTAGGCGGCAAGGGGGCGCCCTGGGTGGGCGTCCAGGTCGAGCCGGACTCCGACGGGAGCTGGGAGGTGCGCCTCACCCTGCGCAACTTCCGCTTCTCCCCCCAGGGCAGCGCCGCGCGGGCCGTCGAGGGCCGGGGCGCCGCGCGCCTGTACGTCGACGACAAGCCGCTCGCCGAGCTGCGCACCCCGCGCTACCGCATCGGCGCGGGCTACCTGCCGCACGGCACCCACCACGTCACCGCCCGGCTGTACGCGGACGACGGCACGGTATGGGCGGTGGACGGCAAGATGGTGCAGAGCACGGCGGACATCACGGCGTCGGAGCCGGAGGCTTCGCCGGGGGCGGGGTCGCCTTCGCCGTCCGAGCCGGTGTCGGGCTCGGCTTCGCCCACGGGGGTCGCGCTGGGGACGGGGGGACGAGGTACGGGGGATACCGCGGCGGGCTCGGGCGCAGGCGCCGGCGTGGGCCTCGCGGCGGGCTGGACGGGCGTGGGAGCCGTCGGTGCCGGGGTGGGGCGAGGGGCCTCGGGTCTCCCGGCGACGGCCTCGGGCACGCCGTTCCCGACGGCCGCGGTCGCCTCGTACCCCTACCCCCCGTACGCCTCCCTTGCCGTGGAGACACCTTTCCTTCCGCCCACCGGAAGTCCCCGGTCCCTCTCCGGTACTACGGCGGTAGCCTCTAGTGTCCTGAGTCGGGAATTCGCTGCGTAAGTCAGTGCTGGTTCGGCATGATGGCCGGATGGCGAGGACGGGACGGCCGAAGGCCGAGCTGGTGCTG
>NZ_JARAYJ010000004.1:0-395494 GCF_033794345.1 Streptomyces niveiscabiei
CATGACTTACCGCCGACTCGCAGACGGCGAAGGCGGAACCGGTCGCCGCGGCGGCCGTCCGCACGCTGGCGCTCGGCGTCGAGCGGTAGCCGGGCGGGGGGGGGCCCCCCCCCCCCCCGGCCCCCCGACCCCACCCCCGAACCTCCCGCGCCCCCACCGGGCGGCCGACCCCAAGCCGGCCCTCAGCCCCCAGCCCCCAGCCCCCTCAGAACCCCCGCACCGCCCGCGCCAGCCTCGTCCCCGCCCGAGCCCTCGGCCCGCTCCCGCCCTGCCTCCGCCGCGGATGCACCGTGTTCGCCAGCAGCACCAGAAACGTGTCCGTGACCCGGTCCACCACCAGCGACGTCCCCGTGAACCCCGTATGCCCCGCCGCCCCCCGCCCCGCCAACTCCCCCATGAACCACGCCTGATCGACCGCGAACCCCAACCCCGGCCGGTCCAACAGCAGGTCCACGAAGTCCGCGCCGAGGATCCGCGCCGTCCCGTACGACCCCCCGTTCAGCAGCGTCCGGCAGAACACGGCGAGGTCATGCCCCGTAGAGAACAACCCGGCATGACCGGCCACCCCGCCCAGCGCCCACGCGTTCTCGTCGTGCACCTCCCCCCGCAGCATCCCCCGGTCCACCTTCGCCCAAGGACGCCGCTGATCCTCGGTCGCCGCGGCCCCCGGACACGGCCCGAAGTCCGTCGCGGCCATCCCCAGCGGCCGGGTGATCCCTTCGTGGATCAGCACGTCGAGGGTCCGCCCGGTGATCCGCTCCAGCACCTGTTGCAGCACCAGCATGTTGAGGTCGGAGTAGATGTGAGTGCCGGGCTCGCTCACCGGCTCCTCCGCGCGCAGCGCCGCCAGCCGCTCGGCGTCATCGGCGTACGCGTACAGAGGGAGTTCGGGGCGTAGTCCCGACGTATGGGTGAGCAGTTGCCGCACCGTCGTCCCGTACCGCCGCAAGCCGCCGAACTCGGGAAGGTACGCGCTCACCAGGGCATCGATCCCGAGCCGCCCCCGCTCGATCTGCTGCACAGCGGCGACAGAGGTGAACAGCTTGGTGAGGGACGCGAGATCGAAGGGCGTGTCCAGCGCCATGGGCACCCGCTCGGCCACCGGTAACTCGACCTCGCGGCCCGAGACGTCGCCGCCCCGAGCGACCCCGCCACCCCCCTGACCGACGCCACCCCCCTGACCGACGACACCCCCTTGACCGACGCCACCCCCCTGACCGACGCCACCCCCTTGACCGACGCCACCCCCCTCACCGACGCCCCCGCCCCCCTCGTAGCCCCCGAACCGCACTGCCCACCCCACAGCCTCCCGCAGGGCGATCACCGGCCCCCGCCCGGCGTACACCACCACCCCCGCCGCCCACGGATGCGGCCCCGCGGTCAGCGCATGGACCTCGTCCCGCAGCAGGCTCAACTCCCCGGCGTCCAGGCAGGCCCGCGCGGCCGTGCCCGGACGGAGTCTCGGTGCGCTCAGCTGTCAGCTCCCTCGGCGTCGACGCGTCCCTTCCCCGGACGGCACATTGCCACGAAACACCCGAGCGCCACCACGGACGCGACCACCTGGACGACGGCCATCGGCACGGCGGTGTGCTCCCCGGCGACCCCCACCAGCGGCGAGGCGACGGCCCCGACCAGGAACGACGACGTCCCCAGCAGCGCGGACGCCGACCCGGCGGAGTGCTTCGTCCGCAGCAGCGCCAGCGTCTGCGCGTTCGGCAGGGCCAGCCCCATCGCGGACATGAGGACGAAGAGCGCGACGGCCACCGGCACGAGCCCCACCGACCCGAACACCCCGGACGTCATCAGCAGCAGCGCGACGGACGCGCCGGCGATCACCAGCAGCCCCACGAGCAGCGCCCGGTCCAGCCGCACCCGCCCGACCAGCACCTTCCCGTTGAACTGCCCGACGGCCATGAGCCCCACGGAGTTGATCCCGAAGAGCAGGCTGTACGTCTGCGGGGAGGCCCCGTAGATCTCCTGGACGACGAACGGCGACGCGGAGATGTACGCGAACAGCGCGGCGAACGCGAACCCGCCGGTCAGCATGTAACCGGAGAAAGCGGTATCAGCAAGAAGTCCCCGCATCGAGCGCAGCGCCTCACCGACCCCGCCCTCGTGCCGGTCGGCGGGCTCCAGCGTCTCCGGCAGCCGCGCCCACACCAGCGCGGTGAGCAGCACACCGACCCCGATGAGGACGACGAACACGCCCCGCCAGTCGGTGAACTGGAGGATCTGCCCGCCGATCAGCGGCGCGACGATCGGCGCGATCCCGGAGATCAGCATCAGCGTGGAGAAGAACCGCGCCATCGCGTCACCGTCGTACAGGTCACGTGTCACCGCCCGTGCGATGACGATCCCGGCGGCCCCCGCGAGCCCCTGGACGAGCCGGAAGGCGACCAGCGTCTCGACATTCGGAGCAACAGCGCAGAGAGCGGTTGCTACCACATACACGACGAGCCCGGCGAGCAGCGGACGCCGCCGCCCCCACCGGTCGCTCATCGGCCCCACGACGAGCTGGCCCAGCGCCATGCCCGCGAGGCACGCGGTCAGCGTGAGCTGCACGGTCGCCGCCGGCGCGTGCAGCGAGTCGGTGACCTCCGGGAGCGCCGGGAGGTACATGTCCATCGACAGCGGGGGAGTGGCGGTCAGCCCGCCGAGCAGCAGCGTGACCAGCAGCCCCGTACGGCGGCGGCCGACCAGGGTCGGCGACGCGGCAGCCCGCGTCGCCTGCGATATCGGTGCCCCACCTTCGGGCATGTGCCCCTCCCTCTTCTCCCGGTCCGCCACCTATGCTCTCAGCTCGTACGGAATGCTCGAACGTGATGTTCGCACTGTGGGACAGCGCGACATAAAACGGAAGCGTGGACGAGATGACGGCGGCGGACAGCGTGCGGTGGGGAATCCTGGCGACCGGCGGGATAGCCGCCGCCTTCACGGCGGACCTGATCGACCTGCCGGACGCGGAGGTCGTCGCGGTCGGCTCCCGCACGGAAACAGGTGCGCAAGCGTTTGCTGAAAGGTTCGGCATCCCGCGCGCGTACGGCGACTGGGCGTCGCTCGCCGCCGACGACGACATCGACGTCGTGTACGTCGCCACCCCGCACTCGGCGCACCGCGCCGCCGCCGGGCTCTGCCTGGAGGCCGGGCGGCACGTCCTGTGCGAGAAACCGTTCACGCTGAACGTGTGCGAGGCCGAGCAGCTGATCGCCCTCGCCCGCGACAACGACCGCTTCCTGATGGAGGCGATGTGGATGTACTGCAACCCGGTCATCCGCCGTATCAAGCAGGTCGTCGACGACGGGACGATCGGCGAAGTCCGCACCGTCCAGGCCGACTTCGGCTTCGTCGGCCCCTCCTCGCCCGCGCACCGGCTGCGCGACCCCGCCCAGGGCGGCGGCGCCCTCCTCGACCTCGGCGTCTACCCGGTCTCCCTCGCGCACCTCTTCCTCGGCGAGCCCTCCGGCGTCTCCGCGCGCGCCGTCCTCTCCCCGGAGGGCGTCGACCTCCAGACGGCGCTGGCCCTGTCCTGGGACTCCGGCGCGCTCGCCGCGCTGCACTGCTCCCTCGACGGCGGTACGTCCGTCGCCGCGTCCATCACCGGCACCAAGGGCCGCATCGACATCCCGTCCGGCTTCTTCCACGCCGACCGCTTCGTCCTGCACCGCGTCGGCCGCGACCCCGAGGAGTTCGCCCACGACCCCGCCGAGGGCCCGGCGGCGAGCTTCCGCCACGAGGCCCGCGAGGTCATGCGGGCGATCCGCGCGGGCGAGACCCAGTCCCCGCTGGTCCCCCTCGACGGCACCCTCGCCGTGATGCGCACCCTGGACGCGGCCCGCGAACAGATCGGCGTCCGGTACCCCGGCGAGGCCGCCTAACCTGAGCGCATGCCCAGCAGAACACCCGACGCCAGCCGGCGCAGCGAGACCTCCCGGCGCGCCATCTACGCGGCTGCCCTGAGCCTCGTTGCGGAAACCGGTTACACAAAAACGACGATCGAGGGCATCGCCGCCCGCGCCGGCGTCGGGAAGCAGACCATCTACCGGTGGTGGGGGTCGAAGGCGGACGTCCTCCTGGAGGCGTTCCTCGACCTAGGCGAGCAGCAGGCGGGCGCCGAGGCCGCCCCGGGCATCCCGGACACCGGCGACCTCGCCGCCGACCTGAAACTCGTCCTGCGCGCGACCATCGACAACCTCATGGACCCCCGCTTCGACGGCCCCGCGCGAGCGCTCAGCGCGGAGGGCCTCATCGACGAGAAACTCGGCCGGGCCGTCGTAGCCAAGTTGCTGGAACCGAATTTCGAGTTGTACGTCGAGAGGCTGCGATCCGCCGCCGACGCGGGCCAGTTGAGGCCGGCGGTCGACCCCCGGATCGCCCTCGAACTCTTCGTCGCCCCCCTCGCGCAACGCTGGCTCCAGCGCACGGGAGAGCTGTCGTACGCCTACACCGACACGATCGTCGAGTACGCGCTGTACGGCATCGCGGCCCGCTGAGCGCCCTCTGTCCCCGGGTGGTGCTTATGTCCCGACAAGGCACCCCGGTTCCGCACCCGGCGGGACCATGAGGCATGCTGTGCCCACCACAGCGACGCGAGGGGACAGATGAGCGCGGAGGCGATCGGCCGGACCGGCCTGAGGGTCAGACTCACCCAGTGGCTGCGTGGCGGCGCCCCCGGCACCGACGCCGACGGGGAGCGCGAAGCCCTCCTGCTGGCCGCCGCCGGAGCGGGCCTGCCGCTCGCGCCCGCCGCCCACCCGGCCCCCGGCTACCGCTGCTCCTGCGACCGCGTCGGCTGCCCCACCCCGGCCCGCCACCCCGTCTCCTTCGCCTGGCAGACCCAGTCCACCACCGACCGCGCCCAGGTCGAACGCTGGGTACGCCACCAGCCGCAGGCCAATTTCATCACCGCGACCGGCACCACCCACGACGTCCTCGACGTCCCCCGGCAGGCCGGCCGCGCCGCCCTCGACCGGCTCCTCGCGGCGGGTATCGACGTCGGCCCGGTCGCCGAGTCCGACGACGGCCGCGTCCTCTTCTTCACCCTCACCCGGGGCACGCCCGACGACGAGGACGAGTGGTGGCCCTGCGAACTCGACTGCCACCCCGAGACGATGGACGAACACCCCGGGCTGCGCTGGCACTGCCGGGGCTCCTACGTCCTGGTCCCGCCCGCGCGGCTGCCGGGCGACGACGGGCGGTCCGTGCACTGGGTACGAGGCCCCGAGTACGCGCTACCGGACCCGCTGAGCCTGCTGGAAGTCCTGACGGACGCGTGCGCGAGGTATGCGGAGACGGACGACGGAGAAGACGCGGCAACCGGTTCCTGGCCGTTGCGGACCTGAGGGGTACCCGGGTAGTACCTGAGAGGTACTGAAGGGGTCACTCCCCCTTCGCGCCGGTCAGCCCCTCCACCCGGCTCAGCAGCGCCACCTTCCCGTCCCCGACGCCCTTCATCGGGTCCACGGCGACCGCGTTCGACACGAACTCCATCGTCAGGGACTGCTTGATCTCGCCGGTCGTCAGCGCCTTCACGCTCGCGTTCGGGGTGGGTACGGCGGTCCCGGCGGCAGCCGTCTGCTTCGTGTAGTTGTGCCCGGAGAAGAAGACGAGGGCGCCCCCGTCGGCGGTGCGCAGCGCGACCGGGCGGTAGTCGCTGTCGTTCAGCGGCTCGTCGATGTACTGCGTCGCGAGCCCCGGCCGGGTGGCCTTGTCCCGGTTCGCGCGCAGCACGCTCGTGTACGCCCCGTCGGCGAACGCGCCCTGCCCGGTCCGCAGATAGTCGGCGTACGCGGCGCTCAACTTGTCGGTGGACACGGCGAGTTCGGGCGAGGCGGCGGGCACCTCCTCGGCGTACCCCTGCGCGTCCCGCTTGAGCGCGGGCAGCTTGCCCGGCGCGACCAGCGTGAGGAACGCGGCCTGCCACGGCTCGGCGACGTCGTTGCGCGTGAACACCATGAGCCAGCGCGCCGCCCCGCCCCGGTTGGCCTGCGAGTCGGCGACGAACCAGCGCGGCCAGCCCGCCTTCTTCGGGATCGTGACCTGCACGTCGGAGAGGGCCAGCGGCTGGTGGTTGGGGTTGCCGCCGGGGTCGGTGATCTTCCCGGCCTTCAGCCGCGCCGCGTCGATGACGCCGAGGGGGCCGGTCGTGTAGTCGGCGTCCAGCGAACTGTCGTACGCCTTGTCGGCCTTGTTGTAGGCCGCCGTGAACTCCTGGACCGCCTTGGCGGCTTCGGCCGGGGTGGTGGTCGGGACGACCTCGCGCTCCCCGTGGATCACCACACAACCACTGGCCGTGAGGGACACACCGGTCAGTACGACCGCTATGAGCGCGTTCCGGTCACGCCTGCGCAGCCTGATCATCAGGTGACTTCACCTTCCTCTTCCCGGAGGCGAACCCTACCGGGGCGAGGAAGAGAGCGAGCGTCGGGACCAGGTACAGGAGCCACACCGTGACCTGGAGCACGGTCGGGTCCGGCTGGAAGTTGAACACGCCCTTCAGCAGCGTCCCGTACCAGCTGTCCGGCTCGATCGTGTCACTGATGTCGAACGCCAGCTTGTTGAGGCCGGGCAGCCAACCCGCCTCCTGCAAGTCGTGGAACCCGTAGGCGAGTACGCCCGCCGCGACGACGACCAGCATCCCCCCGGTCCACGTGAAGAACTTGGCGAGATTGATCCGCAGCGCACCCCGGTAGAACAACCAGCCCAGCAGTACGGCGGTGGCGAGCCCAAGTCCCGCCCCGATCAAGGGCCTTGGCGTCCCGTCCCCGGCGGCGTGCACGGACGTCCAGATGAACAGGGCCGTCTCCAGGCCCTCCCGGCCGACGGCCAGGAACGCGGTCGCCACCAGCGCGCCCGTGCCCATCGCGAGCGCGGCGTCCAGCCTGCCGTGCAGCTCGGCCTTCAGATGCCGCGCGGTGCGCCGCATCCAGAACACCATCCACGTCACCAGCCCGACCGACACGACCGACAGCGACCCGCCGAGCGCCTCCTGCGCCTCGAACGTCAGCTCCTGCGACCCGAATTCAAGCGCGCACCCGAAGGCGAGCGCGATCACGACGGCCGTCCCGACGCCCAGCCAGATCGGCTTCAGCGCGTCCCTGCGGCCCGTCTTGACGAGGTACGCGATGAGGATGCAGACGACGAGACTGGCCTCAAGCCCTTCCCGCAGCCCGATCAAGTAGTTGGAGAACACCGGTCACTTCCCCTTCGCCTCGAACAGGGCGCGCCCCCACCAGTCGTCCGCGTCCCGGACCCCCGGCGGCACGGCGAACACCCCCGAACCCACGTGCTGGATGTACTCGTTGAGCGCGTCGGTCCCCAAGTGCCGCTGGATCTTGATGAATCCGTCCCGCACATCGCGCTGGTAGGCGAGGAAGAACAACCCCGCGTCCAGGCGCCCGAGTCCGTCGGTCCCGTCGGTGAACGAGTAGCCCCGGCGCAGGATCGTCGACCCGCCGTTGGAGTCGGGGTGCGCGAGCCGCACATGCGCGTCCGGCTTCATCGCCTTCAGGAACGGCGCGTCGTGCTCCTTCGCCTTGCCGACCGGAGCGCCCTCGCCCTTGTCCCGGCCGAACACATCCTCCTGCTCCTGCAAGGAAGTCCGGTCCCAGGTCTCGATGTGCATCCGGATCCGCCGGGCCACGAGATACGACCCGCCGGCCATCCACGCCGGCCCGTCCTTCTCGGACACCCACACGAACTTCTCCAGCCGGTCCGTCTCGGTCGCCGCGATGTTGCGGGTGCCGTCCTTGAACCCCATGAGATTCCGGGGGGTTTGCGCGTCCGGAGTCGTCGACGAGGTCTTCCCGAACCCGAGTTGGGACCACCGCACGACGACTTTCCCGAACCCGATCCGCGCGAGGTTGCGGATGGCGTGCACGGCAACTTGCGGATCATCGGCACACGCCTGCACACACAGATCCCCGTTCGACCGCGCCAAGTCCAGCGCCTCGCCCGGGAATTGAGGCAACTCGACCAACGCCTCGGGCCGCTGCCCGCCGAGCCCGAACTTCGCGAACAACGACGGCCCGAACCCGATCGTCAGCGTCAACCGCGACGGCTTCAGCCCCAGCGCCTCCCCGGTGTCGTCCGGCGGAGCCTCCGCGAGCCCCCCGAACGCCCCCTCCCCGACCGGCTTCCCGGCGGTCATCTTCCGCGCCGCGTCCGTCCAGTCCTTCAACAGCCGGACGAACTCGGCCCGTTCGCCCGTCGTCACATCGAACGCCGCGAAGTGCAGACGGTCCTGTACGGCGGTCGCGATACCGGCCTGGTGCTCGCCGTGGAACTCGACAGCCGTGGAGGGGTCACCGGATCCCGTGTCACCGGTGACCGCCACGGCGGTGCCGGCCGCCACCGCACCGAGCGCGAGCCCGGCGCCGCCCCACCCCAACAGGGCGCGCCGCGAAGGGGATTCAGTCATCGCCGTATCCCTTACTTGACCACGGCCGCGGCGAGCTTGGACAGCGGTTCCGCGAGCGCGTTCACCGCGTCCGACAGCTCCTTGCGCTGCGCCTCGGTCACCTTGTCGTAGGACACGAAGTCGTAGGACGCCTTGTCCGCACGGTACTTGTCGAGGAGCGCGTCCAGCGCGGCGAACTGCTTGTCCAACTCGGTGACCAGAGCGGGGTCGTTCTGCTGGGCGATCGGCCGCAGCAGCGTGAACGCCTCCTGGGCGCCCTCGACGTTCGCCTTGAAGTCGACGAGGTCCGTGTGCGAGTAGCGGTCCTCCTCGCCGGTGACCTTTCCGGTGGCGACCTCGTCCAGGAGTTCCTTGGCGCCGTTGGCCATCGACGTCGGGGTGATCTCGGCGGTGCCGACCCGCTTCCGCCAGTCCGTGAGGTCCTTGACGAGCTGCGCCGCGAGCGCCTTCTCCTCGGCGCCGATCTTCCTGTCCTGCCACAGGGACTTCTCCAGGCGGTGCCAGCCCGTCCACTTCTGGCCGGGGTCCAGGCCGTCCGCGCGGGTGTCGACCAGCGGGTCGATGTCGCCGAACGACTCCGCGACCGGCTCCGTGCGCTCCCAGCCGATGCGGGACGGGGCGTACGCGGCCTGGGCCGCCGCGAGGTCGCCCGCCTGGATCGCGTCCGTGAAGACCTTCACCTTCGGGAGCGTCGCGTCCGCCTGCTCCTGCGCGTACTCGCGGTATTCGGCCACCGCCTTGTCCAGGCGGGGGTCGCGCTTCGTGGCCGACTTGCCGGTCACCGAGAGGGGCTGGCGGATGCCCTTGCCCTTCATGCCCGGCTTGCACGCGATCTGGTAGTCGCCGGCCTTCACCTCCGCCGTCAGCCGCTGCTTCGTCCCCGCGCCGATGTTCTCCCGCTCCGAGACGATCCTGTCGTCCGGGAACAGCAGGTACACCTCCGTGACCTTCGAGCCCTTGTTCTCCACGGCCAGTTCGACGTGTCCCGCCGCCACCGACTTCTTCGACGTCTCGCACTTCTCGTCCGTCGCCGTCACCCTGATGACGTGGTCGCCGTCCTCCGCCTTGCTCTTCTCCGTGCAGCCCGTGACGGCGGTGATCGCCGCGAGGGTCGCGGCTGCGGTGGCGACGGTGAGTCTGGCGGGGCGCATACGGGGTCTCCCGAGTGGCTGAAAACGTGCGTGACGGGGCTCACAGGGTTCGGTGAGGCTCGCCTAACTTAGCTCAGGCTTACCTGGGGCATACCCCTACGTGCAGTGATTCACCTCTCAAAAATGGCGTACGGGTACGGGGAGGTTGCGAGTACCTAAAGCGGACGTAATGTCGGCGTCAAAGGAAATTCAAAGGGTTGGGGTGTCTCTGCGGGGGCTGACGAGGAGGGTGTCGGTCCTGGGGTGGGGGAGGACCTCGATCGGGTGGTCGTAGACCTTCGAGAGGAGGGCGTCGGTGAAGATCTCCGTCGGAGGGCCTTCCGCCGCGATCTCGCCGTTGTGCAGGACGGCGACTCTGTGCGCGTACGCCGCTGCCAGGCCGAGGTCGTGCAGGACTGTCACCACCGCGTCGCCCTGTGCGGCCCTGTCCCGGCAGATCCGCAGGACCAGTTCCTGGTGCTTGAGGTCCAGGGCTGCGGTCGGTTCGTCGAGGAGGAGCAGGGGTGCCTGCTGGGCCAAGACCCGGGCCAAGGCGACTCTTGCCCGTTCGCCGCCGCTGAGGGCGGAGAAGGGGCGGGTCGCGAAGGGTGTCACCTCCGTTGCCGCCATCGCCTCTCCGATGATCGCCTCGTCCTCCTCGGGGGACGTGCTGTGCGGGGCCCTTCCCATCCGTACGACCTCCTCGACCGGGAACGGGAACGACACGGTCGCCGCTTGTGGCAACACCGCGCGTCTCAGGGCCAGTTCGGGGGGTGTCCAGTCCTGTGCCGGGCGGCCGTGGATGTGTACGGCGCCCTTTGTGGCGGGGAGGTCGGCTGCGAGGGCTGCTAGGAGGGTGGACTTTCCGGCGCCGTTCGGGCCGACGAGGGCGAGTACTTCGCCGGCTCGGACGGGGAGGGTTATGCCGTGGAGGATGGGGTGAGGGCCCAGGGACAGGTGGAGGTCGTGAGCTTCGGCGAGGGTGTCGCCGGGGGTGGGAGGGGGAGGGGGGCTGGGGTGGGGGCGGAGGAGTTTCATGGGGGTCCTTGGAAGGGTGGGGTGGGTGGTGGGTTTTTTGCATTTACCCGGTGCAGGGGGGTGTTGGGGGGTGGGGCGGGGTTGCGACCGGGTCACGGCGTGCGGGGGGCCTGCGAGGGCGAGGGGCGGTGGGTTTTTGATGCCGGGGCGCTGTGTGTCTTTTAGGGGCGCGGGGAACTGCGCGACCAGCCACATCGAACCCGCACCCGGCAACGCAACCCTTAAACCCACCCCCCTTGCCGCTTGCGCGTCCGATGCAGCAGCCAGAAGAAGAACGGGCTCCCCAGCAACCCCGTGAGCACCCCCAACGGCAACTCGGCGGGCGCGGCCATCGTGCGGGACGCCAGATCGGCTGCCAGCAGGATGAACGCCCCCAGCAACGCGCTCGCCGGTACCAGGAAGCGGTGACCCGGCCCCGCGGCCATCCGCAGCAAGTGGGGAATCACCAACCCCACGAACCCGATGATCCCGGAGACACTGACCGCCGCGGCCGTGAGCAGCGCGATCACCAGAATCAGTACGACCCGGAGCCGCTCCACATCGACGCCGAGATGCCGGGCGGGCCGTTCCCCGAGGGAGAGGAGGTCGAGGCGCCGGGAGTAGAGGGGCGCGAGGGCGAGTCCGGCGACGGTGCACGGCAGTACGGCCAACACCTTGGGCCAGGTCGCTTGCGACAGGGAACCGAGTTGCCAGAACACGATCTGGTTCACGGCGGCGGTGTCCGCGAAGAACAGGAACAGCCCGATAAGGGCCCCGCCGAACGCGTTGACGGCGATCCCGGTGAGGATGAGGGTGACCACCTCGGCCTTCCCCTCGCTCCGGGACAACGCGTAAACCAGCAACGCGGTCCCCAACCCGCCCGCGAACGCGAACGCGGGAACAGTCCAGGTCCCCAGAAACCCCACGCCCAGGGAAATCGCCGCGACCGCCCCCACCGCGGCCCCGGAAGAAATCCCGATCACCCCGGGCTCGGCCAGCGGATTCCCGAACACCCCCTGCATCAGCGCCCCCGCACACCCCAAAGACGCCCCCACGAGCAACGCCAGCACGATCCGGGGAAACCGCACGTTCCACAGCACGGATTCGGCGACCCGATCCAACTCCCCGCCCCAGAGCCCCACCCGATGCCCCACGGACCCCAGCACATCCCCGAGCGGAATCGGATAGGCCCCGGTCCCGGCGGCCACCGGCACCAACACCACAAGCCCCACGACCAGCCCCACCCCGAGCCACCACTCCCGCCGCCGCCCACCCGCCTCCACCCTCTCGCCCCGCTCAACACCCGTCTCCAGCACAGCCATCCAACACCCTCCCCAGCAGATTCCGACCCCCAAATATTAGGTTAGCCTCACCTAATCAATCCACCTCGATGCCCCAAACTACCCCCATGCCAAGAGCCCACCGAGATCCTCTTGGCGAAGGTCGAACAGGCCAACCAGGGTGTCCACTTGACCCGCTTCGAGGGCTACACCTCCCCCCTCCCCCCGATCCCCGCAGCGCACCACCCCAACTGGCCCCACCAGTACGCAAGATGGCTGGAGGACTCCCCGAACACCCCCCTCCACCCCTCCCGTTGGCACCTCCACGCCCGCACCGCATTCCCGCCCTACGTCTGGCGCGCCCCCGACCTCGTCCGCACCTGGCCCGCCGCCCACCTCGACTGGTCCGCTCGCGGCTGGCACGGCATCGTCCCCCTCCGCCCCCTCTCTCCGCCGAACGCGCCCCGCGTGAAGGCGTACAGGAAGCGCGTCCGGGAGGGTGCCCTTCCCCCGGTGCTCCTCTGGTGGGTCACCGCGTTCGACGGCTGGCTCCTGCTGGACGGCCACGACAGGGCGGTCGCGGCGCTGGAGGAGGGGGGAACGCCGCCGTGCGTGGTGCTGGTGAGGGTGCCGGACGAGGAGGACTGGCGGAGAGATGCGGCGGAAATGACGGAGAGTCATGGGCGGGAAAATCAGGGCGACTTGACCCCTCGACCCCACCGGGACGCCCACCTCGCCCACGCCCTCGCGGCTCTCCCGTACGACGTCGCCCGTACCCGCTCCTGGCCCCTCCCCGGTGGAGCGGCGGCCTGGGATCGGGAGGCTGCCCGGGCGGTGTTTCAATTTCCGGGTGACTGATTACGACGTCCTCCGCGTTTTTTGTGCGCCCGGCGGAGGGTATGGCAACGAACTCGGGGTGATCCGCGACGGTTCGCGGATACCCGAGCGTGTGGAGCGGCAGGAGCTCGCCGCCAAACTCGGGTTCAGCGAGACCGTGTTCGTGGACGACCCCGAGCGCGGGGTCATCGACATCTACACGCCCACTCTCCGCCTCCCCTTCGCCGGCCACCCCTGTGTGGGGACCGCCTGGCTCCTCGACGTCCCCGAGCTGGTGACCCCGGCCGGTGAGGTCGGTGCCCGGCTGGACGGCGAGTTCAGCTGGATAGAGGCCCGCGCGGAGTGGGCGCCGCCCAGGACCCTCCGCCAGTACCGCAGCGCCGCCGAGGTGGACGATCTGCCGATTCCCCCGCCCGGCGAGTGGATCTACGCCTGGGCGTGGCTCGACGAGGCCGCCGGCCGCGTCCGCGCACGCGCCTTCCCCGGCCGCGGCGACGGCATCGACGAGGACGAGGCGACCGGCGCGGCGGCGATCCTCCTCACCGACCAACTGGGCCGCGCGCTGAACATCACGCAGGGCGCGGGCTCCCAGATCCTCACCGCCCCGCAGCCGTACGGCTGGGTGGAGATCGGGGGCCGCGTCCTCCTGGAACGCTGACCCGCCGTCGTACGAGATGACAAGCGAGGAACCGGTCCGTGATCGGGAGAAGGGCGGGATAATGGGGGTGACCGCCTGCCGGGAGTGAGGAGAGTCCATGGGTGCGCAACACGCCGAATCGGCCGGCGGGGAGCATTCCCCTGTGCCGTTGAGGACGATCGGTGACATCCGGGCCGCTCTGCGCGAGGGGCGCGGTTTTCCCGGGGACAGGGAGGATTTCGAGGCCGACCTCGTTCGCGCACTGGAGGCGTCCACGGAGACCGACCTCAGTACGGTCGCGGCGGTGATCGTCGACTACCGGGGGCGCATCCGCATCTACTCGGACCCCGGATTCGAGGACGCGCTCCAAGAGGGCCTCGAACTCGCCGCGAAGATCAAGAAGGGCGAGCTGGGTTGAGTCACGTGGTGGCCGTCGTGTCGGAGGTGGCGGCGCACCGGCTGGAGCTGCTCGGCCCGGCCGCCCGCCTGGCGATCGAGGGTCTGTTGAAGGAGCTGGAGGCCGCTCCGAGGCTCGGCGTCCTCCGTCATGTGGGCGCCGACGGGCGGCAGGAGGTCTACAAGACCAAGATCGAACCCCGGGAGGGGATGCCGGGTCTGGCGGTGGCGTACGTGTACCTGCCGAAGCCGCCTCCGGAAGCCGTCGTGATCATAAGCGTCACCCCCGACGACCCCGCCGACGAACCCTGGCTCTGATCCGCCCTCACGCGCTCGCCGCGAACTCCTCCCCGAGCCCCCGGAACACCCCCGTGTTCAGCGCGAACGCCCGCTTGCACTCGCCGACGATCCGCTGCTTCTCCAGCTCGTCGGCCGGCAGCGCGTCCAGCAGTTCCCGGTACCCCCGCTTGAACGCCGTCGGACTCCCGAGCCCCTCGAAGACGTAGAACCGCACCCCGTCCCCCTTCCGCTCGAACCCCCACGTCCGCTCGGCCCTGTCGCGGATGATCTGGCCGCCGGAGAGGTCGCCGAGGTACCGGGTGTAGTGGTGGGCGACGTACCCGCCGGGCCACTGGGCCGCGCACTCCCGGACTCGGTCCGCGTAGGCCCGGGTCGCCGGCAGCGCCGACAGTCCCGTACGCCACCGCGGCCCTCGCAGATGCGCGAGGTCGCGCTCCAGCGCGCGAAGCCGCAGCAGCTCCGGCCGGATGAAGGGTCCGGCGACCGGGTCGGACGCCAGCCGGTCCGCGCCCGCCTCCAACGCCTCGTACACGAACCAGAGTTGCTCGGTGTAGCGGGCGTACGCGTCGATGCCCAGGCGTCCGCCCAGCAGGTCGGACATGAACGTCGAGGTCTCGGCCTCCACGTGCTGCTCGTGGGACGCGGTGCGGATGACGGTCGAGAAGGAGTCCATGGCCCACATATTGTTAGGTAAGGCTTACCTGAGTCAATAGCTTTGTCGACGCCCCGTCGGGAAACTTGCCGACACGGTGTCGGTAAAAGCGTACAGAGAAAAACCCGGCCCCGACAGAGGAGGCCGGGTCCGGGAGACCGCTACGGCAGGGTCAGGATCTCCGCGCCGGTCTCCGTCACCACCAGCGTGTGCTCGAACTGCGCCGTCCGCCTGCGGTCCTTCGTGACGACCGTCCAGCCGTCGTCCCACAGGTCGTACTCGTGCGTCCCCAGCGTCAGCATCGGCTCGATCGTGAACGTCATCCCCGGCTGGATCACCGTCGTCGCGTGCGGACTGTCGTAGTGCGGGATGATCAGCCCCGAGTGGAACGACGAGTTGATGCCGTGCCCGGTGAAGTCCCGCACGACCCCGTACCCGAACCGCTTCGCGTACGACTCGATCACCCGGCCGATGATGTTGATCTGCCGGCCCGGACGGACGGCCTTGATCGCCCGGTTCAACGACTCCCGCGTCCGCTCCACCAGCAGCCGCGACTCCTCGTCCACCTCGCCGACCAGGTACGTCGCGTTGTTGTCGCCGTGCACGCCGCCGATGTACGCCGTCACGTCCAGGTTCACGATGTCGCCGTCGCGCAGCACCGTCGAGTCCGGGATGCCGTGGCAGATGACCTCGTTGACGCTGGTGCACAGCGACTTCGGGAAGCCCCGGTAACCCAGCGTCGAGGGGTACGCGCCGTGGTCGCACATGTAGTCGTGCGCCACCTTGTCGAGGAGGTCGGTCGTCACGCCCGGTGCGATGTGCTTCGCCGCCTCCTCCATCGCCCGCGCCGCGATCCGGCCGGCCAGGCGCATCGCCTCGACCGTCTCCGGTGTCTGCACCTCCGGACCGGTGTACGGCGTCGGCGCGGGCTTGCCGACGTACTCGGGGCGCCGGATGTTTCCGGGGACGGGGCGGGTGGGAGACAGCTCCCCTGGTACGAGCAGCGACTGGCCTGACATGACGACGAGTCTAACGAGCGGGGATGGGGGACCATGTCCGTGGTGAAAGGAGCCCCGTGATGGCCCTCTTCAAGAAGCGCACCGCCGGCAGGCCCGGCGAATGGTTCTACTGCCTGGAACACAAGAAGGTCGAGGAAGGCCCCGACTGCCCCGGCAAGGACCGCTTCGGCCCCTACCCCACCCGCAAGGAAGCGGAACACGCGATGGAGACCGCCCGCGAACGCAACCTGGAGTGGGAGAACGACGCGCGGTGGAACGACGGCGCGGGGAAGGGCGACGAGGCGAGCAACAGCGACTGAAACCGGTTACGCCGCTTTCGCCGCCGCCCGCTGATCCCGCACCCGCAGCGCGTGCACGTCCGTCCGCGCGTCGTACCGCATCAGCGCCGGCAGGCACAGCGCGAGCACCCCCACCGCGCCCACGCACAGCACCCCGCCCGACCACATCGACGTACGGATCCCGAACCACGCGGCGAACGAACCCGAGCGGACCTGGCCGAGGGTCGGGCCCGCCGAGTACGACAGGAGCTCGATCCCGGCGAGGCGGCCACGCAGCTCGTCGGGGACCGTCTGGTTCCAGATCGCCGAGCGGAAGATCCCGCTGACCATGTCGACCCCGCCGGCGACGGTCAGCAGGAGCAGCACCAGCCACACGTCGTGCACGAGCCCCGCGCCCGCGACGGCCACCCCGAACAGCGCGGCCATCAGCACGACGACCCGCCCGTGCCGGTGCACCCGCGAGGTCCAGCCGCTCGTCAGGCTCACCAGCAGCGACCCGAGCGGCAACGCCGCATACTCCCCCACTGCCCGAAAGGCGTGGGGGGACCCCCATGCCCCAGCGCCCACGGTGCCCCCAACTCGTCCGCCAGGAACGGCAGCAGCGCCAGCGGCATCGCGAAGAACATCGCCGCGAGGTCGACGGCGTACGTACCCAGCAGGTCCTCGCGGCCCCACGCGTACCGGGCGCCCTCCCTGATCGCGGCGAGGGAGGGTCGTACCGCCTCGTGCGACGCCGGGGACGCCGCGACGCCCGCCATCAGCAGCACCGACACCACGAACGTCACCAGGTCCGCGCCGTACGCCCAGCCCAGCCCCGCGTACGCCACGACGACCCCCGCCAGCGCGGGGCCCGCGACCCCGCCGATCGTGCGGCGCAGCGAACTCAGCGCCGCGGCGGCCGGGAGGTGCTCGTGGGCGACGATCCGGGGCCACAGGGAGTCCAGCGCGGGCCGCTGGATCGACGTCAGGGCGGCCGTCAGCGCGGCGATCACGTACAGCGGCCAGACCCGCGGCGTCGGCAGCAGCGCGTTGACCAGCAGACCCGCGCTCAGCACGCCCTGACCGGCCTCCGTCCACACGATCAGCGTCCGCTTGTCGACCGCGTCGGCCAGCGCACCCCCGTACAGCCCGAACACCACCAGCGGCACCAGCTCGGCCGCCCCGATCGCGCCCACGGCCGCCGCCGACCCCGTCAGCTCCTTCACCTGCACCGGCAGCGCGACGAACGTCAGGAAACTCCCGAACGCCGAGACCAGCCCCGACAGCCACAGCAGCCGGAAGTCACGGGAGGCGTGCCAGGGGCGCAGGTCGGGGAGGAGAGCGGCGGGAGTCACGAAGGGACATGGTCGGTGGGGGTGAGGCGGTGCGGCAAACGGTTTTCACCACGCTGGTGGCGGTGGAGCCGTCAGCGCCTCCGCCGCCCGGGAGAGACGGTCCAGAAACCGTTTACGGCCCCGTTGCTGCACGACCGCCTGCTCGCCGGCGCC
Organism: Streptomyces niveiscabiei; assembly: GCF_033794345.1. NCBI lineage: Bacteria > Bacillati > Actinomycetota > Actinomycetes > Kitasatosporales > Streptomycetaceae > Streptomyces > Streptomyces niveiscabiei. The sequence goes on from NZ_JARAYJ010000004.1 coordinate 17,450, forward strand.
CGCGCTCACCAGGTGCTGGACCGTGTCCAGGTCCAGCTCCGCGCCCTCCCGGACGTCCAGCGTCTCGTGGGCCATCGCGCCCAGCTCGCCGCCGCCCTGCCCGAGCGCGAGGACCGTCGCCCCGGCCCGCCGCGCCGTGTGGACGCGTTCGAGGAGCGCGGCCGGTTCCGTCGGGGCCACCACCAGGAGCGTCTCGCCGCGCCGGGCGGCCTCGATCCTGCCGGGGCCGACCGCCAGGTGCGCGGGGTCGGACGGGCGCGCGCCGTGCCGTACGAGGGTCGGCGCCAGCTCGGGCGTACCGGACCAGGCGGCCTCGTCGACGAGGTGCGCGGCGAGGTGCCACGGCTCGTACTCCGGGGTGCCGACGAGGAGCAGCCCGCCCCCGTGCGTCACCACCGAGCCGCGTAACACCTGCGCGAACCTCCGCGTCGAGGTCAGCCACTGGGTCCCGGCGAGCACTTCACGCAGCAAGGCGACACGTACGGCGTCCATGGGGCGCAGCCTGCCGCAGGGGGCGGGGGTCGGTCCTGGGTACTACGGGTATTCACCCGTCCGGGAAGGGGGCGGGGGCGGCGCCGACGTAAGGTCGGCCCATGACCTCTACGGACAGTGCAGACAAGCCCGCCCCCAAGGACCCCTGGGACCTCCCCGACGTATCCGGACTGGTCGTCGGCGTGCTGGGCGGGACCGGGCCGCAGGGCAAGGGGCTCGCGTACCGGCTCGCGAAGGCCGGGCAGAAGGTGATCATCGGCTCGCGGGCCGCCGAGCGCGCGCAGGAGGCGGCGGCCGAGCTGGGGCACGGCGTCGAGGGCGCGGACAACGCGGAGACCGCGCGCCGCAGCGACGTCGTCATCGTCGCGGTGCCGTGGGACGGGCACGGCAAGACGCTGGAGTCCCTGCGCGAGGAACTCGCCGGGAAGCTCGTCGTCGACTGCGTCAACCCGCTCGGGTTCGACAAGAAGGGCGCCTACGCGCTGAAGCCGGAGGAGGGCAGCGCCGCCGAGCAGGCCGCCGCGCTGCTGCCGGACTCGCGGGTCGCCGCCGCGTTCCACCACCTCTCCGCCGTGCTGCTCATGGACCGGGAGATCGCGGAGATCGACACGGACGTCATGGTGCTCGGGGAGGCGCGGGCCGACGTCGAGATCGTGCAGGCGCTCGCCGGGCGCATCCCCGGCATGCGGGGCGTCTTCGCGGGGCGGCTGCGCAACGCGCATCAGGTGGAGTCGCTCGTCGCCAACCTGATCTCCGTCAACCGGCGGTACAAGGCGCACGCCGGGCTGCGGGTCACGGACGTCTGAGCCGATGGGGGACACTGGTCGTCGTCGTACCCCGGTGTCCCCCGATCAGGAGCCCATGGCCATGCCCCGCCTCGCCCTCTACGCCCTCGTCGTCTGCCTGCTCGCGGTGGCGGCGGCCGTCGTCTCGTTCGTCCAGGGGAGTTTCCTGGGGGTCGTGTGGGTGCTGATCGCGGGCGTGTCGTCCAACATGACCTGGTACTACTGGCGGCGCGCGAAGGCTAGTTGACCGAGCAGAACTCGTTCTCGCCCTGCCAGAAGCGGTACAGCTCCTGACCGCAGTACGTCGAGACGTCGTTGATCCCCAGGCTGCGCAGGATCGCGTCGATCACGTCGAAGAAGCCGTTGTTGATCGACGGGACCCACAGCACCGCGAACACGAACAGCAGGCCGAACGGCGCGAACGGCTCCACCTGGCGCTTCACGCTGTACGGCAGCCAGGGCTCGATCACGCCGTACCCGTCGAGCCCCGGCACCGGCAGGAAGTTCAGCAGCGCGGCCGTCACCTGGAGGAGCGCGAGGAACGCCAGCGCGAACCGGAAGCCCGCCGGCACACCGTCGAGGGCGTCCAGCCAGAAGGGCGCGGTGCACACGACGGCGAACAGGACGTTCGTCAGGGGCCCCGCCGCCGAGATCAGACTGTGCTTCCAGCGCCCCCGGATGCGGTCGCGCTCGATGAACACCGCGCCGCCGGGCAGCCCGATCCCGCCCATGATCACGAAGATCACGGGGAGGACGATGCTGAGCAGCGCGTGCGTGTACTTCAGCGGATTCAGCGTGAGGTACCCCTTGGCGCCGACCGTGATGTCCCCGCCGTGCAACGCCGTCCGAGCGTGCGCGTACTCGTGCAGACACAGCGACACGATCCACGCGGCGGTCACGAACAGGAACACCGCGACCCCGGGGGTCTCCGCGAACCCCGTCCAGGTGGCCCACCCGGTGACCGCCGTGACGGCGAGGATGCCCAGGAAGACCGGGCTGATCCGCCGGTCGCTGTGGCGGGAGGTGGTGCTGGTCATGGGGGCGGGCTCCTGGGTCGGGCGGGATGTACGCGTAGACCGTACAGGTGATGTGCGACAAACGGTCCGGGGGTGGGCGGGGTTCCTGTCAGGGTGGGGTCATGGACTTCGAGTGGGTCGCGGATGCCATGGACAGCGTGCGGGTCCCCAGGAACGCGCGGCTGAGGCTGACGCGCCGGGGGCTGACCGTCGTCCCGGTCACCCACGCCCACCGGACGACCGCGCGGCGTATCGCGAACCAGATCGAGGCGCGGCTGCCCGGCTGGACGCCGGTGGGGGGCTTCGCGGTGGTTCCGTCACGGGAGGGGTGTACGCCGGAGCCCGATGCGGGGGCGCTTCCGCTGGGGCGGGTGCGGGCGGGGGAGAGCGAGGTCGGCGAGTCGCTGCTGCCGTTCGTGGTCGAGGTCGCGTCGCCCGAGGGAGGGCAGGAGCACACCACCTCGCCGGATCACTATGCCCGGCGCGGCATTCCCGCGTACCTCGTCGTCGACGTCCGCGCCGCCCGGTGGACCCTGCTGACGCGGCCCGCCGAGGGGGAGTACCGGCATGCCGAGAGCGGTTTCTTCGGGGAGCGGATCGGGATTCCCGTCGCCGGGCGGGTGCTCGTGCTCGACTCCTCCGAGTTCCAGAGGATCTGAAGCTTGCGAAACCCGGAGGCGCGTCGGGGGCGTCCACAAGGACAATGGAACCCGTGCGTTACTGCGTCCTCGGCTCCACTCAGGTTCTGCGTCCCGACGGCACCGTGTTGGCGGTGGGCGGGGCGCGGTTGCGTGCGTTGTTGACGGTGTTGGTGTTGCGGGCGGGGCGGACGGTGTCCGTGGGGTCGCTGGTGGAGGAGGTGTGGGCGGGGGAGCCCCCGGCGGACGCGCAGGGCGCGTTGCAGGCGCTGGTCGGGAGGCTGCGCAGGACGCTGGGCGCGGGGGCGATCGTCTCCGTGGACGGCGGTTACCGGCTCGCCGTGAACTCCGACGACGTCGACGTGTACCGCTTCGAACGCCTCACCGGCGACGGCATCCGCGCCCTCGCCGACGGCGACCCCGCGAAGGCGGCCGTCCTCCTCGAAGACGCCCTCGCCCTGTGGCGGGGCCCCGCCCTCGCCGACCTCCCCGACCGCTCGGCGGAAGCGGCCCGCTGGGAGGTGCACCGCCTCGACGCGGTCCGCGCCCGCCACGCCGCGGCACTCTCCCTCGGCCAGGCCGAACAGATCCTCCCGGAACTGACCGCCCTGTGCGACACGCATCCCCTCGACGAACCCCTCCAGGCCCTCCGCCTGCGCGCACTGCGCGACGCGGGCCGCACGGCGGAGGCGCTGGCCGCCTACGACGAGGTACGGGGCGTCCTGGCAGACCGCCTGGGGACGGACCCCGGTGCTGAACTCCGGTCCCTGCACATGGAGTTGCTGAACCCCGGCGACGCCGTGCGGCGGGCTGCGGCGACGGGGCGGGACGGCGCGGGGGGCTGGGCGACGGGGGCGCACAGCGGGACCTTGTCCGGGCCTGGGGGGCAGGGGGGCGCGGGGATGCCGGGCCGCCCCGGAACGCCGGGCGGTGCGGGGACGCTGGGTGGTGCGGGGACGCCGGGCGGCGCGGGGGCGCCGGGCAGTGCGGGGACGCCGGGCGGTGCTGGGGTGTCGGGCAGTGGTGGGGCGTCTGGCAGTCCTGAGACGCCCGGCGCCGCTCCCGAGCCTTCGGGGCATCCCGGTCACGTAGTCCCTGAGGGCTACCCGGGTAGCCCCGGCGCTCCCGTCCCCCCGACCTCTCCCGGTCACGTAGTCCCTCCGGCCTACCCGGGTACTACCTCGACGCCTCTCGTCCCCCCAGCCTCTCCCGGCCACCTGGTCCCTGAGACCTACCCCGGTACCCCCGACCACCTCGTGCCCCCGGCACCCCCCGGCCACCGAGTCCCCACCCCCCACCCCGTCCCCTCCGCCGCCCCCGGCGACCACCAGCCGCCCCCGCCCGGCAACCTCCGTGCCCGGCTGACCTCCTTCGTGGGCCGTGAGGCCGACATCGAGGCCATCCGCACCGACCTGGCCGCCGCCCGCCTCGTCACCCTCCTCGGCCCCGGCGGCGCCGGGAAGACCCGGCTCTCGCAGGAGGCCGCCGAGACGGTGGCGGCCAGGGACGGCGTGTGGCTCGCAGAGCTCGCCCCCGTGTCCGACCCGACCGCCGTACCCCAGGCCGTGGTCACGGCGGTCGGCGCCCGGGAGACGGTCCTGTACGGCGCCGGCGCGGAGGAGTTCCGCGCGGTGGGGGAGCGGCACGACGACCCGGTCGAGCGGCTCGTGGACCACTGTTCGCGGCGCCGGATGCTGATCATCCTGGACAACTGCGAGCACGTCGTCGAGGCGGCGGCCCACCTCGCGGAGGAACTCCTCGCCCGCTGCCCGGAGTTGACGATCCTGGCGACGAGCCGCGAACCCCTGGGCGTACCGGGCGAGTTGCTGCGCCCGGTGGAACCCCTCCCGGAACCGGTGGCGTTGCGCCTGCTGCGGGACCGGGGCGCCGCGGCCCGCCCGGGCTTCCGCACCGCCGACGACCCGGACGCCTGCGCGGAGATCTGCCGCAGACTGGACGGCCTCCCCCTGGCGATCGAGCTCGCGGCGGCCAGGCTGAGGATCTTGACGCCCCGTCAGATAGCCGACCGCCTCGACGACCGCTTCCGCCTCCTCACCTCGGGAAGCCGCACGGTCCTGCCCCGCCAGCAGACGCTGCGGGCGGTCGTCGACTGGTCGTGGGACCTGCTGGACGAGGACGAACGGGACGTCCTGGGCCGCCTGTCGGTCTTCGCGGGCGGCTGCGACCTCCCCGCCGCGGAGTCGGTCTGCGGCCCGGCGGCCCTGGACGCGCTGGCCTCCCTCGTGGACAAGTCCCTCGTCGTGGCGGCCCCTTCACCGGACGGCGCGATGCGCTACCGCCTCCTGGAGACGGTCGCGGAGTACGCGGGCGAACGCCTCACGGAGTCGGGCCGCCGCCCCGAGGCGGAGCGCGCGCACCTGACGTACTACCGCGAACTTGCCCGCACCACCGAGCCGTTGCTGCGCGGCGCGCGGCAGGTCACGGCGATCCAACGGTTCCAGGCGGAGTACGAGAACCTGCGCACGGCGCTGCGCAGAGCCGTCGACACCTCCGACGAACAGGAGGCGCTGAGCCTCGCCCACTGCCTGCTCTGGTACTGGCAGATGCGCGACATGCGCATCGAGGCCAGGAACTGGTTCAAGGAGGTGATGGAGCTGGCCCCGGACCCCTTCGCGGGCCCCGAACCGCGGCCCGCCGAGCCGGTGTGGCAGCGGGTCTCGGCCCTGCCCCCGCCGTTCACCGGCGAGTTCCTCGCCGAGGCGAGACGCGGCACGCACCTCACCCACCTCGCCTACATGGATACGGAGCTGGAGCTCTGGCAGACCCCGGAGGCGGAGCGCAAGCTGGCCCTCATCAAGGACAGCTACCGCCCCGGCCTGCCCCAGCTCTGCTGGATCCCGGGCCTGCACGCGTTCTACGCCGTGATGCTGAGCGGCGACATGCCGATGGTCCGCGAGATCCTGGACGCCAACATCCGGATCTGCCGTGAACACCCGGCGCTGGAGTGGGACTTGGCGTTCTGCCTCCAGCTGCGCGGCAACTTCCTCGCCAACCGCAGCGACTGGGCCGGGGACGGCGCCCGCGACGCGGACGAGGCGCTGGACATCTTCCGCCGGTACGGCGACTCCTGGGGCGCCGCCGAGTCCCTGTCGGCGCGCGCGGAGGCGTACGAGCGCCTCGGCCTGCACGAGAAGGCCGCCGCCGACTACCGCGAGGCGATGGTGCACGCCGAGAACCTGGGCGCCCGCGCCCAGTTGACGATCCTGCGGGTGCGGTTCGCGAACGTCCTCATGGAGGGCGGCGACCCCGCCGAGAGCGCGCAGGGCGAGGCGATCCTCCGGGAGGCCATCACCGACGCCGAGGGCTACGTCAACGAGGCCCGCCCGGCCGCCCGCCTCTTCCTCGCCTCCTGGCTCGGCGAGACCGGCCGCCGGGACGAGGCCCGCGACCAACTCCGGCAACTGCGCCAGGACTTCGCGCTGGCCCAGTTCATGGTCTTCGAGGCGTTCATCGACGGCGTCGAGGCCTGGCTGGACGCCCAGGACGGCCACGTCGACCGGGCCCTGATCACCGTACGGCGGGCCCTGACCGCCTCCGCCGCGCCGCTGTCGATGGTCATCGCGCCGCACATGCGCGCCCTGTACCTCGGTACGGCCGCGTACATCATGTCCTGCGAAGGCGACCGGGCCCGCGCGCTGGACGCGGCCCGCTGCCTGGGCGCCGGCGACGCGATGCTCCCGCCGGGCCACATCGCGCTGCGCCAGGAGCGCAGGCAGCGCGCGGAGGCGGAGGCGCAGGCACGACGCCAACTCGGGGACGCGGCCTACGAGTCGGCGTACGCCGAGGGCGGCGGCCTCGGTTACGAGGAGGCCGCCGCCCTGGTCTGACATGCCGTCAACCTCAGGTCTTCGTGCGGAACTTGTGGATCGCGACCGGTGCCATGACGGCGGTGATCGCCGCCGACCAGCCGAGCGTGATCCACAGGTCGTGCGCGACCGGGCCGCCGACCATCAGCCCGCGCGCCGCGTCGGCGAGCGTGGACAGCGGGTTGTACTCGGTGAACTTCTGGAGCCAGCCCGGCATGTCGCCGGTCGGCGTGAAGATCGAGGAGCCGAACTGGAGCGGGAACAGCACCAGGAAGCCCATCGCCTGCACGGACTGCGCGTTCTTCATGATCACGCCGAGGGTGAGGAACACCCACATGATCGACGAGGCGAACACGGTCGCCAGACCCACGGCGGCCAGCAGCCCGCCCCAGCTGGTGATGTCGAAGCCGACCAGCACCGCGACGATCATCAGGACGGCCGTCGCGAACAGCATACGGACCAGTTCGACGGCGATCTTCGCGAAGAGCACCGAGCCCCGGCCGATCGGCAGCGACCGGAAGCGGTCCATGACACCGGAGTTGAAGTCCTGGCTGAAGCCCGTGCCGACGCCCTGCGAGAGCGTCATCGACATCATCGCGATCATGCCGGGGATGACGTACTGCACGTACTGGTCCTGGCCGCCGCCGAGGGCCTGGCCGATCGAGCCGCCGAAGACGTACACGAACAGCAGGGTGAAGATCACCGGCATCAGCAGCGCGTCGGCCATCGACTCCGGGTCCTGGCGTATCCACAGCAGGTTGCGGCGGATCAGGGCGCCCGTGTGCCGCAGGTGGGACCTCAGCGGGATGCGGTCGTCGGTGAGTTGAACGGTGGCGGCGCTCATACGGCGACCTCCTCGCGGGGTTCGGCGGGCGTGGCGTCCTGGGCGGCACTGGCGCGGTGGCCGGTGAGCGACAGGAACACCTCGTCCAGGCTGGGGAGTTCGGTGGCGATGGACGAGATGGTGATGCCGCGCGCGGTCACCGCGCCGACGACGGCGGTGAGTTGCTCGTCGCTGAGGATCGGCACCAGCAGCGTGCCGCTCTGCGCGTCGACCGTCGTCTGCGCGAGGCCGGTGATGCCGAGGTCGTCGAGCATCCGCGCGAGCGGGTCCAACTCGGCGGACTCCAGGGGCTTCACGCGCAGGGTCCGGCCGCCGACCTTCGCCTTCAGCTCGTCCACCCGGCCCTCCGCGACGACCTTGCCCCGGTCGACGACGGTCAGCTCGGACGCCAACTGCTCGGCCTCCTCCATGTACTGGGTGGTGAGCAGGACGGTGACGCCGTCGCCGACCATCCGCTTCACCTCGTCCCACACCTCGTTGCGGGTGCGCGGGTCGAGGCCCGTCGTCGGCTCGTCGAGGAACAGGACCGCCGGGGAGCCGATCATCGAGGCGGCGAGGTCGAGGCGGCGGCGCATCCCGCCGGAGTAGGTCTTCGCCGGGCGCCTGGCGGCCTCGGTGAGCGAGAAACGCTCCAGCAGCTCGTCCGCCCGCGCGCGGGCGTCCTTGCGGGACAGGTCGAGCAGGCGCCCGATCAGGTACAGGTTCTCCCAGCCGGGCAGCTTCTCGTCCACGGACGCGTACTGCCCGGTGAGACCTATCACCCGGCGCAGCTGCCGGGGCTGGCGGAGCACGTCGTACCCGGCGACCGTCGCGTCCCCCGCGTCGGGCCGCAGCAGCGTGGAGAGGATCCGCACGAGGGTGGTCTTCCCGGCGCCGTTCGGCCCCAGGACGCCCCGCACGGTTCCTTCCCTGACCTCCAGATCGACCCCGTCCAGCGCCTTGGTCTCGCCGTAGTGCTTGACCAGCCCCCGTACGGTGACGGCGCTTCCCCCGCCGTTGAGGTTGATGTCGGTTCGCTTCATGTCCCCCACCCTGACAGGGGGTACCGACAAAGCACCGACAGACGACCGACAGCCCGCCGACGGCGGGTACTACCCGCGCACGTACCGCGTGAGAGTTACCCCGTTCGTGAACGCCGTCCGCTCCGCCGCCGTGAACACGGTCGGGTCGAAGGCCCCCTCGAACGCCGGGACACCCGCCCCGGCGACCACCGGATAGCTCTTGATCACCAGCTCGTCGATCTCCGGCAGCAGCTGCCCGGCGAGCTTCCCGCCCCCGCACAGCCAGATGTCCAACCCCGTCTCCTCCTGCTTCAACTCCCGTACGAGAGCCAGGGGTTCACCCGGCACGACGGTGACGTCCGGGTACGCGGCCGGGTCCAGGGTGCTGGAGACGACGTACTGCCGCAGATGGGCGTACGGGCTCGTGATCCCGGCGTCCAGGGCCGGCCGGTAGGTCCCGAGGCCCATCAGGACCGTGTCGTAGCGCTTGTTGGGTACGCCGGTGAGGCCCGCGCTCTCGCGCAGCGCCGTGGGGACCGTGTCGGGGTACAGGGCGTTGGTACCTGAGGTGTACGCGGCGGCCTGCTCGGCGTCGCCGAAGGGGTAGAAGTCGTACTCGCCGCCGGGTCCGGCGATCCGGCCGTCGAGGCTGAGACCGACGTAGTACGAGAGCTTGCGCAAGCTGGTCAACTCCAGTCGTAGTACTCTGGGTGTAGTGGTTTCTGGTGCTGGACGAAGTTAGTACTACACATGGAGTGGTGTCAATGGCGAGACGGAACGACGAACGGCGCGTCGCCCTCATAGACGCCGCGCTGGAGGTCCTCGCGAGGGAAGGCGCACGCGGGCTCACCTTCCGCGCGGTCGACAAGGAGGCCGCCGTACCCCCCGGCACGACCTCCAACTACTTCCTCAACCGCGACGACCTCCTCATCCAGTCCGGAGCCCGCGTCTACCAACGCCTCCAGCCGGACGAGGCGACGATCACGCGCCAGCGCGAGGCCGGCAGGGACCGCGAGACGTACGCCGCCCTGATGCGCGAACTGGTCACCCGTGTCTCCTCCTTCCGCACCGGCTACCTGGCCCTCCTCGAACTCCGCCTCGAAGCCACCCGCCGCCCGGCCCTGCGCGCCCTCCTCACGGACCGCGTCCGCGCGGACGTCGACGCGAACATCGCCTACCACGAGGCCTCCGGCCTCCCCGGCGACGCGACCGCCGTCAAACTCCTGATCCTCACGCTCAACTGGCTGATCGTCGAACAGCTCACCCTGCCGGACGTGTTCGGCGAGCAGGAGCGGGAGGCGTTGGTGACGGCGGCGGTCGAACGGATCGTGGGAGCCGCCGGTTCTTGAGAAACCCCGCGCCCGGGTACGTCCCGATCATGCCGAGACTGATCGACACCCCCGGATACCCCCGCTTCTGGACCGCCTTCGCCGTCTCCGCCTTCGGCTCCCAGATCACCGGGCTCGCCCTCCGGATCCTCGTGGCCGTCACCCTGAGCGCCAGCGCCACCGAGGTGGGGGTCGTCAACGCCGTCCGGTGGCTGCCGTATCTGCTGTTCGGGCTGGTGGCCGGGTTCCTGGTGGACAGGTGGCGGCGCAAACCCGTCATGGTGGGCGCGGACTTGGCGCGCGGCGCCGTGCTGGCGCTGGTACCCGTGCTGTACGGCCTCGACCTGCTGACCCTCACGACCCTGTGCGTGATCGTCTTCGCGTCCGGCGTCCTGAGTCTGCTGTTCGACGCGGCGAGCCAGTCCTTCGTGCCCCGCCTCGTCCCCGAGGCGCGGCTCAACTCCGCGTACGCGCGCACCGAGCAGGCGTCCGCGGTCGCCGGATCGGCGGGGCCGCTGATCGCCGGGGCGCTGGTGCGGTGGCTGGGCGCGCCGCTCGCCGTCCTGGTGGACGCGGCCAGTTACGTCGTGTCCGGCCTCCTCCTCGCCACGCTCAAAGCCACCGACCCCGTTCCCGAGAAGAGTGAACGGCGCGGTCTGGCGGGGGAGTTGAAGGAGGGCGTCCGATGGGTCTACCGGCACCGGACCCTCGCGCCCATCGCGCTCACCTCACACGCGATGCTGCTGTTCAACTCCATGGTGTCGACGGTGTTCGTGGTCTTCGCGCTGCGTGAACTCCGCGTCGGAGGCTTCGGGTTGGGGGATGGGGGTCCCCCACGCCTTTCAGGCAGCGGGGGAGTACGCGTGCGCCGCGGTCGGGTCGGTGCTGGGCGGCGCGGTGTCCGGCAGGGTCGCGCGACGGCTCGACATAGGACCGACGCTGGTCGCCTTCCGTCTCGTGGCCGCCGTCGGCTGGCTCCCGATCCCCCTGGCCCAGCAGGGGAGTTGGGCCCTCCCGGCCGTCTGCCTCGCCTTCTTCGCCGTCTCCTTCGCGATCTCCGTGGAGTCCCCGGTGGAGATGGCCTACCGCCAGTCGGCGACCCCGGACCGGCTGAGGGGAAGGATGAACGCCACCATCCGCTCGTTCAACTGGGGGATGGTGGCGGTGGGAGCGCCGGTCGGGGGCTTGCTGGCGGACGGGGTGAGCTACCGGTCCGCGCTGTGGGTGGGCATCGCGGGGGCGGTCGCCCAAGGGATCGCGCTGGCGTTCTCTCCCACCCGGGAGGCGAAGGAGACGGCGTACGTCGGCTGAGTCAGTGCCGTACGGCTTCCACCTGCTCCGGCATGTGACCGGCCACCACCCGCTCGTGCCCGACCCGCGGCCCCCGCCGCACATCCACCCCGTACGCGACCCCCGCGACTCCCAGCCCCAGCACGGCAAGCGCGGCCCCCGCCACCGCCGGAGACGTCACCCCGAAGCCGGCCGCCAGAGCCAGCCCCCCGATCCAAGCGCCCCCGGCATTGGCCAAGTTGAACGCCGCCTGGTTCGCGGAGGACGCCAGCGAAGGACCCGCGGACGCCTTCTCCATCACCATCATCTGAAGCGGCGACCCCGTGACGAACGCGGCGACGCCCAGCAGCGTCACGGCGAGTGCCGCGCTCCACTGCGCCGACATCAGCACCGGGAACAGGGCCAGCACACCGGCGAGGGACGCCATGCCGCCGAACAGCGTCCGCCGCAGCGAGTGGTCCGCGAGGCGTCCACCCACCAGGTTCCCGACCGTCGCCCCGACCCCGAACAGCGCCAGCAGCAGCGTCACGCTGGACTCGGCGAACCCGGCGGAGTCCGTCAGCATCGGCGTGACGTAGCTGTACGCGGAGAACAGCGCCCCGAACCCGGCGACGGTCGTGCCGAGCGCGAGCCAGACGGGGAGCGACTTGAGCGCCGCCAGCTCACCGCGGAGCCCGGCGGAGGGAACGGGCGCCTCACGGTCGTACGGAATCAGCGCCGCCAGCGACGCGATCGCCACCAGGCCGATCACGCTGACGCCGAGGAACGTGGCCCGCCAGCCGAGATGCTGGCCGATGAGGGTCGCGACGGGGACGCCCGCGATGTTGGCGATCGTGAGGCCCAGGAACATCAGGGAGACGGAGCGGGCCTTGCGCTCGGGGGCGACCAGGGTCGTCGCGACGACCGCGCCGACGCCGAAGAACGCCCCGTGCGGCAGGCCGCTCAGGAAGCGCGCGGCGAGCAGCGAGTCGTACCCGGGCGCGAACGCGGACAGCGCGTTGCCCGCCACGAAGAGGACCATCAGGCCGATCAGGACCTTGCGGCGGGCCATCCGGGCCGTGACCGCCGCGAGCAGCGGCGCGCCGATGACGACGCCGAGCGCGTACGCGGAGACGAGGTGACCGGCGCTGGGGACGGAGATACCGAGGTCGTCGGCGACGTCGGGCAGCAGGCCCATCATCACGAACTCGGTGGTGCCGATGCCGAACGCGCCGATGGCGAGTGCGAGCAGGGCGAGGGGCATGGCGGAGCAACCTTTTCGGCAGAGGGCACGGGGGCGCACGGGAGCGGTACATTCATCGTACCGTTCTTTTGTTCACCTAAGAAACAAAGCCCCCGGCGCCGTTGTTCCTGCGCGGCCCCGCCCCGCTAGCTCCTGGTCAGATCCACCCGCGCCGCCACCGGCAGGTGATCGCTCCCCGTCTGCGGCAGCGTCCACGACGTCACCGGCTCCACCCCCTGCACCATGATCTGGTCGATCCGCGCCATCGGGAACGACGCCGGCCAGCTGAACCCGAACCCGCTCCCCGCCGCCCCCTGCGTCGACCGCATCTGCGACGTCACCGCGTTCAACGACCGGTCGTTCATGGTCCCGTTGAGATCGCCGAGCAGGATCTTGCGCGGCAACCGCTCGTCCGAGATGGCCTCCCCGAGCGCGTCGGCGCTCTTGTCCCGCTGCCGGGCCGTGAACCCGGCCTTCAACTTCACGCGTACGGACGGCAGATGGGCGACGAAGACGGCGATCTCCCCCTCGGGCGTCCGCACGGTCGCCCGCATCGCCCGCGTCCACCCCAACTTGATGTCCACGGCGGACACTTGACTGATCGGATACTTGCTCCAGAGCCCGACCGTGCCCTCGACGGCGTGATAGCGGTACGTCGTCGACAGCGCCTTCTCGTACGTCGGCACCGCCGACGCCTTCAGCTCCTCCAGGGCGAGGACGTCCGCCCCGGACGCGGCGACGTCCCGCGCCGTGCCCGCCGGGTCCGCGTTGTCCGCGTTCACGTTGTGCGTCGCGACCGTGAGGTCACCGCCCGCACCCGTACGGTCGACGACCAGGCCGCCGAAGAGGTTCAGCCACACGGCGACCGGCAGGACCGTCGCGAGCAGCGCCGTGGCCGACCTGCGGACCAGCGCCAGCACCAGCAGCACCGGCACGAACACGCCGATCCACGGCAGGAACGTGTCGAGGAGGCTGCCGAGGTTGCCGTACCGGTTCGGGACGTGCGAGTGCAGCCCCATCACAGCGGCGATGAACACCGCGAACACGGCGAGCACGATCCCCCGCCGCCAGATCCGCCGGTCCCCGCGCCAGCCGGAGGTGAAGCGGCTCACCAGGCGCCGGATACGGTCTCCTCGACGTTCGGGCCCCGACCCGCCGTCCGCCGTCTCCGTCAAGTACGCCTGCTGCGCCATACCGTGTCGCCTCACTGCCTGCCGTGCACACCGTCCGTCCCCCGTGTGTATGACCCTAGGGGATGATCGGCTCCGATCCCGCCGTCCCATGACGGCCGTGTGGAGACTTGGACGAGGGCGGGGGCGTCCGGAGTTCCGTTCCCGCTGCTCGCGGCGGGGTCTGTGACGGAATACGGACATTCCGAATTCTGCCGGGGGTCAGACGGGACGTGTCCCTGTGTGCGGGCCGTTTTCCGGTCGTTTCTCCGGTGTGCTGACGGGTCGTACGGGTGGTGCCGGTCGTAGCCCTTCGAGCAGAGTGTCCACGACGTCCTCCGCCAAACCCTCCGGGAGGTCCGCGTCGGGGCGCAGGATCGAGCGGGTCAGGAGCGGGCCGACGAACAGGTCGTTGATCAGGTTCAGGTCGAGGTCGGTGCGGAGTTCGCCGTTCTCCCGGCCCCTGCGCAGGACTTCGAGGCCCAGGCGGCGACGGGGCTCGATGACGACGCTGTGGTAGAACGCCCAGAGTTTCGGGCTGCTCTTCATCTGCGCGTGCACGCTGTAGAGGATCGCCGAGGAACGGTTCGCGAGCCCCCGCCTGCGCAGGGCCTCCAGCAGGGCGACCAGGTCGTCCCGCATGGACGTGCCGGGGAGTTCGGGGTCCACCGGCTCCGTCGCGCGGATCACGTCGACGAAGAGTTCCTCCTTGTTGCTCCAGCGCCGGTAGATTGCGGCCTTGCCGACACCGGCCGTACGGGCGATGCGCTCGATCGACAACTCGGCGAGGGAGACGCCGTCTTCGAGGAGCTTCATCGTGCCCTCGATGATGGCGCGCTCGACCGCCTCGCTGCGGGGACGGCCTCGGGGCGGGGGAGCGTTGCCGATGTCAGTGGTCATCCGGGGATTTTCGTTCATGCGGGGGGACGGGGCCGATCTTGGGTACGCCTCAGCTCCTGCGCGTCAACTCCTCCGCCCTTTCCTCCCCTTGGGCGTCCGCCTTCGGCTTCCCCGGCAGGAACAGCGCCACGACCACCGCGCCGATCACCGCCACCCCCGCCCCCCACACGGCGGTGACATGCATCGCGTGCAGGAACGCGTCGTCCGCCGGACCCACCAACTCCCGCCCCCGGGGCCCGAGTTTCGCCGCCACACCGAGCGTCGCCTCGATCGACTCGCCCGCCGTCCCCCGCAGCCCGGCGGGGACGGCCGCCAGATGGTCCTCGATCCCGTCCCGGTACGACGTCGACAGCACCGAGCCGAGTACGGCGATCCCGAGCGCGCCGCCGACCTGCCGGAACGTGTTGCTGAGGGCCGACGCGGAGCCCGCCTTCTCGCGCGGCAGCGCCTGCATGATCACCACGGACGTCGGCGTCATGATGTGCGCCATGCCGGTGCCCATGAGGAAGAACACGACCTCCAGCAGCCAGATCGGCGTGTCCTCGTCGAACGTCGCGAACGCGAGCAGCGTCCCGGCGATCACGACGAGCCCGCCGGTCGTCGTCGCCTTGTTCCCGAACCGCTCGACCACCAGCCGGGCGCGCGGCGCGAAGACCATCTGCGCGGCGGCCAGCGGCAGCATCAGCAGGCCCGTCTCCAGCGGGGAGTAGCCGCGCACGCTCTGCGTGTAGAACACCGAGAAGAACGTCACACCCATCAGCGCGAAGAAGACGAGCGCGATGGCCGCGATGGCCGCCGAGAACACCTTGTTCTTGAAGTACGTGATGTCGATCGACGGATGGTCGCTGCGCTTCTCGTGCAGCACGAACCCGGTCAGCACCGCGAGCCCCGCGACGATCGTCACCAGCACGGTCGTATCGGTGAAGTCGGCCAGCTCGCCGCCCTTGATGATCCCGTACACCAGGAGTACGAGACCGACCACCGAAAGTACTACCCCCACCGGGTCGATCCGGCCGGGGTTCGGGTCGCGCGAGTCCGGGACCAGCCACACCATCAGCGCCACCGCCACGAGCACGATCGGGACGTTGATCAGGAACACCGAGCCCCACCAGAAGTGGTCCAGCAGGACCCCGCCCGTGATCGGCCCGATCGCGATGGCGAGACCCACGCCGCCCGCCCAGATCCCGATCGCCTTCGGCTGCTCCTCGCGCTCGAAGACGTTCATCAGGACGGCCAGCGTCGCCGGCATCACGAACGCCGCGCCCAGCGCCATCAGCGCCCGGAACGCGATGAGTTGACCCGGCGAGCCGGACTCCGCGGCCAGCGCGGAACCGATCCCGAACACCGCGAGCCCGCCGAGCAGCACCTTCTTGCGGCCGATCCGGTCGCCCAACAGCCCGGCGGAGAACAGGAGTCCGGCGAAGACGAGGGTGTAGGCGTTGATCGCCCACTCCAACTCGCTCTGCGTCGCGCCGAGTCCGACCGGGGCCGGGGTGGAGATGGTCTTGATCGCGACGTTCAGGATCGAATTGTCGAGCACGACGATCAGCAGGCTCAGCATCAGGACACCGAGGATCGCCCAGCGCCGTCTGTGGACGGCTTCCGGTATGCGGGGCCCTGCGGGGGCGGCGGGAGTGGTCATACTCCGAGCGTAGGCCCATTCCGATACGGCACCGATCCGTATCGTTAATCCTTACCCGCCTTTTACCCGCCGGGGGCGCTCTGGCCCCCGTAGTCCTCAGGTGCGACCATGGGAGTGATCCGGGGACGCCGTGAGGGCGCCTCGAGATGACAGAAGGAGCCGTTGCCATGACGCAGCTTTCGGCTGCCCAGACCAAGCCCTCCGACGGCAGCAAAGCGCTGTACGGGGGGAAGGGCACCCGCCGCATCACGGTCCGCGACATCGCCCTCGCCAAGGAGCGCGGCGAGAAGTGGCCCATGCTCACCGCGTACGACGCGATGACCGCGTCCGTCTTCGACGAGGCCGGCATCCCCGTGATCCTCGTCGGCGACTCGGCGGGCAACTGCCACCTCGGCTACGAGACGACCGTACCCGTCACCCTCGACGAGATGACCATGCTCTCGGCGGCCGTCGTGCGCGGGACGACGCGGTCGCTGATCGTCGGCGACCTGCCCTTCGGGTCGTACCAGGAGGGCCCCGTCCAGGCGCTGCGCTCGGCGACCCGGCTGGTCAAGGAGGCCGGGGTGGGGGCGGTCAAGCTGGAGGGGGGTGAGCGGTCCCACGAGCAGATCCGTCTGCTGGTCGAGTCCGGCATCCCCGTCATGGCCCACATCGGCCTGACCCCCCAGTCCGTCAACGCGATGGGCTACCGCGTCCAGGGCCGGGGCGAGGAGGCCGCCGCCCAGCTCCTGCGCGACGCCAAGGCCGTCCAGGACGCGGGCGCCTTCGCCGTCGTCCTCGAACTGGTCCCGGCGCAGCTCGCCGCCGAGGTCACGCGGGTCCTGCACATCCCGACGGTGGGCATCGGCGCGGGCCCCTCCACCGACGCGCAGGTCCTCGTCTGGACCGACATGCTCGGCCTGACCTCCGGCCGCGTCCCCAAGTTCGTCAAGCAGTACGCCGACCTCCGCAAGGTCATGACCGACGCGGCGAAGGCGTACGCGGAGGATGTGGTGGGCGGAACGTTCCCGCGGGAGGAGCACTCGGTGCACTGAGGCTGGGTGGACGAGTGGCCGGGTGGCCGGGTGGTCGAGTGGTCGGGTGGCCGGGTGGTCGAGTGGCTGAGCCACTGAACCACCGATCCGCTGAGCCACCGATCCACCGATCCACCGATCCACCGAGCCACTGAACCACCGATCCGCCGAGTGGCTGAGCCAGTGCGTGGCTGAGCCACTCGGCCACCGAACCACTCCCGGCACAACAGCGCAGCCCGCCGATCGTCCCCCGTCGGCGGGCTGCGTCGTGCGCGGCTGCTCGGCGTTGCCTACACCGACTCCCGCCACCCGTTCGTGATCGGCAGCCTGCGGTCCTTGCCGAAGCCCTTCGCCGAGATCTTCGTGCCCGGCGGGTACTGGCGCCGCTTGTACTCGGCCGTGTCGACCATCCGCAGCGTCCTGACGACCAGCTCGCGGTCGTACCCGGCGGCGGTGATCGCGTCGGCGCCCTGGTCGCGGTCCACGTACAGCTCCAGGATCGCGTCCAGGACCGGGTAGTCGGGGAGGGAGTCCGTGTCGACCTGGCCGGGGCGGAGTTCCGCGCTCGGGGGCTTGGTGATGGAGTTCTCCGGGATCGGCGGGGTCTGGCCGCGCTCGGCGGCAGCCCGGTTGCGCCACTCCGCGAGGCGGAAGATCGACGTCTTGTAGACGTCCTTGATCGGCCCGTACGCGCCCACCGAGTCGCCGTACAGCGTCGAGTACCCCACCGCCAGCTCGGACTTGTTGCCGGGGGCGAGGACGATGTGGCCCTCCTGGTTGGAGATGGCCATCAGGAGCGTGCCGCGCAGCCGGGACTGGAGGTTCTCCTCGGCGAGGCCGGTCAGCTCGGTCGACGCCATGTACGCGTCGAACATCGGCGCGATCGGCACCGTGCGGAAGTTGAGGCCGGTCCGCCGCGCCAGCTCCGCCGCGTCCCCCTTGGAGTGGTCCGAGGAGTACTTGGACGGCATGGAGACGCCGTACACGTTGGCCGCGCCGACCGCGTCGCAGGCGATGGCCGCGACGAGCGCGGAGTCGATGCCGCCGGAGAGGCCGATGAGGACCGACGTGAAGCCGTTCTTCTCGACGTACGCCCTGAGACCTACCACCAATGCCGAGTACACCTCCTCGTCGTCGTCGAGGCGCTCGGCGTACGCGCCGTGCATCGTCGGCTCGTACGGTGCGACGGGATCCCCCGAGAGGACTACGCGGTCGATGCGCAGCCCGTCGTCGACCACACCCTCCGGAGCGTCGGAAGAGGCGGCGGGCAGATCGAGGTCCAGGACCACACAGCCCTCGGAGAACTGGGGCGCCCGCGCGATGACCTCCCCGCTCGCGTCGACCACGATCGAGTCGCCGTCGAAGACCAGCTCGTCCTGGCCGCCCATCATCGCGAGGTAGGCGGTCGTGCACCCGGCCTCCTGCGCCCGCTTGCGGACCAGTTCGAGCCGGGTGTCGTCCTTGTCCCGCTCGTACGGCGAGGCGTTGATGGACAGCAGCAGCCCCGCCCCGGCGGAGCGCGCGGCGGGCACCCGGCCGCCGTCCTGCCAGAGGTCCTCGCAGATCGCGAGGGCGACGTCGATCCCGCGCACCCGGATCACCGGCATCGTGTCGCCGGGCACGAAGTAGCGGAACTCGTCGAAGACGCCGTAGTTGGGCAGGTGGTGCTTGGCGTACGACAGCGCCACCTCGCCCCCGTACAGCACCGCGCCCGCGTTGCGCGGGGCGCCCGCCGGCTGGCCGAACCTCGGCTGCGCGGCGTCGGAGCGGTCCAAGTAGCCGACGACGACCGGGAGTTCACCGAAGCCCTCGTCGGCGAGGCGGGCGGCGAGGGAGCGCAGCGCCGCGCGGGACGCCTCCACGAAGGAGGAGCGCAGGGCGAGGTCCTCGACGGGGTAGCCGGTCAGCACCATCTCCGGGAACGCCACGAGATGCGCACCCTGCTCGGCGGAGTGCCGGGTCCAGCGGAGGACCGCCTCGGCGTTGCCGGTGAGGTCGCCGACGCGGGAGTCGATCTGGTTCAGAGCGAGACGAAGTTGAGGCACGTCCTCCAGTGTAATCGTCAGAGCGACGCGATGGGGTGGCGCGAGGTGTCACCCACCTCACGCCACCCCATCCCCGGTACTGGAGCTCTACCCCTGGAGAGCTACTTCTTCTTGTACGACTCCACGTAGCCCTTCGCGGGCGAGCCCACGCCGGTCACGTCGTCGTACCCCTTCACGGCCGACAGCGAGCTGTCCTTGCCGAGGGTGCGGACGGACGTCGTGACGCCGCCCGTCGCGTCGTACCCGTTGACGAAGTCCAGGCGGGCGACCGCGAGGCCCTTGCCGGTCGGGTTGTCGGTGACGTCGTGGTACACCTTCGTGCCGTACTTCGCGTAGATCTGCGGGTTCGCGAAGCCGATCGCCTTGCCGCCGCGCGCCTGCTGGGCGAGCGCCTGGACGGCCGCGATGACGGGCGCCGCGAGCGAGGTGCCGCCGATGCGGTACTCGGCGTACTGCTGCGAGCCGTCCGGGAAGGTCTGCGTCTGGCCGACCTTGAAGCCGGTGTTCGGGTCGGCGATCGCGGCGATGTCCGGGAGGACCCGGTTGCCGTCGGCGCTGTTGGCCTTGGCGAGCGCGTCCGGCACGATGCCCTTCTGGTAGAAGGGCTGGGGGACGGTCTTGCTGGTGCCGCCGCCCGCGCCGGAGGTGTACGCGCCCGGGAACCCGTCCCAGCTCTTGCCGTCGGCCGCGAGGGTCGCCTTCTCGGTGCCCCAGCCGGTCTCCCACAGGTACGTGTCGCCCTTGCCGACCGCCAGCGAGGTCCCGCCGACCGCCGTCACCCACGCCGAGTTGGCCGGAGTGTCGACCTGTTTGGTGCCCGTGTTGACGACCTCGTCCCCGTCGTCACCCGACGAGAAGTAGAAGCCGATGCCCTCGACCGCGCCGAGCTGGAACGTCTGGTCGTACGCGGCGGCCAGGTCCGGCGTCTGGTTGGCCTCGACGTCGCCCCAGGAGTTGGAGACGATGTCGGCGAGGTGGTTGTCGACGACCTTGTTCAGCGCGTCGAGCAGGTCGGGGTCGTTGCAGGAGGCGCTGCCGACGTACGTCACGTCCGCGTCCGGCGCGACCGCGTGCGCGGCCTCGACGTCGAGGGTCTCCTCGCCGTACCAGTTGGCCGCCTTGCATTTCGTCGTGTCCGTGTACGTCTTCGGCAGCACCTGCGTCAGCTGGCCGGTCTTCCACTTCGCGTCGCCGTGCGCCTTGGCGTAGGTCTGCGCGTCGAAGGCGATCGTCGGGGAGGCGTAGGCGTCCGTGATGGCGATGCGCACGCCCTTGCCGGTGTACTTGCCGGCGCCGTACGCGGCGCGCAGCTGCTTGCCGGTGTAACCCTGCACGGCGTACGGGATCTTCGCGCCGTACGCGTCCGGCAGGGTCTTCGCGAGGGTGGAGCCGTAGTACGAGGAGAACGGGCCCGCGTTCTTGAACACCGTTTCCGGGGCCGGAAGTTGGTCCTTGGCCTCGGCCTGGTGCGGTGCGTTGTCGAGACCGGTGACGGTCAGGACGGCGTCGTTCAGGGTCGCCGGGACGGAGGCCGCCTTGGCGGGGGCGCGGTAAGTGCGCCCGCTCTTCGTGTAGTTGTGCAGCTGGGTGCCGAACGCCCGCTCGGCGGACGCGACATCGCCGCTCACCGACACGTAGTGCTGTGTCGTACCGGTCACTTGGAGGCCGGCCTGGGACAGCCACGCCGTCACCGCGGCCACCTGCGCCGGGGTCGCGCCGAAGCGGGACTGCGCCTGCTGGGCGCTCAAGTAGGCGCCGTACGACGCGGAGTTCGGGTCGGAGACGGACTTCGCGAGGGTGGCGAGCCCCTTCGCGTCCCGCCCGGCGAGGTAGACGCGGGCGTTGACCTGGGCGCTGTCCGCGGTGGCGCCCCGGTCGGCCCGCGGGGTCGCCCACGCCGGCTTGGTCCCGGCCAGCGTGTCACGGGCCGGGGTGTCCGCGGCGTGGGCCGCGGGTATCCCGAGCGCCAGCGCGCCGGCGATCATCGGCAGCGTCGCCGCCAGGCTCACTCCGGCGCGCAGCGCGGCACGGTTGGATCTCATGAGACCCCCTGTCATGTGGTTCGACGAGAGCGGATCACTCGACGTGCCGGTCACTCTCGCGATGAACGGTTCATGTCAGGGGAATACGGGGACCAAGAGGGAGCCAAGTGGCGTCCTTCTGGGGTGATTTGACGGATATCTCCGTGAACTGTAGGGAAAACCCTACGGCCTGGCCGCCGCACCCCGTTCCTTGAGCATGTCCGCCATCAGTCCGATCTCCGACTCCTGCGCCGCGACCATGCCCTGGGCCAGCCGTTTCTCCACGCCGACCGCGCACTTGGAGACACAGCCCTCGGCCATGTGCACCCCGCCCTTGTGGTGGTCGGTCATCAGCTGGAGGAAGAACACCTCGGCCTGCTTGCCGCTGAGCGAACGCAGCTTGTCCAGCTCGGAGTTGGTGGCCATCCCGGGCATCAGCGCGCCGTCCTTGCCGGACGCGAGGTTGCCCATGCCCATCCATGTCATCGGCGCCTGCGCGGACACCTTCGGCAGCCCCCACAGGTCCAACCAGCCGATGAGCATGCCCCGTTGGTTCGCCTGCGTCTGCGCGATGTCGTAAGCGAGCCTGCGCACCTCCTCGTTCGAGGTCCGGTCCCGCACGATGTACGACATCTCCACGGCCTGCTGGTGGTGCACGGCCATGTCCCGCGCGAACCCGGCGTCCGCCGAGTCCGCCGCGGGCACCGACAGCGTCTTCTCCGCGCCGTCGTCCTGCGTCACCGCGTACGCGATACCGCCGGCCGCGAGCAGCGCGGTCACCGCCGCGCCGGTCAGGATGGGTGCGAGCCTCACTTCGCCAGCCCGCCCGTGCACGCGGCGCCCGGCTCCGGGGTCTGCTCGCCCTGGACGTACTTCTCGAAGAACTTGTCCACGTCCGGGTCGCTCGCCGCGGTCACCGTCCGCTGGTGGCCCCACGCCGTCAGCATGATCGGGTCCGCCTGCTTGTCGTCCGGGCTCATCAGCGTGTACGGCGTCTTCTTGACCTTCTCGGCCAGCGCGTCGACGTCGGCCTTCGCGGCCTTCGCGTTGTACGTCACCCACACCGCGCCGTGCTCCAGCGAGTGCACGGCGTTCATGTCGTTCAGCGGCTTGGTGTAGACGTCGCCGTTGCAGTTCATCCACACCGCGGCGTGATCCCCGCCGACCGGGGGCACGGTCGGGTACGTCACCTTCTTCGTCACGTGGGTCCGCCCCAGCGTGCCCTTCCACGTCTTGACGCCGTCCGACCCGACCTCGAACTTCCCCGACGCCTTGGCGTCCGCGACGGCCTTCGCGTCGTTGTCGTCCTTGGTCTTCTGGATGACGAAGACCCCGCCGACCACCAGCCCGGCGACGACCACGACACTCCCGGCGACCATCAGCAGCCGGTTGCGCCGCTCCCGAGCCTGCTCGGCCCGCCGCATCTCCTCTATGCGCGCCTTGCGCTCGGCACTGCCGGTCTTCTTCGCGGATCCCATGGATGTCTGTCCTTCTCGGGGCAGGGGCGGTGGGGGGTGTTCGAGGCGTTCGAGTGGGCTGATCGTAATGCGGGGGGAGGGGGGTGGTGTAGGGCGGGCGTGGCCAAGAGACGTACGGCCGAAAACCGACGTACGAAATACCCACATACATACGATTCACCCGCTAGAGAACCACACATCCCCACCCACCCCACGCACGACGGCCTCCCACCGGGGCACCGCGACGTCCTCCCGCCGGAACTCGGCACACCGCAACGGCACACCGAGCACGCCCCGATAGAACCGCCGCGCCTCCTCGGGCCCCCCGCCCCCCAGCACCATCCCGACCGGCACCCCCGCCCCCGCCTCCGTCGGCCCCCACCCCTCGGCCCCCTCCCACAGCGAGAACGCGGCCCCCACGGGATCGACCAGCGTGGCGATCCGCCCGCGCCCCCCCCAGCGTGAACGGCTCCACAACGACCCGCCCACCCCCGGCCACGGCGGCCCCGACCAGCTCCTCGACCCGCTCGACGGCGATGTAGTACGCCACATGCTCGGGCGTCCCCGCGGGATAGACCGGATCCGCGAGATCGCTCACCCCGCCGACCGCCCGCCCCCGCACGCCGACCCGCCGCCCCTCGGCCTCCCACCCGAACTCCGCGGAGAGCCGCGCGGCGGTCCCCTGAGGGTCCCGTGTCTTGATGTCCATCCAGCAGAACTCGCCGAGGTCTCCGAGCCGTCCGTCCATGAGCCCGTTGCTACGGGAGGGGTGGACGGCGGCACAAGCGGTTTTCCCCGAACCCGGACGGACGCCCTGCGGGCATTACGGATACCGGTTCGAGCAGGCAAGATGGGTTGCGGAGTCGTACACCTGGCGTATGTGAGGCGTTCAGGTCCGGGTCGGGCGGGCGATCATGGTCTGCAACGCGCATGAAATGGTGTTGTGGTGTGATGCTCGGGTGCCCGACCGCCTCCCGAAGGGACGAGGGGCCGGCGGCCTGACCAGCAAGGATGGGGAAGCGGAAGATGGACAAGCAGCAGGAGTTCGTGCTCCGGACGTTGGAGGAGCGCGACATCCGGTTCGTACGCCTGTGGTTCACGGACGTGCTGGGCTTCCTCAAGTCCGTGGCCGTGGCCCCGGCCGAGCTTGAGCAGGCGTTCGACGAGGGCATCGGATTCGACGGCTCGGCGATCGAGGGCTTCGCCCGCGTGTACGAGTCCGACATGATCGCCAAGCCGGACCCGTCCACGTTCCAGGTCCTGCCCTGGCGCGCCGAGGCGCCCGGCACGGCCCGGATGTTCTGCGACATCCTCATGCCCGACGGCTCGCCGTCCTTCGCGGACCCCCGGTACGTCCTCAAGCGCGCCCTCGCCCGCGCCTCCGACCTGGGCTTCACCTTCTACACCCACCCCGAGATCGAGTTCTTCCTCCTGAAGGACCGCCCCCTCGACGGGTCCCGCCCCACCCCCGCCGACAACTCCGGCTACTTCGACCACACGCCCCAGAACATCGGCATGGACTTCCGCCGCCAGGCGATCACCATGCTGGAGTCGATGGGCATCTCCGTCGAGTTCTCCCACCACGAGGGTGCGCCCGGGCAGCAGGAGATCGACCTGCGGTACGCCGACGCGCTCTCCACCGCCGACAACATCATGACGTTCCGCCTGGTCATGAAGCAGGTCGCGCTGGAGCAGGGCGTGCAGGCGACGTTCATGCCGAAGCCGTTCTCCGAGCACCCCGGCTCGGGCATGCACACGCACCTCTCGCTCTTCGAGGGCGACCGCAACGCGTTCTACGAGTCCGGCTCCGAGTACCAGCTCTCCAAGGTCGGCCGCTCCTTCATCGCGGGCCTCCTCAAGCACGCGGCGGAGGTCTCCGCCGTCACGAACCAGTGGGTCAACAGCTACAAGCGCATCTGGGGCGGCACCGAGCGCACCGCCGGCGCCGGCGGCGAGGCCCCCTCGTACATCTGCTGGGGCCACAACAACCGTTCCGCCCTGGTCCGCGTCCCCATGTACAAGCCCGGCAAGACCGGCTCCGCCCGCATCGAGGTCCGCTCCCTGGACTCCGGCGCGAACCCGTACCTGGCGTACGCCCTGCTCCTCGCGGCCGGCCTGAAGGGCGTGGAGGAGGGCTACGAACTCCCCGCGGGCGCCGAGGACGACGTCTGGGCCCTCTCCGACGCCGAACGCCGCGCCATGGGCATCGAACCCCTCCCCCAGAACCTCGGCGAGGCCCTCTCCCTGATGGAACGCAGCGACCTGGTCGCCGAGACCCTCGGCGAACACGTCTTCGACTTCTTCCTCCGCAACAAGCGGCAGGAGTGGGAGGAGTACCGCAGCGAGGTCACGGCGTTCGAGCTGCGGAAGAACTTGCCGGTGCTGTAAGCGGTGCCTGACGCGCGAGAGGGGCCCACCGCATCGTGCGGTGGGCCCCTCTCGGGGTCTCAGGACGGACCGGGGTCGAAGATCTCGTGTCCGCCGACCCGGCGCCAGATGACGTGCGGTTCGCCCTTGCGGAGCTCGTCGCCGTACTGCCAGGTGGCACGTCCGTCAGGCGCCCACGTCATTTCCATGACGGGGTGTTCGCCGACCGGGAGCCGCACTCCCTGGACCGGTTTGACCCGGAGACCGGGCCGGAATTGCCCGGTGGCCACGTCCGGTACGAACTTGTTCCGGACGGTGTCCTCGAACCGCGCCCTTTCCTGGGGGGTGAGCTTTCGGAAGTCGCGGACGAACCGGGCGGTCGTCTCGAAGGTGGGCAACGGGTCAGTTCTCCTCGCCGAGGTGCGCGAACATGTCGTCCACGTCCTCGTGCCGGACCGTGCGCCCGGCCGCGATGTCCTCGCTCGCTTCGCGCTCTCCCGCCTGCCAACGCTCCGTCCAGAACCATGCCTGGTCGGTGCGGATCTTCCTCAGTCCGTGAACCTCGACGACACCCGCGTCGTTGATCTCGAACTCCAGCTCGTCACCTGGGGAGACCCCCAGCGCCTCACGCACGCCGGCGGGCAGTGTCAGCTGCCCCTTCTCGCGGACGCTGGCCTGGAACGTCACTGTAGCCATGGGTGACCTCCTCTCCTCCTTCGAAGATACACCAGAAATCCAACTTTCCAACTCTCCAACTTTCCTACTTGATGGATGCCGGAGACCCCGCCGCCCCGCTGACCGGACTCGGCCTCGTGCGCAGGTTCAGGACGTACAGGCGCCACGGTGCGTCCTCGGAGAGGCCGGGGCGCGTTTGTTGGAGGAGACGCGGCCTCCGGACCGGCGTCGGTCTCCCCCCTGAGGGTTAGTCTCGAAGGCGTACGACCTTGATCCCCAAGGAGTACGACCTCGATCAGACGGAGGAGGCCGAGGATGACGGCGCCGGGGCGCAGGAGCAGTACCTTCTCCCGTCTGCTGCGGCACGGGTTCACCGACCCCTCCGCCGCCGAACGCCTCCTGGACGGCGCCGAACTCGCCGGCGTCCGCAACGACCCGGTCCTCCTCGAAGCGCTCGGCGCCACCGCCGACCCCGACCTCGCCCTGCACGGCCTCGTCCGGCTCCTGGAGGCGCAGCCCGGCCCCACGGCCCGCCGCGGACTGCTGGACACGGTGATAGCGGCCAAGCCCCTGCGCGACCGCCTCCTCGGCGTGCTCGGCGCCTCCGCCGCCCTCGCCGACCACCTCGCCCGCCACCCCCGCGACTGGGAGGCCCTGGTCACCTACGAGCCCCGGGATCTCCACCCGGGGGTGGAGGAGTTCGAGCGCGGCCTCGCGGAGGCCGCCGACCCCGTCTCCCTGCGCGTCGCCTACCGCCGCTGCCTCCTGTCGATCGCCGCCAGGGACGTCTGCGGCACGACCGACATCACCGAGACGGCCGCCGAACTCGCCGACCTCGCCACCGCGACCCTGCGCGCGGCCCTCGCCCTCGCCTGCGCCGCCGCCCCCGGCGACGCCGCCGCCTGCCGCCTCGCGGTCATCGCGATGGGCAAGTGCGGCGGCCACGAGCTGAACTACGTCTCGGACGTGGACGTCATCTTCGTCGGCGAGGCCGCCGACGGCGCCGACGAGGGCAAGGCCATCCGGTCCGCCACCAGACTCGCCGCGCACATGATGCGGATCTGCTCCGAGACCACCGTCGAGGGCACGATCTGGCCGGTCGACGCGAACCTCCGCCCCGAGGGCCGCAACGGCCCCCTCGTCCGCACCCTCAGCAGCCACCTCGCCTACTACCAACGCTGGGCGAAGACCTGGGAGTTCCAGGCCCTCCTGAAGGCCCGCCCGGTCGCCGGCGACCTCGACCTCGGACAGCAGTACGTCGACGCGCTCGCCCCGATGGTCTGGCAGGCCTCCGAGCGCGACAACTTCGTCACCGACGTCCAGAAGATGCGCCGCCGCGTCGTCGAGAACATCCCCGCCGCCGAGGTCGACCGCGAGCTGAAGCTCGGCCCCGGCGGCCTCAGGGACGTCGAATTCGCCGTCCAGATGCTCCAGTTGGTGCACGGCAGGGCGGACGCGTCGCTGCGCAGCGGCACGACGCTGGACGCGCTGCGGGCCCTCGCCGAGGGCGGGTACGTCGGCCGCGCGGACGCCGTACAGCTCGACGAGGCGTACCGCTTCCTGCGTTCCATGGAGCACCGCATCCAGCTCTACCGGCTGCGCCGCACGCACCTCATGCCCGAAAGCGAGGAGGACCAGCGGCGGTTGGGCCGCTCGCTCGGCATGAGGTCCGAGCCGGTCACCGAGCTGAACCAGGAGTGGAAGCGCCACTCCGGGGTCGTCCGGCGCCTGCACGAGAAGCTGTTCTACCGCCCGTTGCTCGACGCGTACGCCGGGCTCGGGCCCGGCGAAGCCCGGTTGAGCCCCGAGGCGGCCCGCGAGCGGATGGTGGCCCTCGGCTACGCCGACCCGGCGGCGGCCCTCAGGCACCTGGAGGCGCTGGCGTCCGGCGTCTCCCGCAAGGCGGCCATCCAACGCACGCTGCTGCCCGTCCTGTTGGGCTGGTTCGCCGACTCCGCCGACCCGGACGCCGGACTCCTCAACTTCCGCAAGGTCTCCGACGCGCTCGGCAAGACCCCTTGGTATCTGCGCCTGTTGCGGGACGAGGGCGCCGCCGCCGAGAACCTCGCCCGCGTCCTGTCCGCCGGGCGCCTCGCCCCCGACCTCCTCCTGCGCGCCCCCGAAGCGGTCGCCCTCCTCGGCGACGGCGACGACCTGGAGCCGCGCGGACGCGCCCAGTTGGAGCAGGAGGTGCTGGCCGCCGTCGGCCGCGCCGAGAGCGGCGAGGCCGGGGTGTACGCGGCGCGCGGCGTCCGCCGCCGGGAACTGTTCCGTACGGCCGCCGCCGACATCGTCGACTCCTACGGCACCGAGACCAAGCCCGCCGAGGCCGACCAGGGCGCGTTGGTCGACCGGGTCGGCGCCGCCGTCTCCGACCTCACCGCCGCGACCCTCGCCGGCACCCTGCGCTCGGTCGTGCGGGACGGCTGGGGCGACACCCTGCCGACCAGGTTCGCCGTCATCGGAATGGGCCGCTTCGGCGGACACGAACTCGGCTACGGCTCCGACGCCGACGTCGTCTTCGTCCACGAACCCCGCGAGGGAGTCGACGAGCGCGAAGCCTCCGAGGCCGCCAACCGGGTCGTCTCCGAGATGCGCCGGCTCCTCCAAGTGCCCAGCGCCGACCCGCCGTTGCTCATCGACGCCGACCTGCGGCCGGAGGGCAGGTCGGGGCCGCTGGTCCGGACGCTCACGTCGTACGAGGCGTACTACCGCCGCTGGTCGCTGGTCTGGGAGTCGCAGGCCCTGCTGAGGGCCGAACCCGTCGCCGGTGACGAGGAGTTGGGCCGCAGGTTCATCGACCTGATCGACCCGCTGCGCTACCCCGCCGAGGGGCTCGGCGACGACGCCGTGCGCGAGATCCGGCGCCTCAAGGCCCGGATGGAGTCCGAACGCCTGCCGCGCGGCGCCGACCCCAAGCTCCACGCCAAGCTCGGGCCCGGCGGCCTCTCCGACGTCGAATGGACCGTGCAGCTCCTCCAGATGCGGCACGGCTGGGCCGAGCCGGGCCTCAGGACGACCCGCACCCGCGAGGCCCTCGCCGCGGCCCGCGCCGCCGGACTCCTCGGCACGGAGGAGGCCGAGATCCTCGACGAGGCATGGGTGCTGGCGTCCCGGGTGCGCAACGCGGTGATGCTGGTACGGGGGCGGGCCGGAGACACGTTCCCCACCGAGGCCAGGGAACTCGCCGCTGTGGGGCGGTACTTGGGGTACGCGGCCGGTCATGTGGGGGACATGCTGGACGCCTACCGGCGAACCACGCGGCGCGCGAGGGGAGTCGTGGAGGAGCTGTTCTACGGCGGGTGAGGGCCACTCCTGTGAGGATCACGGCCGTCCCCGCCAACACCCTTGGCGCCAGCGGCTCGTTCAGCGGCAGCGCGCCCGCGCCCCGGAGCCGGGACACCTCGCCGAGCCTCACGCCCGGCCCGGGACACGCCGCAGACGCGTACCCCGGCGGTGCGCCCAGGGCGCGGTGGAGCCTCAGGGGCGGAAAACCAAGCTCAGAGCCGGGCCGCCGCCGACCCCTCGCCCCGGGCCGCCGTCGATTCCTCGGGCCGGGCCCCGGCAGGGCTCCCGCCCCGGGCCGCCGCCGAGTCGCCGCCCCGGGTCGTGGTCTCCGGAGGTGTCTCCGTCCTGGACGCCGTTCCGGTCGCGTCGTCGGACGGCTCGCGAGCACCGGAATCCGCCCCCGGCCGCCCCGAGAGCCTCGCTGTGACGCTCTTGAGGATGTCCCACGCGGGAGCGCCCGCCGCGACCGTCTGCGGCAGCCGGTACGGCGACGCCCCGTACACCGCCCACGCCACGAGGAACCCGAAGGCCAGGCAGAGGATGCCGCCGACGGCGTCCAGCCAGAAGTGGTTGGCCGTCGAGACGATCACGATCAGGGTGGCCGTCGGGTAGAGGAGCCCGAGGATGCGCACCCACGGCAGGCGGGCCAGGAAGAAGATCGTCAGCCCGCACCACAGCGACCACCCGATGTGCATGGACGGCATCGCGGCGTACTGGTTGGACATGTTCTTCAGGTCGCCGGAGGCCATCGAACCCCAGGTCTCGTGCACGACGACCGTGTCGATGAAGTCGCCGCCGTTCATGAGGCGGGGCGGGGCGAGGGGGTACAGGTAGTACCCCACGAGAGCTACGGCGGTGGTCGCGAACAGGACGAGCCGCGTGGCCGCGTACCGGCCGGGATGGCTGCGGTAGAGCCAGACCAGCACCCCGAGCGTGACGACGAAGTGCAGGGTCGCGTAGTAGTAGTTCATGCCCACGATCAGCCAAGTCACCGAGTTCACGGCGTGGTTGACCGACTCCTCGACGGCGATGCCGAGGTCTTGCTCCATCCGCCAGATCCAGTCGGCGTTGCGCAGCGCCTGCGACTTCTGCTCCGGGACCGCGTTGCGGATCAGCGAGTACGTCCAGTAACTCACCGCGATCAGCAGGATCTCGAACCAGAGACGAGGGCGCCGGGGCCTGCGCACGCGTCGTCGGGACTTGGCCGTGACGGAGGCGGGAACGGCCGTCTCCCGGCCTTCCGAAGATGTCACGGTTACGTCACCCATAGACATAAAGTCTGCCAGAAAAGCGCTGCCCCCCGATCATCCCCTGGGCTGGTCGGACCCGCACGTTCTACGGCGCGTGTACGGGGTCGGCCTCCCCCTCAGGTACGAGCCGCACGCTCCCCCGGTACCGACGCGGTGGAGCCGCGTACGACGAGTTCCGGCATGAACACGAACTCGCTGTGCGGCGCGGGGGTGCCGCCGATCTCCTCCAGGAGTGTACGCACCGCGGCCTGCCCCATCGCCGGGACCGGCTTGCGGATCGTGGTGAGCGGCGGATCGGTGAACGCGATCAGCACGGAGTCGTCGAACCCGACCACGGAGACGTCCCCGGGGACGGTCAGACCGAGCTGCCGGGCGGCCCGGATCGCGCCGAGCGCCATCATGTCGCTGGCGCACACCACGGCCGTACAGGACCGCTCGATGAGCGCGGTCGCCGCCGCCTGTCCGCCCTCCAGCGTGTACAGCGAGTGCTGGACGAGGTCGGTCTCGACGGTCTGCGCGGGTAGTCCCAAGGTCTCATGCATCGCGCGCACGAACCCCTCGATCTTCCGCTGCACCGGCACGAACCGCTTGGGCCCGAGCGCGAGCCCGATCCGGGTGTGCCCCAGCGAGGTGAGGTGGCTGACGGCGAGGCTCATCGCGGCCCGGTCGTCCGGCGAGATGAACGGCGCCTGCACCTTGGGCGAGAACCCGTCCACGAGCACGAACGGCACGCCCTGCGCGCGGAGTTGCTCGTAGCGCTGCATGTCGGCGGTGGTGTCCGCGTGCAGCCCCGAGACGTAGATGATCCCGGCGACGCCCCGGTCGACGAGCATCTCCGTCAGCTCGTCCTCGGTGGAGCCGCCCGGCGTCTGCGTCGCGAGGACGGGGGTGTACCCCTGGCGGGTGAGGGCCTGCCCGATGACCTGCGCCAGCGCCGGGAAGATCGGGTTCTCCAGCTCGGGGGTGATGAGGCCGACGAGACCGGCGCTGCGCTGCCGCAGCCGTACCGGACGCTCGTAGCCGAGGACGTCGAGCGCGGCGAGCACGGATTCGCGGGTGGTGGCGGCGACGCCCGGCTTCCCGTTCAGGACCCGGCTGACCGTCGCTTCGCTCACCCCCGCCTGCGCGGCGATGTCGGCCAGCCGTGTGGTCACAGGGGTGGACTGTACCGGGCGGCCCGGAGGACGCCCGCGTCCCGGCTGCTGTGTCATCGCGTCCCCTCGGGAAAGTGTCAGCAAGAGCTTGCAGAGTCTTACATACGCCAGAACGGCCCATCCAACCCCTGGAAACAACGGTCTCACAGAGATCCGCCCCAGGTCACGCGCGGATAACGTCGACAGTTTCTTGCACTTTTTTGCTGCAAGACCTTTCGTAACGCTTGCAGCCTTGTTACGTTCCCTGACGCCCGGCAGGCACGGGCTTCGACCCAAGGAGAGACTCATGCGGCGTGGCATAGCGGCCACCGCGCTGGTGGCGTCCGTCGCCCTGACGGCGACGGCGTGCGGCGGGGACGACAGCGGCAGCGACAATTCGGGGCCGACCACCATCACCTGGTGGGACACCTCCAACGCCACGAACGAGGCGCCCACCTACCAGGCGCTGATCAAGGAGTTCGAGGCCGCGCACAAGGACGTCAAGGTCAAGTACGTCAACGTCCCCTTCGACCAGGCGCAGAACAAGTTCGACACCGCCGCCGGCGCCTCCGGCGCCCCGGACGTCCTGCGCTCCGAGGTCGGCTGGACCCCCGCGTTCGCCAAGAAGGGCTACTTCCTGCCCCTCGACGGCACCGAAGCCCTCGCGGACCAGGCCAAGTTCAAGCCCAACCTGATCGAACAGGCCAAGTACGACGGCAAGACGTACGGCGTCCCGCTGGTCACCGACACGCTCGCGCTCGTCTACAACAAGTCCCTCTTCGCCAAGGCAGGCGTCGCCGCCCCCAAGACCTGGGACGAGCTGAAGGCCGCCGCCGCGACGATCAAGGACAAGACCGGCGTGGACGGCTAC
Source organism: Streptomyces niveiscabiei (assembly GCF_033794345.1). Classification (NCBI taxonomy): domain Bacteria; kingdom Bacillati; phylum Actinomycetota; class Actinomycetes; order Kitasatosporales; family Streptomycetaceae; genus Streptomyces; species Streptomyces niveiscabiei. Next base: position 49,724 of record NZ_JARAYJ010000004.1, read on the forward strand.
TGGGGCTCCACCCAGGCCTACTACGCCCAGTCCTTCCTGTACGGCGAGGGCACCGACACCGTCGACGCCTCCGCCAAGAAGATCACCGTCGACTCGGCGCCCGCCAAGAAGGCGTACGGCACCTGGCTCTCCCTCTTCGACGGCAAGGGCCTGCACAAGGCCGACACCACCGCCGACGCCTACGCCCACATCCAGGACGCGTTCGTCAACGGCAAGGTCGCCGCGATCATCCAGGGCCCGTGGGAGATCACCAACTTCTACAAGGGCAGCGCCTTCAAGGACAAGGCCAACCTCGGCATCGCCACCGTCCCGGCGGGCTCCAGCGGCAAGGCGGGCGCCCCGACCGGCGGCCACAACCTGTCCGTGTACGCGGGCTCCGACAAGTCGCACCAGAGCGCCGCGCTGAAGTTCGTCAACTTCATGACGTCCGCCACGTCCCAGGCCACGATCGCGCTGAAGAACTCGACGCTGCCGACCCGGGACGACGCGTACACCGCCGAGGTCAAGGCCGACCCGGGCATCGCCGGCTACCAGACGGTCCTGGCCGCCGCCCAGCCCCGGCCCGCGCTCCCCGAGTACAGCTCCCTGTGGGGCCCCCTCGACACCGAACTGCCCAAGATCGCGGGCGGCAAGGAGTCCCTCGACTCGGGCCTGTCCACCGCCGAGACCGCCATCGCCAAACTGGTCCCCGACTTCAGCAAGTGAGCCCCGCGTGGCCGCCGGATTCCCGCGAGAAGCGGGGGAGGGATCCGGCGGCCACCGGTCTGCCGTAACTCTCCGGTCGTAGTACCCCACTCTCTGGTCGTAGTACCCCTGAACCGTCAGAAGGTGTCGCAATGACAGTCGCCATCGACCGAGCCACCGGCCGCAAGAGGCCCGGCGAACGGGAGCCGCGGCCCGGGCTGGGCAGGCGGCTGAAACGGAGCTACGACCGGTACTGGTACGCGTACGCCATGATCGCCCCCGTCGCGATCGTCCTCGGCGTCCTCGTCGTCTACCCCTTGGTCTACGGCTTCTACCTCACCCTGACCGACGCCAACAGCCTCAACACCGCGCGCACGATCGGCGTCAACCACATCGACGCCACCTACAAGTTCATCGGCCTCGACAACTACGCCGACATCCTCTGGGGCGACACCGCCTACGACCGCTTCTGGTCCCACTTCATCTGGACGATCGTCTGGACGGCCCTGTGCGTCGCCCTCCACTACACGATCGGCCTCGGCCTCGCGCTGCTCCTCAACCAGAAGCGCCGCGGACGCACCCTCTACCGCCTCCTGCTTGTCCTGCCCTGGGCGGTCCCGACGTTCGTCACCGTCTTCGGCTGGCGCTTCATGCTCGCGGACAGCGGCATCATCAACTCCGCCCTGGACGCACTCCACCTGCCGCAACCCCAGTGGCTGGAGGACACCTTCTGGCAGCGGTTCGCCGCCATCATGGTCAACACCTGGTGCGGCGTCCCCTTCATGATGATCTCCCTCCTCGGCGGCCTCCAGTCCATCGACCGCTCCCTCTACGAGGCCGCCGAGATGGACGGCGCGAGCCCCTGGCAGCGCTTCCGGTACGTCACCCTGCCCGGCCTGCGCTCGGTGAGCTCCACCGTCGTACTCCTCGGCGTCATCTGGACGTTCAACCAGTTCGCCGTCATCTTCCTGCTGTTCGGCAACACCGCGCCCGACGCGCAGATCCTCGTCACCTGGGCCTACTACCTCGGCTTCGGACAACAGCCGCGCGACTTCGCCCAGTCGGCCGCGTACGGCATCCTCCTGCTCGGCATCCTCGTCGTGTTCACCTCGTTCTACCGACGCTGGCTGAACCGCAACGACCCGCAAGCCGCGCTCTAGCGAAGGGAGTTACCCCGTGACCACCGCTGCAAGCACCCCCGTCAGGCAGCGCGGCCGAAGCGGCCCGCTGGCCTCCCTCGCCTCGCACGGCATCCTGATCGTGGCGAGCCTGATCGCCCTCTTCCCGGTCGCCTGGCTGGTGTTCCTGTCGCTCGGCCCCGACAAGGACGACTACCTCCACCCCGGCGCCATCTGGTCGAAGATGTCCTTCGACAACTACAGCTTCGTCCTTCAACACACCAGTTTCTTCGACTGGTTGAAGAGCTCCCTCATCGTCTCCCTGGGCACGACCGCCCTGGGCGTCTTCGTCGCCGCCACCACCGGGTACGCCGTCTCCCGCATGCGCTTCCCCGGCTACCGCAAGTTCATGTGGCTGCTGCTGGTCACCCAGATGTTCCCGGTCACCGTCCTCATGGTGCCGATGTACCAGATCCTCGCCGACCTCCAGCTCATCGACACCTACCTCGGCCTGATCCTCGTCTACTGCACAACCGCCGTCCCGTACTCCGCCTGGCTGCTCAAGGGCTACTTCGACACCATCCCCTTCGAGATCGACGAGGCGGGACGCGTCGACGGACTCAGCCCCTTCGGCACCTTCGCGCGGCTGATCCTGCCACTCGCCCGGCCAGGACTGGCGGTTGCCGCCTTCTACAGCTTCATCACCGCGTTCGGCGAGGTCGCCTTCGCGACGACGTTCATGCTCGACGACAAGAAGTACACCCTCGCCGTCGGCCTCCAGAGCTTCGTCAGCGAACACGACGCCCAGCGCAACCTGATGGCCGCCACCGCCGTCCTCATCGCGATCCCGGTCTCGGCGTTCTTCTATCTCGTCCAGAAGAACCTGGTCACCGGTCTCACAGCGGGCGGTACAAAGGGCTGATCCTCAGCGACAAAACCCGCTGATTTCCCGAAACTCCCGCTCGTGGCCTGCCGGTTGTTGATACCCATGGTCACGAGCGGGGAGGCGGCCGTGGCGTCCTTCCGACCCCGCTGACACCACGGCCGCCCCTTGAACCATCCGTACGACGACCCCTCCGCCCGATCGACCAGCACAAGGACGCCATGAGCCAGCAGCACTCCGCAGCCGACCAGGCCCAGGTCACCGCCACCGTCGAGGCGAGCCGCCCCGACTGGTGGCGCGAGGCCGTGATCTACCAGGTCTATCCGCGCAGCTTCGCCGACGGCAACGGCGACGGCATGGGCGACCTGGCCGGCGTGCGCGCCCGCCTCCCGTACCTGCGCGAGCTGGGCGTGGACGCCGTGTGGCTCAGCCCCTTCTACGCCTCCCCGCAGGCCGACGCCGGCTACGACGTCGCCGACTACCGCGCCGTCGACCCCATGTTCGGCACGCTCCTCGACGCCGACGCGCTGATCCGCGACGCGCACGGACTCGGCCTCAGGGTCATCGTCGACCTCGTCCCCAACCACTCCTCCGACCAGCACGAGTGGTTCAAGCGGGCCGTCGAGGAGGGCCCCGGCTCGCCGCTGCGGGAGCGCTACCACTTCCGGCCCGGCAAGGGCGCGGACGGTGAACTCCCCCCCAACGACTGGGAGTCCATCTTCGGCGGGCCCGCCTGGACCCGGCTCCCGGACGGCGAGTGGTACCTCCACCTCTTCGCGCCCGAGCAGCCCGACTTCAACTGGGAACACCCCGCCGTCGGCGACGAGTTCCGCTCCATCCTGCGCTTCTGGCTCGACATGGGCGTCGACGGCTTCCGCATCGACGTCGCCCACGGCATGGTGAAGGCCGCCGGACTCCCCGACATCGGCGGCAGCGATCAGGTCAAGCTCCTGGGCAACGATGTCATGCCGTTCTTCGACCAGGACGGCGTCCACGACATCTACCGGGCCTGGCGCAAGGTCCTCGACGAGTACGCGGGGGAGCGCATCTTCGTCGCCGAGGCGTGGACCCCGACCGTCGAGCGCACCGCCAACTACGTCCGCCCCGACGAACTGCACCAGGCGTTCAACTTCCAGTACCTGGCCACCGATTGGGACGCCGCGAAGCTCCGCGAGGTCATCGACCTCACGCTGGAGTCGATGCGTCCCGTCGGCGCCCCGGCGACGTGGGTGTTGTCGAACCATGACGTCACCCGCCACGCCACCCGCTTCGCCAACGCGCCCGGCCTCGGCACCCAGATCCGCCTCGCCGGGGACCGCGAACTCGGCCTGCGCCGCGCCCGTGCGGCCACGCTCCTCATGCTGGCCCTCCCCGGCTCCGCCTACCTCTACCAGGGCGAGGAGCTGGGCCTCCCGGACGTCGTCGACCTGCCCGACGAGGTCCGCCAGGACCCCGCCTACTTCCGGGGCGCCGGCCAGGACGGGTTCCGCGACGGCTGCCGGGTGCCGATCCCGTGGAGCCGCGAGGGCGAGTCGTACGGCTTCGGCGCGGGCGGCAGCTGGCTTCCGCAGCCCGCGAGTTGGGGCCCGCTGAGCGTCGAGGCGCAGACCGGCGCGGCCGGGTCGACGCTGGAGCTGTACCGGTCGGCGCTGGCCGTCCGGCACGAGCACGCCGACCTCGGGGCGGGGGAGTCCGTCGAGTGGCTGCCGTCGCCGGAGGGCGTACTCGCCTTCCGGCGGGGGGAGTTCGTGGCGTTCGCCAACACCACCGGGGAGGCGGTGAGTGTTCCCGAGTACGGGCAAGTCCTGCTCGCCAGCGGGGAGTTCGACGGGGTGAGCGTCCCGGCGGACACGACCGTGTGGTTCACGGCGAGCTGAGGGTACGCCGATGGCCCGGACCTCCTCGCGGGGGTCCGGGCCTCTGCTGTGCCGTCAGGCGTTACTTCCAGGTGTCACTGATCGTGTAGCCGCTCGAACTCCCGGTCGTGTACGACCTGTTGGTGCCCGACTCCCACGTCACCGTCCCCGAGGCGTCCTTCTTCAGGTACTTGTACTCGAAGGCGGTGCTCTTCGGGACGATCACCCGCTTCGACCAGGTCGGGTAGGCGGCCGAGGAGAGCGGGATCGCGTCCGCCGTGTTCCAACTCCCCAGCGAGGGGAGGGAACCGACGACGTACACGTTCGTGCCGGACGTCGTCGTCGCCGTCTCGTTGAACGTCACGTCCGTCGCGTTCGCGTCGGCCACGTTCCACGAGTTGTTCAGGGTGAGCGCCGAAGTCCCGGCCGTGCCCGCCCTGTTGGCGTTGGACTCCCAGGTGACCGCGCCGGAGGCGTCCTTCTTGAGGTACTTGTACTCGAAGGACGTGCCCGCCGGGACGGGCACCGTGCCCGACCACACCGGGTAGCCGCCCGAGGAGAGGGCGACGGCCTTGGACGTGTCCCAACCGCCCAGCGCCGCAAGGGAACCGACGACATAGACGTTCGTCCCGGAAGACGTGGGCGCGTACGCGTTGAAGGTCGCGTTCACGGTCGTCGAACCGCCACCGCCACCACCCCCGCCGCCCGTGCACGAGGAGATCGGGCACGTGTACGACGCGTTGTAGAACGCGACCGCGTTCTTCGCCGGGATCGTCAGGGTCGCGTTGCCGCCCGAGACGGTGACCGTGCCGGCCCCGCCGTCGATGACGTTCTTGTACGTCCCGTCGGCCATCCCCGTGGCGAACGTGTACGTCGCCGCCGAGGAACCGTTGTTGAGCGCGAAGAACCCGGCGCCGCCGCGCCCGAAACCGATCACGGACGACGACTTGGTCTGCCAGTCGGAGACGGCGGCGGAGTTCGCGGCGTTGTGCCAGGACACCATGCCGACGACGGCCGGGTCGCGGTTCAGGCAGTACCAGCCGTTGGAGCAGTCCGTGTCGGTGACGAACCCGCCCGAGTTCGGCGGCGCCTGGTCGCTCTGCGTGAACTGCCAGCCCGCGTACACGGTCGGCGTCGACCACTTGTAGGCGAGCTGGAAGAGGTTCGCGAGCCGGTAGGCGTCGCCGTCCTTGTACGACAGGTGCAGGCCGTTGCGCTCGGTGTCGTGGTTCGTCACGAACGACACGGAGTTGTCGGCGGGCAGGATGCCGGACGAGGGCAGCGAGGCCAGGTCGGACACGTTGCCCTGGAACGCCGACTTCAGCTTGCTCGCGTACGTGAAGTCGAGGACGTCGCCGGAGGCGTAGTAGTCGGCCGGCTGCGGAGTCGTACCCGGGTACACCTCCTGGAAGACGTACGGATCGGCACCCGCCTTCGTGTCGGTCAGCTTCGACTCGATCGCCGCGAGGTCGGCCTCGGGGATGTGCTTCGCCGCGTCCACCCGGAACCCGTCGACGCCCAGGGCGAGCTGTGAGTTCAGGAAGTTCGCGATACCGGTGCGGACGTGGTCCGAGCCGGTCTTCAGGTCGGGCAGGCCCAGCAGCTCGCAGTTCTGCACCTGGGTGAGGTTGCCGTAGTCCTGGACGGTGAGGTCGGCGGTGGGGCAGCTCGACGCGTCGTGGTAGTCGGCCCGGTCCCACTCAGGGGTGTCGTACTTGTTGGTGACGGTGGTCCCGTTGTACCCCGTACCGGTCTGCGCGGCCGTGTGGTTGATGACCGCGTCGGTGTAGACCTTTACCCCTGCGGTATGACAGGCGTTGATCATCGCCTGGAACTTCGCGGCGCTGCCGAACCGGCTGTTGAGGTTGTACGAGTACGGCTGATAGACGTCCCACCAGTAGAACGACGCCTGCTTGAGCGACTCGGAGGGCGGCGCGACCTGCACGGCCCCGTACCCGGCGGGCCCGAGCACGTTCGTGCACTCGGACGCGACCGAGTCCCAGTTCCACTCCCACAGGTTGGCGATGACATCGCCCTTCCTGGTGGTGTCGGCCTGGGCGGAGGCGGCGGGGAGAGCGACCGTACCGGCGAGAGCGAGAACGCTCGCGGCGGTGAGGCGCAGGGCGCGGGGGAGGACACCCGGGGGGTGGTGTCGGGTCATGTTGCGGCTCCGGAACATGAGGGATCACAGTTCAACAATTCGTGAGAGTGGGGCAGTTGGGACGGGCGCGTCAAGGCACGGGATGCAAATTCTTTCTGTCGGTTGCAAGCATCTTGCTGTAAACCTTGCGTGAGCGATACGGTCACGCGGGGTCGGACCCGCAGTAACCGCCGTAACCGCAAGGCAATCGCTAGGAGTTCCCGCCCGTGACACCGAGATGGCCCCGGCGGATCGCCGCCGTCGCAGTCGCCGCACTCGCCGCCGCGCTCACCCCGCCTGTCGCCGCGCAGGCCGCCACCCCGCCCCCGCCGCCCTCGGACGCGAAGCTCGCCGCCGAGCCCGCGCGGCACGACGCGACGCGGGAGCAGTTCTACTTCGTCCTGCCGGACCGGTTCGCCAACGGCGACCCCGCCAACGACCGTGGCGGGCTTACGGGTTCACGTCTCGCCACCGGCTACGACCCCACCGACAAGGGCTTCTACCAGGGCGGCGACCTCAAGGGCCTCACCCAACGCCTCGACTACATCAAGGGGTTGGGGACCACGGCGATCTGGCTGGCGCCGATCTTCAAGAACCAGCCCGTGCAGGGCACCGGCGCCAACGCATCAGCCGGCTACCACGGTTACTGGATCACCGACTTCACCCAGGTCGACCCGCACTTCGGGACCAACAAGGACCTCGAAACCCTCATCGCCAAGGCGCACGCCAAGGGCATGAAGGTCTTCTTCGACGTCATCACCAACCACACCGCCGACGTCGTCGACTACGACCCCCAGTCCTACGACTACCTCTCCAAGGGCGCCTTCCCGTACCTGACGAAGGACGGCCGCCCCTTCGACGACGCCCAATACGCCGACGGCAGACGGAAGTTCCCGCCGGTCGACGCGGACTCCTTCCCGCGCACCCCCAAGGCCGCCTCGAAGGCCGGGAGCACCGCCAAGGTCCCCTCCTGGCTCAACGACCCGACGATGTACCACAATCGCGGCGACTCCACCTACGCCGGAGAGTCCACCACCTACGGCGACTTCTCCGGCCTCGACGACCTGTGGACCGAGCGCCCCGAGGTCGTCACCGGCATGGAGAAGATCTACGAGCGCTGGGTCAGGGACTTCGACATCGACGGCTTCCGGATCGACACCGTGAAGCACGTGAACATGGAGTTCTGGACCCAGTGGGCGACCGCCCTCGACGCCTACGCGGCCAGGCACGGCCGGGACGACTTCTTCATGTTCGGCGAGGTCTACTCGGCGGACACCGACGTCACGTCCCCGTACGTCACCCAGGGCCGCCTGGACGCGACGCTCGACTTCCCCTTCCAGGACGCGGCCCGCCGCTACGCCTCCCAGGGCGGCAGCGCGCAAGCCCTTGCACAGGTTTTCGGCGCCGACTACAAGTACACGACCGACAGGGCGAACGCCTACGAGCAGGTCACCTTCCTCGGCAACCACGACATGGGCCGCATCGGCACCTTCATCGAGCAGGACAACCCGAAGGCCACCGACGCCGAACTCCTCGCCAAGGACAGGTTCGCCAACGAGCTGATGTTCCTCAGCCGGGGCAACCCGGTGGTCTACTACGGCGACGAGCAGGGCTTCACCGGCGCGGGCGGCGACAAGGACGCCCGCCAGCCGATGTTCGCCTCCCGCACCCCGGACTACCTCGACGACGACCAGATCGGCACGACCCGCACCCACGCGAGCGACGCCTACGACGCACAGGCCCCCCTCTACCGCCAGATCGCCGACCTCTCCCGCCTCCGCAGGGCGAACCCGGCCCTCACGGACGGCGTCCAGACGGAGCGGTACGCGGCGCGGGGCAGCGGCGTCTACGCCTTCACGCGCGGCGACAAGAACACCGAGTACGTCGTCGCCTTCAACAACGCGACGCAACCGCAGGCGGCGACTTTCGCGACGTCGTCCTCAGGTATGAGCTACCGGGGCATCTACGGGACCACGAGTACGGTCCGCTCCGACACCGCAGCCCGCGTCACCCTCACGGTCCCCCCGGGTAAAGCGGTAGTACTCAAGGGTGACCTGGCCAAGCCGACGACCACCCCGAAGATCACCCTGACCGCACCCCCGGCGGGAGCCACCGGCACCGTCGAGCTCACGGCCGACGTCACCGGCGGCCGGCTCAACCGCGTGATCTTCGCCGCCCAGACCGGCAACGCCCCCTGGCAGACCCTGGGTTCGGCCGACCACGCCCCCTACAAGGTGACCCAGACGATCACGGCGAAGCCCGGAACCCCCGTCCGCTACAAGGCGGTCGTGGTCGACTCGGCAGGCCGCAGAGCCTCGGCGACCGCGTCCACGACCACCGGCACCCCGCCCGTCGTGCAGCCCCCCACCGCGTCCTCCCGCGACTACGCGATCGTCCACTACAACCGCCCCGACGGCGACTACGCGAACTGGGGCCTGTACGCCTGGGGCGACCTGGCCGACGGCGAGGCCACGACCTGGCCCGCGAGCCACCCCTTCACCGGCCGCGACGCCTACGGGGCCTTCGCCTACGTCAAGGTGAAGCCCGGCGCCTCCACGGTCTCCTTCCTGGTCATCGACAAGGACGGCACCAAGGACGTCGCCACCGACCGCACGATCGACGTCACGAAGACCGGCGAGGTCTGGATCGCCCAGGGCAAGCCCGAGATCCGCACGGACCGCCCCGACTACCCCGCCCAGGACAAGTCGAAGGCGATCCTCCACTACCACCGCACCGACAACGCCTACGACGGCTGGGGCCTGCACGTCTGGACGGGCGCCGCGACCCCCACCGACTGGTCGGCCCCGCTGAAGCCGACGAGGATCGACACGTACGGCGCGGTCTACGAGGTACCCCTCAACGCGGGCGCCACCAGCCTGAGTTACATCCTCCACAAGGGAGACGACAAGGACCTCCCCACCGACCAGTCCCTCGACCTCACCGCCAACGGACACGAGGTGTGGCTCTTGAACGGACAGGAGAAGTACCTCCTCCCGCAGCCGGCGGGCAGCGCCGCCGCCCTCGACCTGACCACCTCCAAGGCGATCTGGATCGACCGGAACACCCTCGCCTGGAACGGCAGCGAGGCCGCCGCCTCCACCCAGCTCCTGTACTCCCACGACGGCTCGATCAAGGCCGACAACGGAACCCTGACCAGCGACGACGAACGCTGGCTCCGCCTCACGAAGACCACCCTCACCGACGCCCAGAAGGCCAAGTACCCCCACCTCAAGGACTACACGGCGTGGACGATCGACCCCCGCGACCGTGACCGCGTCCGCGACGCGCTCAAAGGCCAGCTGGTCGCCTCCCAGCGCGCCGCCAACGGTGCCGTCCTGGCCGCGACCGGCGTCCAGATCGCGGGCGCCCTCGACGACCTGTACGACGCCACCAAGGCCAAGCTCGGCCCGACGTTCACCAACAACCGCCCCACGCTTGCCGTTTGGGCCCCCACAGCCCAGTCCGTCGCCCTCGACCTCGACGGCAGGACGGTCCCGATGAAGCGCGACGACACCACCGGCGTCTGGTCCGTCACCGGCACGAAAGCCTGGAAGAACAAGCCCTACCGCTACATCGTCAAGGTCTGGGCCCCCACCGTCCGCCAGATCGTCACCAACCACGTCACCGACCCCTACTCCCTCGCCCTCACCGCCAACTCGGAACGCAGCCTGATCGCCGACCTCGACGACAAGTCCCTGACCCCGCCCGGCTGGACCACGTACACCAAGCCCGAGGCCGCCCCCATCAACGACGCCGAGATCCAGGAACTCCACATCCGGGACTTCTCGATCGCCGACCGCACTTCACAACACCCCGGCCAGTACCTGGCGTTCACCGACAGGAACAGCGACGGCTCGAAGCACCTGCGCGAGCTGGCGAGGTCCGGCGCCAACTACGTCCACCTGCTCCCCGCGTTCGACATCGCCACCATCCCCGAGAAGCGCGCCGACCAGGCCACCACGGACTGCGACCTCGCCGCCCTGCCCGCCGACTCCGCGAAGCAGCAGGAGTGCGTGGCGAAGATCGCCGCGAAGGACGGCTACAACTGGGGCTACGACCCGTACCACTACACGGTCCCCGAGGGCTCGTACGCCTCGAACCCGGACGGCACAACCCGTACGACGGAGTTCCGCCGGATGGTGAAGGCGCTCAACGACGACGGGCTGCGCGTCGTGATGGACGTCGTCTACAACCACACGGCGGCGGCCGGCCAGGCCGACACCAGCGTGCTCGACCAGGTCGTACCCGGGTACTACCAGAGGCTGATGGCCGACGGCAGCGTCGCGAACTCCACCTGCTGCGCGGGCACGGCGACCGAGAACGCCATGATGGGCAAGCTGGTCGTCGACTCGGTCGTCACCTGGGCCAGGGAGTACAAGGTCGACGGCTTCCGCTTCGACCTGATGGGCCACCACCCCAAGGCCAACATCCTCGCCGTACGCAAGGCGCTCGACGCCCTCACCCTCCACAAGGACGGGGTGGACGGCAGGAAGATCATCCTCTACGGCGAGGGCTGGAACTTCGGCGAGGTCGCCGACGACGCCCGTTTCGTGCAGGCCACGCAGAAGAACATGGCCGGCACCGGCATCGCCACCTTCTCCGACCGCGCCCGTGACGCCGTACGCGGCGGCGGCCCCTTCGACGCCGACCCCGGCGTCCAGGGCTTCGCCTCCGGCCTCTACACCGACCCCAACTCCTCGACCGCCAACGGCACACGGGCCGAGCAGAAGGCCCGCCTCCTGCACTACCAGGACCTCATCAAGGTCGGCCTGACCGGCAACCTCGCCGGCTACCGCTTCACCGACACAGGCGGCCACCAGGTCACCGGCGCCCAGGTCGACTACAACGGACAGCCCGCCGGGTACGCGGCGAACCCCGGCGACGCCCTCGCCTACGCCGACGCCCACGACAACGAGTCCCTCTTCGACGCCCTCGCCTTCAAACTCCCCCACGACACCACCCCCGACGACCGCGCCCGCATGCAGGTCCTCGCGATGGCCACGGCCCTCCTCTCCCAGGGCCCCGCCCTCTCCCAGGCCGGCAGCGACCTCCTGCGCTCCAAGTCCCTCGACCGCAACTCCTACGACAGCGGCGACTGGTTCAACGCGATCCACTGGAACTGCGCCGACGGCAACGGCTTCGGCCGGGGCCTGCCACCCGCCGCCGACAACACCGACAAGTGGCCCTACGCCAGGCCCCTGTTGACCGGCATCAAGGTCAACTGCCCCCAGATCCGCGCCGCCTCGGCCGCGTACCGCGATCTGCTGAGGATCCGTACGACCGACCCGGCGTTCTCGCTCCGTACGACGGCCCAGGTGCAGTCCGCCCTGTCGTTCCCCCTGTCGGGCACCACCGAGACCCCCGGCGTGATCACCATGCGCCTCGGTGACCTGGTCGTCGTCCTCAACGCGACGCCCACAGCGCAGGACCAGCAGGTCCGTGAACTGGCCGGTACCGGCTACCGGTTGCACCCTGTTCAGCGCGCGGGGGCGGACCCTACCGTGAAGAGGGCGCGCTACGAGCGGAATTCGGGCACGTTCGCCGTTCCGGGGCGCACGGTGGCGATTTTCTCCCGAACGGCTTGACGGCACACTACGTTGTCGAGGGCAAGCGATCGGTAAATGCGGCTTCGCCTCGCGCATGCGCAAGGAGAGGAGACGGCCGTCGACACTCAGCAGAGCACCGAGAACGGCGCCGGCGCGACCGTGCTGGTCGTCGACGACGTGGCGGCCAGCCGCTACGCCATGGGCGCCGTCCTGCGCCGTGCCGGCCACCGGGTCGTCGACGCGGCCAGCGGCCACGACGCCTTGCGCGAGGTCTCCGTACGGCTGCGCGCCGGGACGCCGTTCGACGTCGCGCTCGTGGACGTCGGGCTGCCGGACATGAGCGGCTTCGAGCTGTGCCGGCGGCTCAAGGCCACGCCGGGGAGCGCCGGGCTGCCGGTCGTGCACTTCTCGGCGGCGGCCGTCGCGCCGAGCGACCGCTGCCGGGGGCTCGACGTGGGCGGCGAGGCGTATCTCACCGTCCCCGCCGACCCGAGGGAGATCCAGGCCGTCGTCCGCGCGGCCCTGCGCGGGGCGCGCACGCGCGGCGAGGCCGAGGAGACCGCGCGGCGGCTCACGATCCTCGCCGAGTCCATCGTCACCATCCAAGGCGCCCGCGACGCACAGGAGTTGGCGGACGCGGCGGCCGACAGCGCGGCCCGGCTGACCGGCGCACCGGCCGTCGTCTTTGTTGTCGGCGGTGTCGGCACTCGCGGCGAGGTGTACCGGGGGCTGCCGCGTGGCCGGGCCCCGGCCACGCGGCCCGACGCGGACGCCGACGAGACCGTCGTCCGGCTCGTCACCCGGCTCGCCGAGGGGCGCGGCGGCACCCGGAGCGTGGTCGTGCCCGGCGCGCTGTGGCCGGTCGGCTACTTCCGGCCGGGGGTGCGCGACGACGCCCGGCTGATCCTCTCGCCCGCGCCCGAGGGCCGTACGCCGGTGTGCGTGGCGACCCCCGCGCCCCCGGTGCACGCCTCCGACGCGGACCCCTCCGACACGGACGCCGACGGACTGCTCACCCGGCTCGCCCAGGCCACCGCGCTGGCCGCCGAGCCGCTGCTGATGTACCAGGTCGAGCGGCATGTCGCGCTCACCCTCCAGCACAGCTTCCTGCCCCGCCCCGCCTCCCTGCCCAAGCTCCCCGGTGTCGACGTCGAGGTCCGCTACGTCCCCGCCTCCCTGGAGGCCGAGATCGGCGGCGACTTCTACGCCGCGCTGCCCACCGGCTCCGGCGTGCTCACCGCCGTCGGCGACGTCGTCGGCCACTCCCTGCACGCGGCGACCGTGATGGTCGAGATCCGGCACGCCCTGCGCGCGTACTGCGTCGAGGACGACGACCCCGGAACCCTCGCCACGCGCCTGGACCGTATGCTCCAGCACTACCACCCCGACTTCACGGCGACCGTCTGCCTGGCCCTGGTCGACCCCGACACCGGCCGGGTCCGCGTCGCGAACGCCGGACACCTCCCGCCGCTGGTGGTCACCGGGGACACCGCCGAGTACATCGACGCGGCGGGCCCCCTGCTCGGCCTCGGCCTCCCGAGGTCCGCCCCGACCGAGTTCCAACTCATGCGCGGACAGCGCCTGTTGATGGTCACCGACGGACTCATCGAGACCCGCGGCACCGACCTCGCGACGTCCCTCACCCACCTGCGGACGGCCGCCGCCGGTGCCCCCGACGGCCTCGGCACCCTCTGCGACCTGCTCCTCGGCTGCCTCGCCGACGGCCGCGAGGACGACATCGCGATGCTGGCCCTGCGCCTGAGGTGAACGCCGCGCGGCCGAGGTGAGCGCTCGATCCCGAGGTTAAGGTGACCGCGAAGCCCATAAGCCCGAGCCCGCAAGCCCGAGCCCATGAGCCCGAGCCCGCAAGCCCGAGCCGCCCACCGAGGAGCCCCCGCGTGCCCCAGATCACCGTCGACCACTCCGCCGAGCTCACCCAGGCTTTCGACCACGCCGCCTTCGCCCGCGCCCTGCACACCGCGGTCGTCGAGATCGCCGCCGCCAAGCCCGAGGCGTGCAAGACCCAGTTCCGCGCCGCCGGGCACACGGCGTTCGGCTACGAGGAGGAGGGCCACGCCGTCGTGCACGTCACCCTCGGCCTCCTGGCCGGCCGCACCACCGAGGTCAAGGCCGAACTGACCGCCGCCGTCCTGGAGTTGCTCAAGGAACACCTCCCCGCCGACGGCTGGCACACGGTGCACGCCTCCGCCGAGGTCCGCGAACTGGACCCCTCGTACACGAAGGCCCAGTGGTAAGAGCCCCGACTCCCTTACGACGCCAGCTCGATGAGCCGCATCGCCAGCAGCCCGAACGGCCCGTCCGCCGGTTCGCCGGTCAGCAGTGGGCGCAGCAGCGCCTTCAGCTCGTCGTCGAACGCGGCGGTCACCGCCGTCAACGCGGCGAAGTCCTGGACGAGTTGGAGCTGGAGCTCCTCGCGCGGGATGCGCCGGCCGTCCAGCCAGATCAGGGCCGTGGACTCGGCGAGGGAGATCCAGGAGCGGACGAGGAGTTCCAGCCGGGGCGGCGGGTCGGTGATCTCCAGGTGGGAGAGGATCTGCTCGTACGCCTCCTGGCGCACGGAGTTGATGAGCGCGTTGGTCGTCGAGGAGCCCACCGCCGGGCCGCCGCGCAGGAGGGCCGCGAACCCGGGGCCGTGGTCGTCGACGAAGTCGAAGTACCGCCGCATGACCCTCAGCAGCCGGGTGCCGAGCGGCCCTTCGCGCGGCTCCACGAACCGGCTCGCCAGATCCTCCGACGCCCGCTTCAACGCGGCCTCGTACAGGCTGATCTTGCCGGGGAAGTAGTGGTAGACGAGCGGCCGGGAGATCCCGGCGGCTGCCGCTATCTCGTCGATCGACACCTCGTCGGGGGAGCGCTGGGCGAACAGTTCGAGCGCGACCCCGATGAGCTGCTGCCGCCGCTCCTCCACACCCATTCTCCGACGCACCCCGGTTGTCATGCCGACAACTTTACCGAGCGGTACCCGACTTCAACCGCCTGCCCGGGCAAGGGCGTTCACAGGTCGAGCACGAGCCGTCCGCCGCGCGTGCGGGAGACGCAGATCAGCATGGAGCCGTCGCGCTCCCGATCGGTGAGGAGTTCGTCCCGGTGGTCCACCTCGCCCTCCAGCACCCGCTGCCGGCACGTTCCGCAGAAACCCTGCTCGCAGGAGTAGAGCGTGTCCGGCAGCTCCGCGCGTACGGCGGCCAGCACCGAGGAGTCGGCGGCGACCGTCAACACCCGCTCACTGCGCCGGAGTTCGACCTCGAAAGGCACGTCGGACGCCAGGGCCCCGGCCGCCCCGAACCGCTCCAGCCGCACCCCGGGCACCCGTTCCCCGACCGCCGCCGCCAACCCCTCGGGCCCGCAGCAGTACACGGCCGTCCCCTCGGCCAACTCCCCCAACTCCCCGAGGAACGCGTCGAGTCCACCCCGCCCCTCGACCACCCTCACCCGGTCCCCGAACTCCTCGACCTCCTCCAGGAACGGCATCGACGCCCGCGACCGCCCGCAGTACAGCAGCAGCCACGGCGTACCCTCCGGCAGCGCCCGCAGCATCGGCAGGATCGGCGTGATCCCGATCCCGCCCGCGACGAACACGTACGCGGGCGCCCCGGCGACGAGGGGGAACCGGTTGCGCGGCCCGCGCACCTCGACCTCCGCCCCGGCCCGCAGCTCCTCGTGCACCTCCCGCGACCCGCCCCGCCCGCCCTCGACGAGCCGCACGGCGACGGTGTACGACGAGGTGTCCCCGGGGTCCCCGCACAGCGAGTACTGCCGCACGAGCCCCGAGGGCAGCACGAGGTCGAGATGCGCGCCGGGCTCCCACCGGGGCAACTCCTCGCCCTCCAGCCTGAGTCGCACCACCCCCTCGGCAACCGCCTCGCGCGCCGCGACCCGCAGCCGCATCCCCCGCGTCCGGGGCCGCCCCGACACCGGCTCCTCCAGCGCCGGCATCGGCCACAGCGGCGACGCCTGGATCCGCCGCCGCATCGACCGCTTCACCAGCAGGGCGACCCCCGCGACCGCGACGACCGCGAGCGGCCGGGGCGCCATCAGGACGCCCTCTTCTCGGCGGCGAGCGCGGCCGGAGAGGTCGCGAGATACGCGACGGCCTGCTCGGTCGACGCCTCCCGCGAGGGGTGGTACGTCCGGCTGAGGTAACCCGGGATCGACTTCAGGATGTCCCCGGTCGCCGGCAGCGTGCCCTGCTTGCCGCTCAGGTAGAACGCCTTCAGCGACGCCTTCCCGTCCAGCAGGGTCGGGTCGTTCGCCATGAAGAACCGGATACCGCGCTGCCACAGGAACACCAGCATCCCGAACGCCGTACCCCAAGTCCGCACCCGCCGCCGGTAGTTGCCGTCGACGTGCAGGAACAGGTCGAAGGCGACCGACCGGTGCTCGACCTCCTCCGCGCCGTGCCACCGCAGCAGGTCCAGCATCGTCGGGTCGGCGCCCCGCCGGTCCAGCTCCTCGGCGTTCAGCACCCAGTCCCCGAGGAACGCCGTGTAGTGCTCGATCGCCGCGATCAGCGCGACCCGCTCCAGCAGCCACCAGCGCCGCGCCCGCCCCGGCGGCAGGGTCCGGTCGCCGAGGAGCTTCTCGAACATCCAGTCCACCTGCGCGGTGTACGGCGTCGGGTCGAGCCCCTGCTCCCGCAGGTGGGGGAGGACCTCGTCGTGGGCCTGCGAGTGCATCGCCTCCTGCCCGATGAACCCGACGACGTCCGCGCGCAGCCGCTCGTCCCGGATGTACGGCAGGACCTGCCGGTACACGTGCACGAACCACCGCTCGCCCGCCGGCAGCAGGAGGTGCAGCACGTTGATGGTGTGCGTGGTGAAGGGGTCCCCCGGCACCCAGTGCAGCGGGGTCCCCTCCCAGGAGAACGACACCTTCCGCGCCTTGAGGTCGACCCGCTCGCCCTCGACTGGCCGGGGTGCGTGCTTGTTAGACATGATGTCAATGTACTGACGGGTAGAGCGGGGGTGAACCCCTGTGCGCGACCGAATTTCAGCAACCGTTTTCTGCCGCTTTCCGCCCGCCCTACCGCAGCGCCTTGACCGCTTTCCCGCCCTTCAGCGTCCCCTCAAGCCCCGCCCGCACCCCTTGCCCGGTCCGTACGGCGAGCAGGTTGCCGTCGGCCCGCGCCTCGACCCCGCCGGTCGTCCGCAGCGACGCCGTGTCCTTGTCCCCGGCGGCCAGCAGGAACCAGTTCCCGGCCTTCGACTTCCACAGCGCCCCCGCCAGCACATGCGGGTCGCGCGGACCGCACGCCGGTACGTCCGCCGCCTTCGCGACGACCGCCCCGAACAGCCCGCCCGGCGTGTGGAACTGGGCCAGCGCCCGCGTCCCGTCACCCCGCCAGGTCTCCGCGCGCGTGCACACCCACTGAGCCGCCCCGCTCCCGTCCGGCAGCCCCTGCCGCGCGAACTCCCAGGCGTTCACGGCCCGTACGCCCAGCGCCCGCACGTCCCCGAGCGAACACGCGTACGGCGCCCACGTCTTGAGCGCCTCAGCGCCGGTCGCGTCCTTCTCCTTGCCGGGCCGCCCCGAGGTGACCCGCGCCGGGACCAACTCGCCCAGGTCGCTGAGGAGTTGACGGCCCTGCCCGCCGGTCAGCTCCAGGACGTTCCAGCCCGTGCAGCTCCCCGTCCTCGTCGCCGGGCTGACCATCGGGGACGTCACGCCCTCGGCCAGCGTCAGGTCCATCACCCCGGCGCCGGGCTTCGACAGATCCCGCTCACCCGCCTTGGTCACCCAAGGGGCGGTCAGATAGCGGACGTTGCCGTCGGCGCGGCTCAGCACCACCGCACCCGCCTCCGCGCCGGACGCGCCGTCCACCCGCGCGAAGTCCAGGGCGGCGCCGGCCGTGCCGTCCTTCGGCTCGGCGTAACGGGCGATCCGCAGGCCGTCGTACAGGATCACCACCCGTACGTTGTCGATCGCGCCCGCGTACAGGAGCTGGGGCGGGCCCGAGGGGCCGCCGGTCGGGGTGTCCGGGGTCGCGGAGACGTGGACCTTCTCGCCGGGGCGCGCCCAGACCGCCAGCGCGCGGCGCAACAGGGCCTCGTCGCCGGTGAGTTCACCGCGCGCGGGCCACGCCGAGAAGTCCGTGCGCGCCGACGTCCGCCACGCGACGGGGGAGACCTTCAGGAGGCGCCCCGGGTCCAACGCGGCCTCCGCCGCCGGGTTCTTGGCGTACGCGGGCGCCGCCGCGCCGTCCGGGCCCCAGCCGCCCCCGGGCAGCACGACCAGCACCCCGCACACCACCAGCGCGGCCCCCGCCGCGAGCGCCGCCCGGCCGTGCTGGCGGCGGCGCATCAGGTCCGTCGGCCGCGCCTGGAGCGAGCACGGGTCGAAGCCGGGGGAGTCGAGGAGCGTGAACTCCCCTTCCACCGCGCCCGATTCACGCAGCGCCGCGTCGATCGCGGTGACCCCGCACGCCCCGAGGACCTTACGGACGTCGGCCTCCGGCAGCTGCTCCAGACCGGCCAGCGCGTACGCCGCGCGCGCCGGGCCGTCCAGCGCCGACAGCCGCTGCTCCAGGGCGAGTTCGTCGGCACCGCCCGAGCGCGGGAACAGCCGCAGCCCCCACACCTGGGGCAGCAGCGGCGGCAGTTGGGCCCGCTTCGGCCACGCGCGGCGCCTCAGCGGCAACCCGGCCTCAAGGGCCGTACGCACCACCTGGAGGCGGACGTACGCGTACCCGGGATCGCCGTCCCGGCCCGTCGACTGGGCCGGGATCACCGGGGCCGAGGCCCTGCGGCGGGGCAGGGCACGCTGGACGAGGGCGTGCGCGGTCAGGACGCGCCGGCCCCGCGCGAGCGTCGGCGGCAGCACGAGATACGCGAGCCGGACGAGGCGCGGATAGTGCTCGACGAGCGCGGCCTCGGCCTGCTCGACGTCGAGGGCGGGGCCGGAGTGGGGCGAGCGGGACGCTGGGCGCTGGGCGACATCCTGTGACTGCACGTCCGGGAGAACGAGCGGCACGACAGGAGGTCACCGCCGCCCGGGTGAATCCCCCCTACGGGGCCGGGCGTTCGAGGAACGTTTCAGCGCGACGGGAGACCCGATGCCGGCCGAACCGGCCTGCCCGGCGCGCCGGTTCACGCCGCACGCCCCCCCGGCCCCGCCTCAGCCCTCCGGCTCCACCAGCGCCCGCGCATAGTTCGCCATCGACCGCTGATAGCGCGGGAGATGACCCGCCAACGCCCCCAGCACCAGCGACAGCCCCTCCCGGTCCCGGCCCAGGCTCGACAGGCACAGCGCGAGACACGCCCGTACCGCGTCGTCCAACTCGTCGGAGGGCGCGTCCAGTTCGGGCGTCAGCAGCTTGACGCCCTCCTCCGCCCGGCCGACATTGCGCAGCGAACTCGCGAGCTGGATCTTCGTACGCCGTTTCCGGTAGCCGTCGAGACCGAGGGCGAGGGCCTCCTCGTACAGCGGAACGGCCTTGTCGGAGCGGCCCGTCGAGTCCCAGGCGCAGGCCTGCTCGAAGGGGGCTATGGGGTCGCCCGGCTCCAACTCGGCGGTGAGGGCGGTGATCACGGCGCGGAAGTCGGCTCCCTGCTCCTCCGTGTACTCGTCGTAGCTCGCCCACGCGGCGTCCATACGGTCTTCCCAGTCCTGGTTCATGGAGATCACGATGGCACGCGGGGGTTACGAGCCGTACCGAAATAAGTGACCGGTTGAGTGGAACGCGTACCGGTGTCCGTATCGAGGGGGAGGTCTCTCAGGGAGGAACTGGACAGATGAAGCTGACCCGACCGACGCTCGCGGCGCTCGCCGCCGTGGCGGCGCTGACGCTGGCGGGCTGCGGATCCGGCGGGGACGACAAGGCGGACGCCGTACCCGTCGCGGCGACCGGCAGCCTGGAGCAGCTCGCGGCGAAGGTGGACTGCAAGCCGAACATGCAGACCGACGCGGACGAACTGCGCCAGGCCATCTGCAAGACCGGCGACGGCAAGTTCATCCTCCTCACCTTCGCGACCGACCGCGGGCAGCGCGAGTGGATCAACGGGGCGAAGGACTACGGCGGTCACTACCTCGTCGGCCGCAAGTGGATCGCCGTGGGGGACGAGACGAAGACGGTCGACACCCTGCGCGAGACGCTCGGCGGCGACATCGAGGAGGGCATCGACCACTCGGCCGGACACACAGGTCACTGACGGAGAACGTACGAGAGAGCCGGCGGTGGGAATCCCACCGCCGGCTCTCTCATGTGCTGAGCTCAGGCGACTACTGGCACTTGCGCCCGGTGTTGATGCAGTTGACCATCTGGTTCATCGTGTTCTGCGAGAAGAAGTTGATGAAGTCGTTGTGGTCGGTGATCGGCTTGTGCAGGTTCTCCGGGAAGGAGTCCACCGCGTAGGCGTTCTTCACCTGGCCGTTCTGGATCTGCGGACGCGGAACGTTGTAGACCAGCCGGACCTGGAGCTGGGGGATCGCCTTGAAGCCGTTGGCGCACTGGCCGTTGGCCTGGACGAACGACACGTGCGTGCGGTGGTTGGCCGAGTCGATGTTCTGGCCGTCCCAGCAGCTCTGGAAGAACGTCGTACGGACCACCTGGCTGCCCTGCGGGCAGATCGGGTACTTGTCCTTCAGCTGCACCTTGTTCTCGAAGCCGGTGCAGGACCAGTTGACGTTGGCGTTGGCGTTGCCGTTGACGAACGCCTTCGCGTCACCGGTGATGATGCGCAGGGCGGTCGGCATCGCGACGACGTTGCCGCGCTTGTTGCCGACGAACTTCAGCTGGGCCTGGGCGGGCTGGAGGATCTTGCCGACGTTGCCCTCCTTGCCGCCGCCGTCGTTGTTCTGGTCGAAGTCCTGCGTACCGTCCTGGACGCGGAGGACCGGCCAGAAGTACGAGGACTTGTCGCCCTGGTTCTGGCAGCTCGTCTGCGCGTTCGCCAGCTCCTGGTCGGACGCGAAGGCGTCGTTCGACTGGTTGCCGACGTAGTCGTGCAGGTGGTGGGCGCCGTTGGCGACACCGGGGGCCACGATCACGTTGTCCGTGTTGTGGTTGTCGTTGCCGTTGGTGCCGCACTTGGTGGTGAAGGAACCGCGCGAACCGCCGCCGCCGTTCGCGGCGAGGCCGTTGTTGCCGACGCCGAAGTTGGCGCCGCCGCCGACCTTCGTGATGTCCACGAAGTCCGCGGCCACCGGGCCGTTGCCGCCCTGACCGCCACCGGCCTGCTGGCCGCCGTTGTTCTGACCGCCGTTGTTCTGGCCGCCGTTGTTGTTCTGGCCGTTGCCGTTCTGGCCGTTCTGACCGTTGCCGTTCTGGCCGTTGTTGTTGCCGTTGTTGTTCTGGCCCCCGTTGTTCTGGTTGCCGTTGTTGTTGCCGCCGTTGTTCTGGCCGTTGTTGCCACCGGCGTTGGTGTTGGCGACCTGCGGCGTGCAGGCGGCGAGCTGGCTGATCGAGTTGTCGAACTGCCCGCCCACGCGCTGGATGTTGATGCGGATACGGTCGATCGTCGCGGCCCGCTTCTCCTTCAGCGGCCCCGTGATCGCGTTCTGCACGAACCCGGGGTCACCCGCCTGCGCCTGCCGGGTGGAGGCGAGCCGGGCGTAGGCCTCGGTGATCTGCTTGTCCAGCAGCGCCAACTCCCTGTCGACGCCCTGGCGCGCGTTCTGCGGCACGTTCGTCAGCCGCTGGCCGACGTCCGGGCAGGCGATCGTCGCGACCTGGGCGCCGGCGGCCTTGACTTCGTTCCGGCCCGAGCCGCCCGACGACTCATGCGCCGAAGCGTAGAAGTTTGCCCAGATCAGCCCGCCCCCACCGAGCGCTAGGGCCGCCGACGCGGCTATGGCCTTGTTGGCCATCGACGAACGGCGTTTACGTGTGTTGCGTCCCATGGAACTCCTCTGACTTCCTTGCGGGGCAGCATCGAGGCGCCCGACAGGAGTGAAGCGGCGTCGTTCATTACGCACGCCGGCTCAGAGGTGTTCAGCCGTCTCAGAAAAACCTGTGAGACAACCCGAGTTGGCGGGATCAACGATCTCGGTCCAGGAACGCCAGCACCGCCAGTACCCTGCGGTTGTCGTCGTCCGAGACCTCCAGACCGAGCTTTGTGAAGATGTTCGCTGTGTGCTTCGCCACAGCCCGCTCGGTCACCACGAGCTTCCCCGCGATCGCCGCGTTCGACCGGCCCTGCGCCATCAGCTCCAGCACCTCCAGCTCCCTCGGCGTCAGCCGCGCCGGGAGCCTGTCCTCCCCACGCCGCGCCAGGAGTTGCCGGATCACCTGAGGGTCCATCGCCGTGCCGCCCGCCGCGACCCGCCGTACCGCGTCCACGAACTGCTCCGCGTCGAACACGCGGTCCTTCAGCAGATAGCCCACCCCGCCCGTGCCGTCCGCCAGCAACTCCCGCGCGTAGAGCTGCTCCACGTGCTGCGACAGCACCAGCACCGGGAACCCCGGCCTCTCCCGCCTGGCCCGCAGCGCGCACTGCAACCCCTCGTCGGTCAGCGTCGGCGGGAGCCGGACGTCCACCACCGCGACGTCCGGCTTCAACTCCCTGAGCGCCTGCTCCAGTTCGGGGCCCGTCTCCACCGCCGCCGCGATCTCGAAGCCGAACGCCTCCAGCAGGCGCACGAGGCCGTCCCTCAGCAGGAACAGGTCCTCGGCTAGGACAACACGCACGGGATCTCCATCGTCGCCATCGTGGGGCCGCCGGCGGGGGAGCTGACGGCCAGGACGCCGTCGAATGTACCCAGCCGCCGTTCCACCCCGGCGAGCCCCGAACCCGCGCCGACGGCCGCGCCGCCCCGGCCGTTGTCCGTGACGGAGATCCGCAACAGGCCGTCGGCGTGGTGGACATCGACCCAGACACGGTCCGCCGACGCGTGCTTGACCGCGTTCGTCAGCAGCTCGCTCACCGCGAAGTACGCCGCCGACTCGACGGGAGCCTCCGCACGGCCTTCGAGGTCGACGGTCACCTCCACCGGCAGCGGCAGCCGCAGCGCCAACGCCCGCACGGCGTCACCGAGTCCACGCTCCGCCAGCACCGGAGGGTGAATGCCCCGCACCAGGTCCCGCAACTCCTCCAGCGTCTCCGCCGAGTTGCGCCGCGCCTGCGCCAGCAACCGCTTCGCCGTCGCCGGGTCCCGCTCGATCAGCGCCTCGATCGTGCCCAGGTCCATGCCCATCGCGACGATCCGCGCCTGCGCGCCGTCGTGCAAGTCCCGCTCGATACGGCGGAGTTCTGCGGCAGAGGTGTCGACGGCGTCACGCCGGGTGTCGGTCAGGACCCGTACCCGCTCGGCGAGTCCGTCGTGGTCCGCCCCCAACACGGCCCTGGTGAGCCGGAAATGGGCGGCCAGGAGGGCGCGGTTGTAGCGGAGGGCGAGGGCGAGGAACCCGACGCCGAGCACGGCCGCGGCGAGCGCCGTCGGGAAGCCCGACACCGGTACGAACGCGTACCAGTACGGGTCGTCGCCGTACACCTGCCACAGGCCGAACGGCATCGCGAGCCCCTCGACGGCGTAGACGGCGAGGACGGCCGGGAGCAGGGCGGTGACGAAACCCGGCAGGAGGTCGGCCGCCAGCCAGCGCAGGTCGCGGCACGTCTGCGGGTCCCTCAGCATGGTCAGCGTCCGGTCCCAGGGCCCGGCGCCCTCCGGCACCTCCCGGTAGACCACCGGGATGCGCACCCCGCCCCACTCCAGCGCGATCTCCCGCCGCTTGGCCGCGTACTCCCGTACGGCGCCCAGCACTTTCGGCGTCGTCACGAACCCGATCCCGAGCGGCAGCAGGGCCACGGAGAGCAGCGCGAACACGAGGCAGACCACGCTCACCGGCAGCATCGCCGCGGCGATCGTCAACCCCTGCACGGCGGCGAGCAGCGCGCCCTGTGCCCGTCCCCTGGATGTCATGGTGTCCATGGGCTTCAGTCTTCCGGCCGACGCGGAGCAGGTCACGGGGGCAGGGGCCCGAGTGGCGGGGTGGTGGTAGATACACCCCCCACCCCTCTCACCCGCCCGCCAGCACCCTCGCCTCCACCTCCTCCGGCACGCCGATCGTCAGATCCGGACGCCGGGGCACCTCACCGCCGAGGGACCGCAGCCACGTCCACGTGTCCGCGACCGTCTCCTCCACCGGCCTGCACACCAACCCCGTCCCCACCGCCGCCGACACATCCGCCGCGTGCAGCGCGTCGTGCATGTCCGACCCCGGCGGCACCCACACCGGCAACTCCGTCCACGGCTTGATGCCGGCCGCGAGGATCGTCTCCGGGTCGGTCCAGCGGAGGTCGGCGGAGGACGCCGTCACCGTGACGCAGGCGTCGAGGAGCCGGCCCATCGTCGAGTGGCCCTGGGGGGTGACCAGGTTGACGGGTCCGGCCACCCCGCCCTCCACCGCACCCAGCACCCACCCGGCCAGATCACGCGCGTCGATGTACTGCAACGCCAACTCCCGTGGCCCGGGCGCGAGTACGGGCCCACCCCGCGCGATCCTGGCCAGCCACCAGGGAAGGCGCCCCACATTCTCGTACGGCCCGAGAATCAACCCGGCCCGCGCGAACAGGCACGCCTCGGCCCCGAAAGCCTCCAGCACGGCCAGCTCGCCGCCCCGCTTGTCCCGCGCGTACTCGGTGAGCCCCGCCCCGGGATCCCCCTCGACGACCCGCGCGCTCTCGTCGTACCCGGCGGGCGGCGCCCACTCGTACACGGACAGACTGGACACGTACGCGTACCGCCCGACACGCCCCCGCAACAACCGGGCCACGCTCCGCACGGCTCTCGGCTCCCGGGCCCACGTATCGACGACGGCGTCCCAGGTCCCGCCGCCCAACGCCGCCAACCCACCGTCGACGGTCCGATCCCCGACGAGCTGCTCAACTCCGGCGACGGCTCCGGCAGATCCCCGATTGAAGACGGTGACCTCCCACCCCCGAGCAACGGCGGCCTCGACAACGGCCCGTCCGACGAACTGAGTCCCACCCAGCACAAGAAGTCTCATGGGAGGGACTCTGCCCGCGATCACCTCCGGACGGAACGGAACTCTGCCGACAGCAGAGACACCGGGGGAGAAAAGCACCGTCAAGGCTGAACGCAGGGTGCGCAACTACCTCCCAGCCGACGGCGCGTACTTGTACCCCACCCGCCGAACCGTCTGAATGGCCTGCCGGTGCGCCCCCAACTTCCGCCGGAGCCGCGCCACATGCACATCGACGGTCCGCCCGTCCCCGACATGCCCGTACCCCCACACCGTGGTGACGAGCTGATCCCGCGTATGCACCCGATGCGGATGAGCCACGAGATGCGCGAGCAACTCGAACTCCAGGTACGTCAGATCGAGTTCGGCCCCGTCGACGAAGGCGGTCCGCTGGACGGAGTCGATCCGGACGAGCGCGCCGGCAGCGCTCCGCTCGGGCTCGGGCTCCGGCACGGCCACCGGCAGGAACGGCGGCTGCTGATCCGCGGGGACGAGAACCAGGTACCCGACCATCGGCGGCTGACCGGGCAGCGAGGGCAGCGTGTGCTGCGGCGCGGGCAGCCAAGTGGCCCCCGGCGGAAGGAAGTCGGAGACCTCCACGACCTCGTCCCGGTCGACGGCCCGCAGCCGATGCCGGGAAGGGGACGGAGAGGAGGGAGAGGACAGGGAACTCAGAGAACGGGTGTTGGCCATGAGACGTCAGCTCTTTCGCGCGAGGAGTTCGTCAGGAGGACGTACCTGTTCGCGTCGGCCGAAGACCGGGATGTACGGCTTTAGAGGGCCGGCGCGTTCACCGCGCGACAACACACCCGATCGAAGTCGTGATGCTGACGGGAGGGCCAGAACGGCTCAAGGTCATGGCGACCCGTCGCATCGCACTTCTGGAAGCTGGCCATACCCCCATTGAAGCAGACCCCGCCCACTTGAAGGACCCTCCTCTCACAGGTTGGACGCTTCCTCGACCAGAACCCGTAGACCAGAACCCGTAGACCAGAACCCGTACGCGAGAAGGGCGCCCCCTCCACAGGGGCGCCCTTCAAGAGTCGTCGCGGCGAGGTCAGACCTGGCCGGCCTTCTCCAGCGCGGAGCAGCACGTGTCCACCAGCAGACGCGTCACCACGTACGGGTCGACGTTCGCGTTGGGGCGGCGGTCCTCGATGTAGCCCTTGCCGTCCTTCTCGACCTGCCACGGGATGCGGACGGAGGCGCCGCGGTCGGAGACGCCGTAGGAGTACTCGTTCCACGGGGCCGTCTCGTGCAGGCCCGTGAGGCGGTCGTCGATGCCCGCGCCGTAGTTCTTGACGTGGTCCAGCGGCTTGGAGCCCTCGCCGAGGGACTCGGCGGCGGTGATGATCGCGTCGTACGACTCGCGCATCGCCTTCGTGGAGAAGTTCGTGTGCGCGCCCGCGCCGTTCCAGTCGCCCTTCACCGGCTTCGGGTCCAGCGTCGCGGAGACGCCGAAGTCCTCGGCCGTACGGTAGAGCAGCCACCGCGCGATCCACAGCTGGTCGGCGACGACGCTCGGGGAGAGCGGGCCGACCTGGAACTCCCACTGGCCCGGCATGACTTCGGCGTTGATGCCGGAGATCCCGAGACCGGCGGCGAGGCAGTTCGCGAGGTGCGCCTCGACGACGTCACGGCCGAAGATCTCGTCCGCGCCGACACCGCAGTAGTAGCCGCCCTGGGGGGCCGGGAAGCCGCCCTTGGGGAAGCCGAGGGGGTAGCCGTCCTTGAAGAACGTGTACTCCTGCTCGATCCCGAAGATCGGCTCCTGCGCGGCGAACCGCGTCTCGACCTCGACGAGCGCGGCACGCGTGTTGGACGAGTGCGGCGTCATGTCGATGTCGAGGACCTCGCACAGGACGAGGATGTCGTCGCCGCCGCGGATCGGGTCCGGACAGGTGAAGACCGGCTTCAGTACACGGTCGGACGCGTGACCCTCGGCCTGGTTCGTGGAGGACCCGTCGAAGCCCCAGATCGGCAGCGACTCGAGCCCGCCGAACGCGTCCGTGACGATCTTCGTCTTGGAACGCAGCTTGGCCGTCGGCTCGGTGCCGTCGATCCAGATGTACTCAGCCTTGAAGGTCACGGGGCCACATCCTTCGGGGGTATGTCTTGGCGCACTTGCGGGTGCAGCGGCGCTACGGCACTGGGGCGCCACGTCGAATACCGGCACCCTGTCAACAGGCGGTTTCCCGCCCATTGCCCGAGTGTGAACCCCGTGTTACCTGGGTGTTCTGTGACAGGATTCACGGAGGTGAGGCCCCTTGTCCGGGGCAGCGCTCAGATCCACCGCCACCTCCGCTCCCGCCGGTACCTCCGCTCCCACCTCGCCTGCCGGTCCCGCCGCGCGCGGTACCCCTGGTAGGTCGTCGGCCGGGCGGTACCCGCCTCCTTCTTCTCCGAGTCCGACCGCTTGCTCAGGAACAGGTAGAGGCCCCCCGCGACCAGCCACCACAGATGGTTCCCGAAACCGAGCACGGCCAGCACACCGACCGCGCCCACACCGATGATTCCCATGACGGATCTCCTCCCTCACCCCTCCGGGTTCCCCCGCACGGCGTATGTATCAATGGGCCCATGCCAGAACTGACTTCTTTCGCGTACGACCACGGCGACGACGTCCTCAGCGGAGTGCGCGGCGGCCCGCCAGCCGCCCCCGCCGCGGCCGTCCTCCTGCACGGCGCCGGACGCGGCAGCAAGGCCCGACTCCTCCCGCTGGCCGAGGAGTTCACCGCGCACGGCGTCCAGGCCCTCGCCCTCGACTTCACCGGCCACGGCGAAAGCACCGGACAGCTACGGGAGTTGAGCCTCAGGCGCCGCTTCGAGCAGGCGGTCGCGGTCATCGACGCGTACGTACCCGCCCAAACCCCCCTGATCCTCGCCGGGTTCAGCATGAGCGGCCAGACGGTCGCCGACCTCACCGCCCACTACGGCGAACGCGTCACCTCGATCGCCCTCGGCGCCCCAGCCGTATACGCCCCCGAAGCCTGGGACGAGCCTTTCGGCGAGGGCGACGGCCGCTTCACCGAGATCATCCGGACGCCGGACTCCTGGCGGCGTTCCCCCGCACTGGAGACGCTGCGCGGCTTCACCGGCCGCGCCCTGCTCCTCGTACCGGAGACCGACGCGGTGATCCCGCCGGAGGTGACGGAGGCGATCGAGGACGCGCTGACCGCCCGCGCCCAGTACAGCAGGGTCGAACTGGACGGCGCCGACCACCAGTTGGGCCTCTGGTACCGGGATCACGCCGAGGCGAGACGGGAGTTGGTGACCGGCCTCCTCACCGGCCTCGCGGACAGGGGCTGGACGGCGACGTGGGAGTGGCTCGCCAAGCAGACCGGCCGGGCCCGCACCGCCGACAACCCCCTGAAGGGCGGCTGGAGTTCACAGATGCGCCGGGTGACACTCCCGGACGACGACATCGTCCTGCGCAGCTTCGTGAAGCCCTTCTTCCGCAAGCACGCCCCCGGCCTCCTCCAACGGGAGGCGGACATCCTCACACTGCTCGCGGAAGAGGACGGCATCCCGGTGGCGGCCCTCATCGGCGTGGACCCCGACGCCACCCACTGCGACCACCCCTCCCTCGCGATGACCGCCCTCCCGGGCCGAGTCCGCTTCGACGAGGAAGACGAGGAGGACCTGGAGCACCGCCTCGACCAACTCGCGGCACTCCTCGCCCGCATCCACGCGGTGGACCCCGCCGAACGCCCCCGCGACTACCAGGCATGGACGTCGGCGGACCGCGTCCGGACCCCCCGAGGCGACCTGTGGACCCGCGCGGTGGACCTCATCCGCCGCGAACCCCCCGCGTACGAACCCTGCTTCCTCCACCGCGACTTCCACCCCGGCAACGTCCTCTTCCACGACGGCCGGGTCACCGGCGTCGTCGACTGGGTGGAGACGTCCTGGGGCCCGGCCGACCTGGACGTGGCCCACTGCTCGACGGCCCTCGCCCTCCTGCACGGTCCGGAGACGGGACTCGGCTTCCGGGAACGCTACGAGGCCCACGGCGGACGCCCGTTGGCCCCCGGCCCCGACCACCTCTACTGGCGTCTCCTGGACTGCCTCCACTACGCCGGCGACGCGACCAAACTCGCGGGCCCCTGGCGGGAGTCGGGCCGCACCGACCTGACCCCCGAACTGCTGGGGGAGCGGCTGGAGACGTACGTACGCGGCCTGCTGGCGACGTACGCGTGAAAGAGCCGGACGCCAACGCCTGGCGTCCGGCGCTCAGTTCACCGCGAGTACCGCATCAGCGCCCGCACCATGTGACACGTCGTGTCCGACGGCGGGTGGATGCCGATCCGCTCGGCCGTGGAGCGGATCTTCTCGTTGCGGGCCTGGTTCGGGACGAACACCCCCGCGTCGAGGAGGGCGATGGCGAGGCGCATGGCCTTGAGGCGGCGGTTGTGCGAGATGTACCACTCACGCGGACGCCCCGCGGGCAGCGGGTGCTTCTCGACAGGGGCGTACGGCAGATCGAACAGGACAGCGGACACAGGCGAACCTCCCGTTGTCAGGACGCCGCCGGGGAAGTGTCGAAACCCCCCGGCGACACCCTCGAACACTGCTTCTATTCTACTCCCCGCCACTGACAAAAGCCCCTGATCAAAGGCCGTTCGAGGGCCCTCCCGGCACCTCACTCACGTACCGTGGGACCCATGGAGATCTGGATCAACCCCGCCTGTTCCAAGTGCCGCAGCGCCCTCACGATCCTCGACGCGGAGGGCGCGGACTACACCGTCCGCCGCTACCTGGAAGACGTCCCGAGCGAGGCCGAGATCGAGGAGGTCCTCGGGCGCCTCGGCCTCGAACCGTGGGACATCGTCCGCACGCAGGAGGCCGCCGCGAAGGAACTGGGCCTGAAGGAATGGCCGCGCGACGAGTCGTCCCGCGCCCGCTGGATCACCGCCCTCGCCGCGCACCCGAAGCTGATCCAGCGGCCCATCATCACCGCCGAGGACGGCACGGCGGTGGTGGCGCGGACGGAGGAGGCGGTACGGGGGACGCTCCTCACAGACCCGGCGCGCCCCACACCGGGAACCACCGGCTGAGGTCCTGCTCGATCCGCAGGTCGTCCACGAGAGCCGCCTTGGCCCGCAACTCCAGCGCGTTGTCCCGGCGTTGGGCATCCCCCAGCGGGGCGAACGGATAGAACGTGCCCCGCTTGTAGAGGTACACCAGCGCGAGCCTTCGCCCGTCCGCGTCCGTGAACCCCGCCAGGGAGCACAGAAGTTGCGGCCCGAACCCGTTGACCTCCATCGAACTGTTCACCGCGTGCAGGTCGTTGACGAGCGCGGCGAGGTCGTCGGGGGAGCGGCGCGAGACGAGCCAGGAGTAGCCGTACGTGTCGCGCGTCAGCTCGACCGGCGGCCCCGTACGGTCCGTGTCCGCGTCCAGCAGCGCCTGCACCTCCCGGTGGGTCTGGTCGAACGCCGAACCCTCGACCGTCGCGAAGCACACCGCGCCGACGCCGGTCGGGGTGAGCCCGGCCGCCGCCTCCAGGGTGATGGCCGCCGAGGGCAGCGCGAAGAGCTGGTCCAGGTCGGGTGCGACCGGCTTGGTCCGGCCCAGCAGGATGTCCAGCAGCCCCATCAGTCCGTCTTTCCCCGTGGTTCGCCCAACTCGGCGGAGATCCGGCCCAGTTGCTCCAGCCGCTGGTCCAGGCTCGGGTGCGTCGAGAAGTACCGGGCGATCCCCGGCTCCGAGCCCAGCGCCGGGGTGAAGTAGAACGCGCTGAACGCCTGCGCCGTCCGCAGGTCCTTCGAGGGGATGCGCGCGATGTCGCCGTCCACCTTCGTGAGCGCCGCCGCGAGCGCCGAGGGACGGCCGGTCAGCAGGGCGGCGGCCCGGTCGGCGGCGAGTTCCCGGTACCGGGACAGCGCGCGGATCAGCAGGAAGCTCAGCGCGTACACGGCCATCGAGACACCCAGCACGGCGGCGAACACGGCGAGGGTGTTCTGGTCCTTGCGGTCCCGCCCGCCGAACATCTGCGAGTACAGCGCGAACCGCACGATCAGCCCCGCCAGCACCCCCAGGAACGAGGCGACCGTGATCACCGCGACGTCCTTGTGCGCCACATGCGACAGCTCGTGCGCCAGCACGCCCTCCAGCTCCGCCGGCTCCAGCCGCCGCAGCAGCCCCGTCGTCACACACACCACCGCGTTGTCGGGGTCGCGCCCCGTCGCGAACGCGTTCGGCATGTCCATCTCGGACACGGCGACCACGGGCTTCGGCATGTCGGCGAGCGCGCACAGCCGGTCCACGACGGCGTGCAGCTCGGGATAC
This sequence comes from Streptomyces niveiscabiei, assembly GCF_033794345.1. Lineage (NCBI taxonomy): Bacteria > Bacillati > Actinomycetota > Actinomycetes > Kitasatosporales > Streptomycetaceae > Streptomyces > Streptomyces niveiscabiei. Next base: position 81,182 of record NZ_JARAYJ010000004.1, read on the forward strand.
TCCTCCCGCTCCACCACCCGCCCCCGCATCGCGAACAGCGCGATCCGGTCCGAGAACCAGAACTGGGCACCGAGCATCGCGGCGACAACCACGACGACCAGCACCCACGACCTCAGCAGCACGATCAGGGCAGCGACGAACCCCACGTACAGCAGCCCCAGCAGGAACATCGTGACCGTCATCCGCACGGTCAGCTGCCGGTCGCTCCGAAAACGGCTCCGCATCCGCATCACCCCGCAGTCAGGCACTCGCCCCACTGCCCAGTGTGCTCGCGACCACCCCATGAACAGTCCCTGAACAGCCCCCGTCCAGGCAAAAGCTCCGAAGCCGCCCCCTCAGAACCTCAGAACCCCTGATACCCGCTGTACCCCAGCGCCAGGATCGCGACGGCAATGCTCCCGAACACCAGAGCGACCGACATCCAGGGCCCCCGCCGCACCACCGGCACCCGCAACCGCCTACGACGCCCCACCGGCTCCCCCCGGAACGGCACCGCCTCCGGCGGCTCCTCCCTCCACTTCGCCGCCAGCATCCGCGCCCGAGCCGACGGCTCCTTGTGCACGGCCCCCTCAGCCCACCGAAGATCGAACTCCCGCTCCTCGTCGCCCGGTTCGCCCTTGTCAGCCATACCCCTCACGATACGACGGCGCCCCCGCCCCGGAGAACGGGACGAGGGCGCCGGACGGCTCACGGTTCGATCACACGTCGTAGTACAGCTCGAACTCGTGCGGGTGCGGGCGCAGCTGGAGCGGGGCGATCTCGTTCGTGCGCTTGAAGTCGATCCACGTCTCGATCAGGTCGGACGTGAAGACGTCGCCGGCGAGGAGGAACTCGTGGTCCGACTCCAGCGCGTCGAGGACGGCGTTCAGGGAGGTCGGGACCTGGGCGACGCCCGCGTGCTCCTCGGGGGCCAGCTCGTAGAGGTCCTTGTCGATCGGCTCGGCCGGCTCGATCTTGTTCTTGATGCCGTCGAGGCCCGCGAGCAGCAGGGCGGAGAAGGCGAGGTACGGGTTGCCGGAGGAGTCGGGCGCGCGGAACTCGACGCGCTTGGCCTTCGGGTTGGAGCCCGTGATCGGGATACGCATCGCGGCGGAGCGGTTGCGCTGCGAGTACACCAGGTTGATCGGCGCCTCGAAGCCCGGGACCAGGCGGTGGTAGGAGTTCACCGTCGGGTTGGTGAACGCCAGCAGCGACGGCGCGTGCTTGAGGATGCCGCCGATGTAGTAGCGGGCGGTGTCCGAGAGGCCCGCGTACCCGGCCTCGTCGTAGAACAGCGGGTCGCCGCCCGACCACAGCGACTGGTGGACGTGCATGCCCGAGCCGTTGTCGCCGAAGATCGGCTTCGGCATGAAGGTCGCGGTCTTGCCGTTGCGCCAGGCGACGTTCTTCACGATGTACTTGAAGAGCTGGAGGTCGTCGGCCGCGGCGAGCAGCGTGTTGAACTTGTAGTTGATCTCCGCCTGGCCGGCGGTGCCCACCTCGTGGTGCTGGCGCTCGACCTTGAGGCCGGACTTCTCCAGCTCCAGGGAGATCTCGGCGCGCAGGTCGGCGAAGTGGTCGACCGGCGCGACCGGGAAGTAGCCGCCCTTGTAGCGGACCTTGTAACCCCGGTTGTTCTCGACCGCACCGGTGTTCCAGGCGCCCGCCTCGGAGTCGATGTGGTAGAAGCTCTCGTTCGCGGAGGTCTGGAACCGCACCGAGTCGAAGACGTAGAACTCGGCCTCGGGACCGAAGTACGCGGTGTCCGCGATACCGGTCGACGCGAGGTACGCCTCGGCCTTCTTCGCCACGTTGCGCGGGTCGCGGGAGTACTGCTCGCCCGTGATCGGGTCGTGGATGAAGAAGTTGAGGTTCAGCGTCTTGTCGCGGCGGAACGGGTCGATCTTCGCCGTGTCGAGGTCCGCGCGCAGCGCCATGTCCGACTCGTGGATCGCCTGGAAGCCACGGATCGACGAGCCGTCGAACGCGAGCTCCTCGTCCGGGTCGAACGCATCGACGGGCACCGTGAAGTGCTGCATGACGCCCGGCAGGTCGCAGAAGCGGACATCGACGAACTTGACCTGCTCGTCCGTGATCAGCTTCTTGATGTCGTCGGCGTTCTGGGACATCCAGCTCCTCCTACTCCCGGCTGTTTCCCGAGCCGGGGTGGTAGTTCGTTCGTGCGGCCAGTGCGGTGGCACACGCTCGTCCCGACCCTAGGGACGGGTGATTTCTCGGGCGTGACCCATTTGTTTCGCCGAAGTTAACCGGACTCGGCCCGCCTCTGCCCACCCGGCCCGGCCGGCCGTACCGCCCCACCCCGCCCGGCCGGCCCCGGCCCACCCCGCCCTTCGGCTTCCCCCGGCCCGCCCAGTACCGTGGACGGGTGGACAAAAGGCAAGCACTCGGATCCTGGCTCTCCGGACCCCGCGCGGCCCTGGAGGAAGCCGGTGCGGACTTCGGCTACCGGGGCCGGGACCTCGGCCTCCCGGAGGACGGCCCGAACTCCCTCGCCCGCCCCGGCCGCCGCCTCGGCGCACTCGCCGTCGACTGGGGCCTGAGCGTCTTGATCGCATACGGCCTCATCACGGACGGCTACTCGCCCGCCACGAGCAACTGGGCCCTGCTGGTCTTCTTCGTCCTGGGCGCCCTCACGGTCACGACGATCGGCTTCACCCCCGGCAAACGCCTCTTCGGCATCAGGGTCCTCCACCTGCCCACGGGCACGGTCAACCCCCTGCGCGCCCTGCTCCGCACGGTCCTGCTGTGCCTGGCCGTCCCGGCCCTGGTCTGGGACAAGGACGGCCGGGGCCTGCACGACAGGCTGGCGCAAACAGTCGAGGTGCGTATTTAGAGACGGGTACGACGATGGGGGCGCCCAAGATCTTGGGCGCCCCCATCGTCGTACAAGTGTGATCAGCGGCCCTTGGGCCCACCCTTCGGCAGCTTCATCCCCTTCGGCATCGGCCCCTTCGGCAGCGGCATGTTGGACATCAGGTCCCCCATCGCCTTCAGCCGGTCGTTCGTCGCCGTCACCTGGGGACCAGTAAGCACCCGCGGATACTTCAGCAGCGTCGTCCGCAGCTTCTTCAGCGCGATCTGCCCCTCACCGACGCCCACGATCACATCGTGCACCGGCACATCCGCGACGATCCGGTTCATCTTCTTCTTCTCGGCGGCCAGCAGAGTCTTCACCCGGTTCGGGTTCCCCTCCGCGATGAGGACGATCCCGGCCTTGCCGACGGCCCGGTGGACGACGTCCTGGCTGCGGTTCATCGCGACGGCCGGCGTCGTGGTCCAGCCCCGCCCGATGTTGTCGAGGACGGCGGCGGCGGCACCCGGCTGCCCCTCCATCTGCCCGAACGCGGCCCGCTCGGCCCGCCGCCCGAAGACGATCGCCGTACCCAGGAAGGCCAGCAGGAAACCGAGGATCCCGAGGTAGATCGGGTGGTCGATCCAGAAGCCGATCGCGAGAAAGACACCGAAGATGAGGAGGAAGACGCCCGCGAGCACCAGGCCGATCGTCTTGTCGGCCTTACGGGTCATCTTGTACGTCAGGGCGATCTGCTTCAGTCGCCCGGGGTTCGCGGATGCTGCCGCGCTGTCACTTCTCGCCATGCCAGAAGTCTACGTGCCCGGTGCGGGGCCCTCGCGCTCAGGGACGGGCGGAGCTGACCGCTTCGAGGACGCGCTCGGCCTCCACCCGGTCCTTGGCCCGGCGGCGGTCTTCGAGCACGGAGGTCCACGCGTTGCGGCGGGCCGTGCGCTGGCCGCTGCTCAGCAGCAGCGACTCGACGGCGCGCAGGGCGTCGGTGAAGGTCGGGATGGCGGTGGCACGGACGGGCGCGGCCTGCATGATGAGGTCCCCCCTCGGAGCGGCTTTGGGTATGGGCCTACGTGATGTGACATCAGCGTCACTGATTGGTGTTACCAGGGCGTGACCGACCGGTCAAACACCGATGAAACGTTGATACGACCCCGAAAACTTTCAACGCGGCCCCGGCAACGCCCTCAACTGCGAGGACGTCCGGGACCGCGCCGTCTCGGCCATTACCGGCGAGTAGGTTCTTGTGCGGGAATTCACACGGCCGGAGTGAGGCAAGGGGTCGGGAAATCCGATGGTCGGAGCGTCAGACCGCCTGCGAGGCGACGTAAGCCCCTCGCTTCTCCACCGCCATCTGGTACAGCCGCCCCGCGCGGTACGACGACCGCACCAGCGGCCCCGACATGACCCCGGAGAACCCGATCTGCTCGGCCTCCTCCTTCAGCTCCACGAACTCGTGCGGCTTCACCCACCGCTCGACGGGGTGGTGCCGCACGGACGGCCGCAGGTACTGCGTGATGGTGACCAGCTCGCACCCGGCGTCGTGCATCTGCCGCAACGCGTCGGTGATCTCCTCGCGGGTCTCGCCCATCCCGAGGATCAGGTTCGACTTCGTCACGAGCCCGTAGTCACGGGCGGCCGTGATGACCTTCAGTGAACGCTCGTACCGGAAACCGGGCCGGATGCGCTTGAAGATCCGCGGCACGGTCTCGACGTTGTGCGCGAAGACCTCCGGCCGCGACGCGAAGACCTCGTCGAGCAGCTCCGGCACGGCGTTGAAGTCCGGCGCCAGCAGCTCGACCTTCGTACGCCCCTCGGCGCGCCCCGCCGTCTGCTCGTGGATCTGCCGCACGGTCTCGGCGTACAGCCACGCCCCGCCGTCCTCCAGGTCGTCGCGCGCGACGCCGGTGATGGTCGCGTAGTTCAGGTCCATCGTGACGACGGACTCGCCCACCCGGCGCGGCTCGTCCCGGTCCAGGGCCTCGGGCTTGCCGGTGTCGATCTGGCAGAAGTCGCACCGCCGCGTGCACTGGTCGCCACCGATGAGGAACGTCGCCTCCCGGTCCTCCCAGCACTCGTAGATATTGGGGCAGCCGGCCTCCTGGCACACCGTGTGCAGCCCCTCGCTCTTCACGAGCCCCTGCATCTTCGTGTACTCGGGACCCATTTTCGCCCGGGTCTTGATCCACTCGGGCTTGCGCTCGATGGGGGTCTGAGCGTTACGGACCTCCAGGCGCAGCATCTTGCGTCCGTCGGGTGCGACTGCGGACACGACCGGCTCCCTGTGCTTCGATTCTTCGGCGTACACCAGGGTACGCCCGTGCTAATTGAGCCCCGCGACGAGGCCAACCCGCTGGGTGCGAGGCGCATTCCCGGTGCGAGGGGCATCACATCAGCCGACGGGGGAGCGGCTGCGGGCCACCGCCACGCAGGTCACACACGACCGCCCGGCACGGCACCCCGCGGTCCGCCCGCCCAGGCGCCGGCCCGCTGTACACCGACGGCGTGTGGCAGACGGCGCCCGCGCCGCAGGGGGCGGCACGTCGTGGGGTAAGGCGCGGCGCGAACGGGCCGACGCCTCCCGGCCCGCGCCGCCCCGGCGTCGACCGGTCCATGTGCCCGGGCATCGCCCGCCCAGGCTCGCCCCCCAACCGGACCTCCCTCAGCCCGATCCGGCGACGCCCCCGCACCCGCCGATCACACCGCCGCTTTCTCCACCACGCGCGGCTTCAGCTCCGCGTTCTCCAGCACGTCCTTCAGATGCCGCTCCACCACCGGCAGCACCTCCGCGATCGTCACGTCCCGCCCCAGCTCCTCCGCGAGCGACGCCACCCCCGCGTCCCGGATGCCGCACGGGATGATCCGGTCGTACCACTTGTTGTCGGGGTTCACGTTGAACGAGAAGCCGTGCATCGTGACGCCCTTCGCGACCCGGATGCCGATCGCCGCGATCTTCCGGTCCTCCCGCCGCTGCCCCGCGTTGGACGGCGCGTACTCGGGCCCGTTCATCCGAGGGTCGAACTCCTCGTCGGTCAGCCGGGGATCGAAGTCCAGGGAGAGCCCGCCGAGCGAGGGGCGGTCCTCGACGGGATCGCCCAGGATCCACACGCCGCTGCGCCCCTCGACCCGCGACGTCTCGACGCCGAACTCCGCGCAGACCCGGATCAGCGCGTCCTCGATCCGCCGCACATGCGCCACGACATCCACCGGCCGAGGCAGCTTCTGAATGGGATACCCCACCAGCTGACCCGGCCCGTGCCAGGTGATCTTCCCCCCACGGTCGACGTCGATCACCGGCGTCCCGTCGAGAGGCCGCTCACTGTCGGCCGTACGCCGCCCGGCCGTGTAGACCGGCGGATGCTCCAGCAGCAGCACCGTATCCGGCACCTCATCGGCGAAGCGCGCCGCATGAACCCGCCGCTGCTCGTCCCAGGCGACCTGGTAGTCGACCGCCTCGTCCCCGAACCCCATGCGAACGAACCGCAGCTCACTCACGACAAAACGCCTCCTCGACGTGGTAAGGCACGAAACGCCTCCACGCCACTGTACGACTGCCCCGCCCGCGTCAGCCCGACGGCCAATCCTCACACGATCGGATGAATGCCCCCCGGATAGTGCGACCGCTTGCTCACGCTCCGCTACATTCGCGCCGTTCACGAGGCCAACTGGGCTGCTCACAGGCAATCCGGGCACTTCATCCGGGCACGTCACATGCCCGGAAGGCAGGAGACCGCACCGCAGATGACGGACCGACCCGCGCCGCGCACCCCCAACCGCCAGCTCGCCGCGCTCATCGCAGAAGCGGGGTTCTCCAACGCAGGACTGGCCCGCCGGGTCGATCAGCTCGGGCTCGAACACGGCCTGGACCTCAGATACGACAAGACGTCGGTGACCCGCTGGCTACGCGGCCAGCAGCCGAGGGGTACGACGCCGGCCCTGATCGCGGAGGTCTTCACCAGGCGCCTCGGCCGCCGCCTGACCGCCCAGGACCTCGGCCTCGACGCCTGCGCCCCCGTGTACGCGGGCCTGGAGTTCGCCGGCACCCCCGAGGAGGCCGTCGACATCGTCAGCGGCCTGTGGCGCAAGGACTCCGGCAGCCACGCCGAGCTCCGCAAGATCGCCTTCACCCCGGCCGGCCTGGTCGTACCGAGCCGCGACTGGCTGATCGGCCGCGCCGACGAGAAGGTCGCCCGCGCCGAACCGCACCCCCGCATCCCCCCGCAGGCCCGCCCGGCCGTACCCCGCCAGCGCGAGCGCGGCGAACGCGGCGTCCGGGTCACCGGCGGCGACATCTCCGCCCTGCGCTCGGTCGGCGAACTCTTCCGCGCCCTCGACAGCCGCTACGGCGGCGGCCACGCCCGCCAGGCCCTGGTCCGCTACCTGGAGCACGAGTGCGAGCCCATGCTCCGGGGCGTGTACGGCGAACAGACGGGCCGCCGCCTGTTCGCCGCCGCCGCCGACCTCACCCGGCTGGCCGGCTGGACCTCGTACGACATCGCCGCGCACGGACTCGCCCAGCGCTACTTCGTCCAGGCGCTGCGCCTCTCCCAGGCGGCGGGGGACCGCGCGTACGGCGCGTACGTCCTCGTCACGATGAGCCGCCAGGCCGTCTACCTCGGACACGGCCGCGAGGCGGTCCAGTTGGCCCGCGTGGCCCAGCAGGGCGTGGGTACGGCGGCGGCGCCGACCGTCCAGGCCCTGCTGCACGCGGTGGAGGCGCGGGGGCATGGCGTCCTGGGCGAAGTCCGGGCCTGCACCACGTCGTTGGTCCGCGCGGAACGGGCCCTGGAAGCGTCGAAGCACACCGGCGCGGAGGAAGTCCCGTACTGGGCCCGCTTCTTCGACGAAGCCCAACTCGCCGACGAGTTCGCCCACTGCCACCGCGACCTCCACCAGTTCCGCGCGGCGGCCCAACACGCCGAACGCTCCCTCCACTTGAGGCCCGCGACCCAGGCCCGCAGCCGCCTGTTCTGCCGGGTGGTCCTGGCCACGGCCCGCCTCTCGCTCGGCGAACTGGACCAGGCGTGCCGCCATGCGGCGGAAGCGGCGTCCCAGGCGTCCGAGATGCGCTCGGCGCGGGCCGTGGAGTATGTCCGGGACTTCGAGCGGCGGTTGGAGCCGTACAAGGACGCGGCGGCGGTGCGGGGGTACCGGGAGAAGGTGGCGACGCTGGGGTAGAAGCAGCCGTGCCGGGCGGCTTGCGAGGGCCGCCCGGCCGGGCCGGTCACTCCGTCAGCTCCACCGCCTCCCGGAAGTCCGCGTACGCCTCCCGGTACCGCTTCACCGCGACCAGGAACATCGCCCGGTCGGTCAGCGTCCGCGCCAGCCACGCGGGGTCGCCCAACTGCCGTGCCAGCGCGACGGACCGGCCGAACAGCGGGGTGAGGGGCTGCTCGACCCGGGGCCCGCGGCTGTGGTGGTACAGCGCCGAACGGACCGTCAACCGATGTTGTACGACAGCCAGTTCGGCGAGCGGCGTGTCCGGGTCGGCGGCCTCGCGCTCCAACTCGTCGAGCCCGGCGAGGTATTGGGCGCGGACGTCGGGGGACCAGTGGGAGAAGGCGGAGCCGAACGCCGGCGCGGGGGAGCCGACGGGCTCCAGGGAACGGGAGGACAGTGCCAGCAGCGTCGTCCAGAACGCGAGGAGGTCGCTCCACGCCCGCCGCTCACCCGAGTCGCCCAACTCCCGCAGCAGGCCCAGCGCTTCGGCCCGCACCGCGTCCGCGCCGACCGTCCCGGCCAGCCGGGAGTGCTGCACCAGCGCCCACACGGTGAGCGTCGTCGACCCCTCGCCCTTGACGAGCCGCCCGCGCTGCACGTCGACGAGCCGCCCGAACGCCTCCGACGCCGCGCCATGGCTGCCCGCCGCGTCGAGTTCGGCCGCCCATCGCGTCAACGCCCAGAAGGAGTCGTCCACTTCACGCCCGGCCACCTCGGCCGCCTCGACGTGCCGCCCCTCCTCGGCGAGGACCACGGCAAGCCGCCCGCTCCCGTACGCGCGGCTCTCCACCTGCCCCCGCTCGAACCCCTCGCGCCCGACGGAGGCCGCCTCCTCGCACACGGCGAGCCCTTCCGCCCGCCGCCCCTGCCGGAACAACTCCCCTTCGTACGCCCCGAGCGCCCGCACCAGCGTCTCGGTGCGCCCGGGCTCGCCGCCCGGGATCTCCCGCGCGGCCCGGGCCGCCTCCCCGCACAGCGCGAACACGATGTCCGGCCGCTCCCGGAATTCCGGCGCGTACGAATACGAGACCAATTCCGTCGCCAGTTTTCCCAGATAAGCCAGCGGGCTCACCTGGGCCAATATCCGATACGCCGTGACTTTCTCCCGCAGACTCAGTCCCCCTGATCCCAGCAATGCCGTCCGAGCCCTCAACACCGCGTCCTGATCGACCGACTTGGAGTGATCCATGCGGAAGATTCTGTGCGCCGGTGAAGTCGCGGACAAGGCAAACGAGTTGTGCCGTCCGTCCTACGGAATCACCGGCGAACCTGTCATGATGGGGACGGTTCACTTCTCGCGCGGAATTCCCGTGCCGGCAACTTTCAGGCCGCCTCGGTGACCGTCGCCGGCGGATCCGCCAACTGCGAGGCCCCCGCCGCCCCCAGCTCCGCGATCAGCGCCGTCGCCGCCCGGTGCGCCGAATGCAGCGCCCCCTGCACGGTGCTGGTGTCCCGGTGGTCCCCGCACACGTACAGCCCGGCCAGGAGCCGGACGGCGCGGCGCAGGTCGTGCGGCGGGCGCATCGCGGGGACCGCCTCGGCGGTGTGGTGGACGGCGAGGGTCTCCCAGCGGGACGTGGACGTGCCGTACAGCCGCGCGAGGTGCGCGCGGATGGTGGCGTCGAGGTCGTCCGGGGGAGTGCCGAGAACGGTCGAGGAGATCAACACCCGCCCGGCGGGCGCCCTGTTGGGGTCGACCTCGCTCATGACGGCCGTATGGGCGACCGGCCCGCCCCGCTCCGCGTCGAGCAGCAACGCGCCCCCGCTGTCGGGGAGTTCGTCGGTCGTGTGATGGACGACGGTCACCGGATGGAACTCCGGCACCCGCAGCCCCGGCAGCAGCTCGGCGGCCGTACGCGCGTCGGTCGCCACCAGCACGGCCCGGCACCGGAACTCCCCGTGCTCGGCGGTGGTGACGCAGGTCGTGGCGACGGACGTGACGCGAACTCCCGTACGCACGACGCCGGTCGGCAGCGTCGAGGCGAGCAGCTCGGGCAGCGCGTCGGCCCCGCCCTCGGGCACGCACAGCCGTCCCCCGACGAACGCCCGCAGCGCGAGATCCGCGCACCGGCTCGACGTCGTCAGCTCGGGGTCGCACAGCAGCGCGGCGAGCAGGGGCCGCAGGAACGCGTCCACCGTACGGCTCGGCAGCCCGCGCGCCGCGAGCGCCTCCCCGGCGGGGGACTCGGCGCGGGCGAGGAGCCGCTCGACGGGGACGGACGCGAGCCGGGAGAGCGCGCCGCGCAGCCGCGCCTGGTCCATGGCCGACCCGAGGGGACCGCCGTACCGCAGCGCCTCGCCGCCGCCGGTCCCGGCCCGAGGGGCGCTCGCCAGGGCGCGTACGACATCGAATGCGCCCCTCGCGCCCCCCACGACGGAGCCCCCGGCACCGGCCAGCGCGCCCCCCACGGCGGCGGCCCGGGAGCCGCTCCCGGTCTCGGAGCCCCACGATTCCCTTGCCGCGTCGGACCCGCGAGCCCCGCGGCCGAACCCCCGGACGCCGCGCCCACCGCCGAGGTCGAGCCCCAGCCCGCCCCTTCCGGGACCGAGCCCCAGCCCGCCCCTTCCGGGACCGATCCCCAGGCCGCTCCTTTCGAGGTCGGGCCCCAGCCCGCCCCTTCGGGGTTCGAGCCCTCGCCCGCCCACGACTCCCCGCGCGTCTCCGGGACCGAGCCCTGCCCCGCCCGCAACTCCCCGCATATCCCGGGGGCCGAGACCCATCGCGCCCCGGACTCCCCGTGCGCCACCCGGAGTTGCCCTCCCCGCTCGGGCGGCCCCCCTCCTGCCGCCGACTCCCCTCGTACCGACGGGAGTTCCCACCCGCACCCGCCGCCCCTCGCCGTGCACCAGCACCCCCGGCGCGAAGGGCCGCAGCATCAGCCCCTCCAGGCCCGGGGTCATCGTCAGTTCCGGGTACGCCGTGGACAGCAGCTGCCCGATCCGGTCCAGCCGGAACCCGTCGACCTTCTCGGTCGCCATGCGCCCCCCGACCCCGGGGGCGGCTTCCAGTACGCACACCGACAGTCCTGCGCCGATCAGCCGCTGTGCCGCGGACAGTCCGGACACCCCGGCTCCCACGATGACGACGTCGACCTTGTACGCGGGCTCAAGCACGTGCCCCTCCTCGCGGATTGCGCCGAGCCGAAGGCGTCGTACCCTCAACTCGTCGTAGGGATACCCGAGTTCCGCTTGAGGGTAGGTCCACACCCGGGCCCGGTCAGCTCGCGCACAGACCGAGCACGGGCGCACGCAGGTCGCATACCCGGCCGGGGTGGGTCGGGTGGGACCGGAGTTCAGCGCAGAGCCGCCCGCACCGCGTCGTCGATGCCCGGGAAGGCGAACCGGAACCCCGACTCCAGGAGCCTGCCGGGTACGACGCGGGCGCTGCCCAGCACGTCCCCGGCCATCTCGCCGAGCACCAGCTTCAACACGGGTGCGGGGACCGTGAACACCTTCGGGCGGTGCAGCACGCGGGCCATGGCGTCGGTGATCTGACGGTTCGTCAGGGGCTCGGGTGCGGTGAGGTTGAACGGCCCCTCCAGGCCGTCGTGTTCGAGCAGATGCCGGATCGCCGCAACCTCGTCGTGCAGCGCGATGTACGACCAGTACTGCCGCCCGTCGCCCATCCGCCCGCCAAGTCCCGCCTTGAACAAGGGGAACAGCTTCCCCCACGCACCCCCACCCCGCGCTACGACCAGCCCCGTCCGCGCGAACACCGTCCGCACGCCCGCCCGTTGAGCCGCCCCGGCCGCCGCCTCCCACTCCACGCACAGCTCCGGCAGGAACCCCGACGCGGCCGGCGCGCTCTCGTCGACGGCCCGGTCCCCGGTCTCGCCGTAGATCCCGATCGCGCTCCCGTTGACGAACACGCGCGGCGGCGCGTCCATCGCGGCGACGGCCTCGGCGAGCGCCCGCGTGCCCTTGACCCGCCCGTCGCGAATGGTCTTCTTGTACGACTCCGTCCACCGCCGGTCCCCGACCCCCGCCCCGGCGAGGTTCACGACGGCGTCGACACCGGCGAGCCCGGCGGCGTCCACCCGCCCCGCCTCCGGCTCCCACGCCACCTCGCCGGGCCCGGCGGCGGCCCGCCGCACCAGCCGCACGACCTCGACCCCGTCGGCCTCAAGAGACCGCACCAGCGCACTTCCGATCAGACCGGACGCCCCGGCCACAGCAACTCGTCGCATACGCCCATCCTGCCCCCGACCCCCATAAAATCTCCGTTTGAACCTTCAAGCGAACAGATCCCGCCCACCCCCTCCTTCGACGAACGCCACGCCCCGGGGGGTCACCTGATCGCGCTGGACGGGGAGCACGTGGACGACGCACTGACGGTCCGGGCGCTCTGAGGCGGGGTCAGCTCCGGTTCTGATCCGGCGAGTCGAGGGTGGCGTCCGGCAGGCTGAGCACCGCCCACACCACCTTCCCCACCCCCTCCCTCGGCCCCACTCCCCACTCCTTCGCCAACGCCTCCACCAGCACCAGCCCCCGCCCGCCCTCGTCCCACTCCCCGGCGCACCGCAGCACCGGCAACTCCCCACTGGCATCCGCGACTTCGATCCGCAGCTCTCCCTGAGCCAACGTCACCTCGACCCGGATCTCCCTCCCCGGCAACGCCTTCGCGTTCACCGCGTTCGTCGCGAGCTCCGATACCAGCACCTCGGCGTCGTAGGCGACTTCACCGCCGACCCGCCACTGGGCGAGCTGCCTGCGCAGGTCGTCGCGGGCCCGGGTGACGCTGTGGCGTCGGCGGGGGTACTGGTAGGCGGCGGTCCGCGTGGACACGGCGTTCGCGGGCATGGCTCATCCCCTTTGTTCCGGGTGGCTTGCGCTACGCAACGAAGCTAGCCGTGTTCGAAACGTGCCCACAACCTACTTGGCTCACAAATTTGCACTAGATCTGATGTTCTATCTGTACCCGAGTGCATCAACGCGGCAGACTCTCCAGCACAGTTGAGAGGAGCAGGCACATGCCCGTTGGGGGAAAACCGACCGTGCGCAGCCGCAGGCTGGGCATCGCACTCCGCCGCCACCGCGAAGCAGCCGGCCTCGACCAGTCGGCCGCCGCCGAGGCCATCATGAAGTCGGTGAGCAAGGTGAGCCGGGCGGAGAGCGGCCAGGTGTCGGTATCGGCCCTGGAGGTCCGGACGCTGCTGGACTGCTACGGGGTGACGGACGAGAACGAGCGCGAGCGGCTGCTGAATTGGGCGAAGACCAGTAATGAGCGGGGCTGGTGGGTCGACTACCAGGACACGCTGCGTCCGGACTACGCGGACCACATCACGCTGGAGAGCGACGCGACGTACATCCTCTCCTGGGACCCGGTCCTGATCCCCGGCCTGTTGCAGACCCCGGAGTACGCGGAGAAGGTCATTACCGTCGGGCCCTTTGTCCACTCGGACGAAAAGGTCGCCGAACTGGTCGAGGTCCGGATGCAGCGGCAACGCAGGCTCGATGAGGAGGCGGTGCAGTACACGGCGATCCTCTGGGAGCCCGCGATCACTGCGCTCGCCGATGGCTCTGAAGTGTGCGCGGACCAACTGCACCATCTGCTGAAGGTGGGCCGTCGGCAGAACGTGCAGCTTCAGATCCTGCCGACGTCGGCCTTCCTGGCCGCGACGATGTCCGACGCGTTCACGGCTTTCTCGTACGGTGTGGAGCCCTATGCGGAGGTCGTAACCGTCCGAACCCCCGTGAACACCACCGTAGTTGAGTCTCCGGACGACCTGGCCACCTACGCGAACGTCTTCAATCGGCTACGCTCGGCAGCACTGTCGCCGACGCAGTCCGCCCGCCGGATTCGCCAGGCGCTGGACAACAAGGACCAGCAGACGTAAGAGGCACCTGTGACCCCCGACATCGAGATCGTCAGCGCGTTCCGCAAGTCGTCGTACTCGGCCCAGAACAACGACTGCGTCGAACTCGCTCACACCTCCCTCGGGGGCCACGCCGTCCGCGACAGCAAGCACCCCTCCGGCCCCGTCCAGTTCTTCAGCGCCGAAGCATGGACCCGGTTCATCCAGTCCATGACCGCAACCTCCTGAGCAGGCCGCGCCAGCGGACGGGACCCTGCCAGGATGCCCGCAGAGCACACCCCGACGTGCCCCCGGTGCGGCAGCGCGATGAGAGCCGGTGCCATGGTGCTCAGCCGCCGTGAGGAGGACGGCCGACGCGTCTGCCGTGTCGTCTGGGGCTGCCCCCACCGCCACGTCTGGTGGGCATGGTCCGATCGCCCGGCAGCCGAGCTGGAGATCTGCCCGCACCCGGATCTGATGCACGGCTGATCCCGACGCTCCCCGCCCCGGCAGCCGGAAGGGGGTGACCAACTCCCCGGCGCCCCCGCGCGGCATGCGGAACAGCGCCGCACACCGGTCAACACCACCCTCACCGCAGTCGGCCCCCGACTCGCCCGACCCACGCCCGAAGCCACGCCGGGCACCCCGAACACCCCCGCGCGCCCGCGCGAAATGCTCAAAGCCCCCGACCGACGTCCACTCCGAACCCACCGAAGGGCAACCACCCCGCCAACCCCCGTCCCACGGTGAGCGGAAGCCCCGCAGCCGCTCACCACGCGAACGTCTCCCACTCCTCCTCGGAATCCGCCCCTCCCACGCGTCTCAACACAACTCGGCCCACTCCACCGGACGGCTCAGCACACGGTCGCCCGCCCGCCGGACCCGGAGCACCTGGCCCACGAGGCGCATTCCGTCCAGGGTGACCCGGGGACCGCGCAGGGCGTTGACCGCGACGGCCGCGAGGCCGGTCGAGTCGTCGTGGTACGCGGTCGGCGCCGGGCCGAGGAGCCGGGCCCTCGTCGGCCGGTGCGTGCCACGGATTCACGCTCGGTCTCCTGTCCGGCCCCGTTGTCAGTGGTCCCCTGCATCATGGCCGTATGCGTGCGGCTCGGTTGATCAAGATGGTTCTGTTGCTTCAGGGGCGGCCCTTCATGAGTGGGGCGGAGCTGGCCCGGGAGCTGGAGGTGTCCGAGCGGACGGTGAGCCGGGATGTGGAGGCGTTGTCGGAGGCGGGGATTCCGGTGTATGCGGAGCGGGGGCGGGGTGGGGGGTATCGGTTGATCGGGGGGTATCGGACGCGGCTGACGGGGTTGGGGAGGGACGAGGCGGAGGCGTTGTTCCTGAGCGGGGTGCCGGAGGCGCTGAGGGGGATGGGGCTGGAGGATGCCGCTTCGGCGGCCCGGATGAAGGTCGCCGCCGCGCTGGTGCCGTCGCTGCGGGACGCTCCGGACGTCGCCGCCCAGCGGTTCCATCTGGACGCGCCCGGGTGGTTCCGCGAGGCGGCGGTCCCGGAGGGGCTCGCGGCGGTGGCGCAGGGGGTGTGGGGGGACTGGCGGATCAAGGGGGCGTACCGGCGCAAGGACCGCACCGTCGAGCGGGAGCTGGAGCCGTACGGGCTCGTCCTGAAGGCCGGGGTCTGGTACCTGTGCGCGCGGGCCGACGGCACGTTCCGGATCTACCGGGTCGACCGCTTCGACTCCGTGGACGTCCTGGAGGAGCGGTTCGACCGGGACGGCGGGTTCGAGCTGGCCGCGTTCTGGGAGGCGCAGGGGGAGTCGTTCGCGCGGTCGCTGAATCGGGAGGAGGTCGTCGTACGGCTGACTCCCGAGGGCGTGCGCAGGCTGCCGTACGTGGTCGACCCGTTCGCCGCGCGGGAGGCGCTCGCGGGGGTGGAGGCGGGCGAGGGGTGGGTGAGCGTCACGCTGGGCGTGGAGTCGCAGGACGTGGCGTTCACACAGTTGCTGGGCCTCGGCGCGGACGTGGAGGTCGTGGCGCCGGGGGAGCTGCGGGAGCGGTTCGTGGGGGTGGCGGGGAGGTTGGGGGCGCTGTACGGGGAGGGGTGAGGGTGGGACCGGGGCCCGCGCCGCCGCACCGCGTCCGCCCCGCCGCCGCACCGCGTCCGCCCCGACACCGCACCGCCACACCACGCCCGCCCCCGCGGTACCGCGCCCGCCCCCGCGCCGCCGCACCCCTTCCGTGCCGTCCTCCGTCGTATCCCGTGAAGATCCCGCCGATCCCGTCACTCCAGGTGCGTCCCGCCCCCCGAAGCACGATGCTGGTGGCGTGATGGACGAGACGGAGTTCTGGGAGCTGGTGGACGGTACTCGGGAGCGCGCCGACGGGGACCCCGAGGAGCAGGCGGATCTGCTGGTCGCGCGGCTGCTGGAGCGGGATCCGGAGTCGGTGCTGGACTTCGCCCGTCACTTCGAGGCGCGGTACAACCGGGCGTACCGGTGGGATCTGTGGGGCGCCGCGTGGGTGCTGCTGGACGGCGTGAGCGACGACGCGTTCGACTTCTTCCGGTGCTGGCTGATCGGCCAGGGCCGGGACGTCTTCGAGGGCGCCCTCCACGACCCCGACTCCCTCGCGGAGCTGCTCGGCGACTTCGACGAGGAGATCGACGGCGACGGCGAGGAGCTGGGGTACGCGGCGGACGAGGCGTACGAGCAGCTCACGGGGGTGGTGGCACCGGACCTCGGCATCCCGCCGGCCCCGCCGGAGCCGGAGGGCACGCCGATCGACTTCGAGAACGAGGCGGCGCTGGCGGAGAGGTACCCGAAGCTGTGGGACCGGTTCAAGGAGTGACGTACGCGGTGCCGGTCAGCTGATCATCGTACGAAGCCCTCTTCATTGCGCCCGTCTTCACGTCGTCCGCCGCCGGGAACCGTCGCTCGGGATGTACCCCTGCTGCCCCTCCGCCTTCAGCACGGCGTGATGCAGCGGCGCCCGGTTCGCCTGGTCCAGCGCTGACGCGGTCGTCGCCGCCGGGCCGAGGACGACCGCGACGACGGCGCCCAGGACCGCCCAGGGGCTGCGGACCCAGCGCTTCGGCTGCTGTATGCGGTGCTCGTTCATGTTCCCCGGCCTCCCTGTCGGCTTGTGTCGTGCACGACGTTAGGCACGGGGAATGGGAGGACGCTGAAGGCCGCCTGAGACGTTCCTGTGACCGCCCGGCCCTGCAACTCGGCGGCGCGGGCGCGGATGTGGGGCAGCAGGTGCATCAGCGCGAGGCCGGGGCAGGTGGTCATGTACCCGTCCTTGTGACCGGCGATCACGGGGAGGGACGCGGTGGTGCCGGCGGCGTACCGGCTGTACCCGCTCGTGGACGTGAGGTGCGCGAGCCCGCGGGGGTCGACGTCGGACAGGCCCAGTTTCCACGCGGCGAGCGCGGCGATGGACTCGGTCATGGCGGGCGGGACCGGCGTCCCGGAGGTGAACGTGCCGAGCGCGGCGATACCCGTCGTACGGTGGTTGAAACCCTGCGTGTGCGCGCCGGTGACCGCGCGGTCCGTACCGCCCGCGCGGCCCTCGTAGATGGTTCCGCAGCGGTCGACGAGGAAGTTGTAGCCGATGTCGTCCCAGTCGCGGACACCCGTCTGACCTGCGCGGAGGTAGCGGATGATGCGGGGCGCGTCGGCGCAGTCGTACCGGTTCGGGGAGTCGGTGTGGTGGACGAAGACGGCGACGACCTTGTCGTCGTAGCGGGGGGCGGGCTGCGCGCGGGGGCCGTCGAGCCAGGCGGTGCGGGGGACGATGCGGGGGCGCGGGGCGGTGTGCGGCGCGGGCCGGACCGTCGCGGTGGTCACGGGGGCCCGGTCGACGCCGGATGCGCACAGGGCGAGGGCGGCGACCGCGGCGAGGCCGGGGAGGCAGGCGAAAAGCGTCCGGCGGTGGGCCGGGGTTTTCGGGCGGCGTCCGTTGCGCATGGTCCTACTGTCGGTTCGTCGCACTGAGGGCGCGATGTGCGGTGTGCCACTCGGTGGAACCAACGTCCCGGTCCGACCGTTTTCCGAGGTACACGCACGCGTGGCCGGTTTCGATCACTCGTGCGGGTGCGGCTGATCAAAAGGGCCCTTCCCCCACGTATTCATGGGTTCGAGAGAAAGGCGGCTCCGTGGACCTGCTCGACATCCTGCTGGTGCTGGTCGTACTCGCGTACGCCGGCTCCGGCTACCGCCGCGGCCTCGTGGCCGGCTGCGTCTCGCTCGCCGGTTTCGTCGGCGGCGCGGTCATCGGCGTCTGGGTCCTGCCGTGGGTGATGAAGCTGGTCACACCGGGTACGACGGCGGCGACGATCACCGCGGTGTGTACGGTCCTGCTGCCGGCCGTCATCGCGCACAGCCTCGCCGGGCGGCTCGCCCTGCGGCTGCGCCGCGAACTCGACCGGGGGCCCCTGCGCGTCGCCGACGGCATAGGGGGCGCCGCGGCCAACGCCGTCGCCGTCCTCATCGTCGCCTGGGTCGCGGCGAGCGTCCTCGGCGCGTCCTCCTCGACGCTGGTCACCTCCGCGATACGCGACTCCAAGCTCCTCGGCACGGTCCAGGACGCCATGCCCGAGACGACCCCCGCGTGGTTCTCCGACGCGACCTCCGCCCTCACCCAGGCCGGGTTCCCGCAGGTCTTCAACCCCTTCGAGAACGAGTCCACGGCCGAGGTCGCGAAGCCCACGGGCGACAGCGTCACCGCCAGCGCCACCAACGCCGCCAAGCTCAGCACCGTCAAGATCGAGGGCGCGTCCGGCGACCAGGGCCGCGAGGGGAGCGGGTTCGTCTACGCCCGCGAGCGCGTCATGACCAACGCCCACGTCGTCGCCGGCATCGACCGTCCCACCGTCCGCATCGGCGGCGTGGGCCGCTCCTACGACGCCCGCGTGGTCCTGTTCGACCCCGACAAGGACGTGGCCGTCCTGTACGTCCCCGGCCTGCGCGCCCCCATCCTGCGCTTCGACGACGAGGCGTCCCGAGGCGACCAGGCCGTCGTCGCGGGCTACCCCCAGGACGGCGACCTCAACCTCCAGGCGGCGACCGTCGCCAACCGCGTCAAGGCGACGGGGCGCAACATCTACAACGACGCGACGGTCACCCGCGAGATCTACTCCATCCGCTCCACCGTCCGCCCCGGCAACTCCGGAGGGCCGCTCCTCACCACCGAGGGGCGGGTGTTCGGGGTGGTGTTCGCGCGGTCGACGTCCGACGACGAGACGGGGTACGTGCTGACGGCTGCTGAGGTGGCGCCGGATGCGGAGAAGGGGGTGGGGGCGACGGAGCGGGTGCCGACCGGGGAGCTGATCACGTCCTGACGGTGACTGCTTCGTGGACGGAGGCGATGAACCTCGCTCTGCGCTTCCGAAGCCAAGGGTCAGAAATCCGGACTCGCCCCGCGCCTCCGCCCTCGGGCGTGACGCGCCTGGGAGCGAGGTGCGCTTACCGCAGTTGTGGGGTCACCGGCCTGGAGCAGAGCGAGGATCTCTTCCATTGCGGGCCGCTCGGCGGGGTTTTTGCGGAACGCCTGACGAATGATCTCGTGGACAGGGGGAGGGAGCCGATCTGAACGAAAGAACGGTGGCTTGGGAATATTTCCCGCGAGAATGTGCATCATCCTCAGTTGGGTGTTCTCTACGGTGCTGTTCTCGTTGCGCTGGTCACCGGACACGGCAACGGCTGCGGTGACCGCGAAGGAGTACACGTCGTTCTTGGTCCTGACCTGGCCGTTGAACCGCTCGGGTGCCATGTAGCCGACAGTTCCCTCGGGTTCGCTCGCGCCGGTTCTCTGCGTGAGTCCGAAGTCACCGATCACCCATCGCGACCCCAGCTTGAGTATGTTGGCGGGTTTCACATCGCCGTGGACGAGCCGCAGGGTGTGCAGGTGGCACAGGCCGGCGGCGACGTCCCGCAGCATTTCCAGAAGATCGCTACCCCAGAGCGGCTGTTCGCTGATGGCATCCCGCAGCGATAATTCCGCGAGAGCCGTACAGATATAGCTCCAGCCGTTGAGCGCACCGCCTTCCTGTGTTCCGGCGCTGCGGTAGGGCAGGAGATTCGGTGCGTCGAGCCCCGCCATCACCATCGCTTCGCGTGAGAAGTACACGTAGCGTTTGTCTCCTTGCGGAGGTTGAAGTTTCAGAGCGACTCGGCCGAGCGGATTGCCGAAAGCGAACTCCTCCGCTTCCCAGACCACGTTGAGCGCACCGCGTCCGATCTCCCTGACGAGCCGGTAGCGTCCGTCGATGATTTCCCCGACCAGGGCGAGCGAAGGGATCTCGTCGCGCCTGATGAACGTGCCACCGCTCTCCGAGGGGAGCGGGATGAAGGTCGGGGGATTGGGGAAACGCCTTCGGACCGATGTGCGAGGAGCATCCGGGAGTTGCAGATATCCGTCCAGCAACTCCGCCAGAAAGGCCATGGCGTTACGGCACGCGGCCGGCTGAAGCATGGCGTCCTGGCCGGGCTCTTTGTCGATGAGCCGGTCTGAAATACCCCGTACCAGAACCGCATGCGTCTCCGTGGGCCAGAACCGGGCGCCGGTGAGGAAACCAAGTCCCTCCATCTCCACGGCATGCGCGTCATCGAACGACGCTTTCAGGTAGGCGTGCAGCGCGGAGCGGTTCCCTGCATGGAGCTTGTCACCCGCCGCGATGGGGGCTACATGAGCCGCTGGTGGCGGTCGGTGTTCAGCACGGGTGATCTTCTCGTGCCAGACTCCTTCGGCAGCCACCCGAAAGGCGAGCTGGACCAGGGTCCGGTCGGCCACCTCGATGGAGGGACGTCCCATCAGGCCCTCGTCGGTCTGTCTCGCGGATTCGTAGCCGTATACCTTCGTGGCGAACACGACGTCACCGAGATCGACGTCTGTCTTGAGGCTTCCCGCCGTGCCGACGAACGCGATGAGCGCGGGCCTCAATTCCTGCACGGCCTGACTCGCCTGGAGGGCCGCCGCGATGTTTCCCTGTCCGATACAGGTGACCCAGGCTTCCCAGACAGTGCTGGTTGTGGCGAGATTCCCGACTGAATAGGGAGCCCCGGAGGACGAGCGCGTCGCATGCACAGGTGTCAGAAATTCCCTGACCGCCGTGTATTCGGAAGTCGCTGCCGTCAGAATGACAAGCCGCGGTGCGGGGTTCGGCCACGGTCCAGTGCCGAGGAATCTTCCGGGTCCGCCGGCCTCGTACCTGTCCGGATCATTGTGGGCGCGTGCGTCGTGGGTCAAGGAGAAAATACCTCCCAGCAGATCCCCGGCGCGTGATACTCACTACGCTCGGTCGGTCACCGAAAAGCCTACCGAACCACGGCCTGTCTCCACGCGTGACGGAGCAATCCGCCTTCACTCTGCGCAGAGGGCTGGCCAGTGGGGTTCTCCCCACCGCAGGACGGGGGTTGGCACGATGGCCCGGCAACTGCCGTGAACGCCAAGGTGGTTGGTATGAGGCAACGGTCTGTCAAGGTCATCGGTGTTCTGCTCGCGGCAGCGCTCTGCGGAGGTGCCGCCGCCATCACCCCCGCTCAAGCCGCCCAGCAGAAAGGCAAGTTGAGCCAGCGGGAGTTGGCGGCGCAGGTCGAGCGGGCGTTTGTGGACGCCGGGTTCGTGGGGGTGTCCGTCGAGGTGCGGGACGGGAGCAGACGGATTCGGGCGCGCGCCGGTACGGCGGAGCTCGGTACCGGCAAGTCTGTTCCGTACGGCGCCGCTTTCCGCGCCGACAGCGCCACCAAACCCTTCGTCGCCACCGTGGTGCTTCAACTCGCCGCGGAGGGGCGGCTGTCGCTGGACGACACGGTGGAGAAGTGGCTGCCGGGAGTCGTCGCGGGGAACGGGAACGACGGCCGCCGGGTCACCCTGCGGCATCTGCTCCAGCACACCAGCGGTATCCACAACTACGACTACACGGACGACATCGGCTACACCGCGAAGGCGTTCGAGGAGCACAGGTACGACCACCTCGCGCCGGAGCGGACCGTCGCCGGCGCGATGCGCAGCGCGCCGGACTTCCCGCCGGCCGATCCGCAGGACCCCGCACCGAAGTGGAACTACTCCAACCCGAACTACGTGCTCGCCGGGATGGTCATCGAGCGGGTCACCGGCCGGAGTTGGCGGGCGGAGGTGCACGACAGGATCATCCGCCCGCTGGGGCTCACCCGGACGTACGCCCCCGGCGACGACCCCACGCTCCCCGGATCCCACGCCCGCAACTACCACCGCTTCCCCGGAGCCACAGGCTGGACCGACACGACCGTACGGAACATGTCCTGGGCGGACGCGGCGGGCGAACTGGTCACCACCAAACGGGACTTGGACCGTTTCTTCACGGCGCTGCTCAAGGGCCGCCTGCTCCCGCCCGCGCAGCTCGCGGAGATGAAGCACGCCGTGCCGGTCGGCGCGGACTTCCAAGTCCCGTTCCCCGGACTGCACTACGGCCTCGGGCTGATGCGCCAGCCGCTGACGTGCGGCGGATACCGCTGGGGACACGGAGGAGACGGCGACGGGGACTTCGTCCGGAACGGGTTCACACCGGACGGGCGGCGGAGCGTCGTCATCACCGCCTCCGGCAAAGTCGCGCGGGACGAACCGCTGTTGAGGGCGGAGGCGCTGCTCCAGAAGCTGACGGACACGGCGCTGTGCGAGGGCGTCGAGTAGACAGAACGGCCCCCGGCGGGAACAACTCCCGCCGGGGGCCGGTCGGTTCAGGACCTACAGGCCGTAGCGCTCGCGCGCCTCCTTGACGGCCGTCGCCTTGATGTCTCCCCGGCGGGCGAGCTGGGCGAGCGCCGCGACGACGATCGACTGCGCGTCGACCCCGAAGTGCCGGCGAGCGGCCTCACGCGTGTCGGACAGCCCGAACCCGTCCGCGCCCAGCGACGAGTAGTCCTGCTCGACCCACTGCGCGATCTGGTCCGGCACCTGCCGCATGTAGTCGGAGACGGCGAGGACCGGCCCCTCCGCACCCTGGAGCGCCTGACGGACGTAAGGCACCCGGTCCTCACCGCGCAGCAGCGCGGCATCCGCCTCCAGCGCGTCGCGCCGCAGCTCGGTCCAGGACGTCGCGGACCAGACGTCGGCCGCGACCCCCCACTCCTCGGCGAGCAGCTTCTGCGCCTCCAGCGTCCAGTGGATCGCCGTACCGGAGCCGATGAGCTGGATGCGCGCGGCGTTGGCGGCCGGCGAAAGGCCCGCCGACTCCGCCGTGTTGAACCGGTACAGCCCCTTGACGATCGCCTCGTCGATGCCGAGCCCGGCCGGCTTCGCGGGCTGGGGGAGGGGCTCGTTGTAGACGGTGAGGTAGTAGAAGACGTTCGGGTCCTCACCGGGCGCGGCCTCGCCGTACATCCGCCGCAGACCGTCCTTGACGATCACGGCGATCTCGTACGCGAACGCGGGGTCGTACGAGAGCGCGGCCGGGTTCGTCGCGGCGATCACCGGAGAGTGGCCGTCCGCGTGCTGGAGGCCCTCACCCGTCAGGGTCGTCCGGCCCGCGGTCGCGCCGATGAGGAAGCCGCGGCCGAGCTGGTCGCCGAGCTGCCACATCTGGTCGGCCGTGCGCTGCCAGCCGAACATCGAGTAGAAGATGTAGAACGGGATCATGGCCTCGCCGTGCGTCGCGTACGACGTCGCCGCGGCGATGAAGTCGGCCATGGAACCGGCCTCGGTGATCCCCTCGTTGAGGATCTGCCCGTTGGTCGCTTCCTTGTAGTACATGAGCTGGTCGCGGTCGACGGGCTCGTACGTCTGGCCCTTGGGGGAGTAGATCCCCAGCGACGGGAACAGCGACTCCATGCCGAAGGTCCGCGCCTCGTCGGGCACGATCGGCACCCAGCGCTTGCCGGTCTCCTTGTCACGGACGAGGTCCTTGACGAGCCGGACGAACGCCATGGTCGTCGCCACGTTCTGCGTGCCGGAGCCCTTGTCGAAGGACGCGAACGCCTTCTCCGAGGCGGACGGCAGCGGAGCCAGAGTGTGCGTACGACGCGCCGGCGCCGGACCGCCGAGGGCCGCGCGGCGCTCCTGGAGGTAACGGACCTCGGGGGAGTCGGCGCCGGGGTGGCCGTAGGGCACCTTCCCGTCGACGAACGCGCTGTCCGGGATGGGGAGTTCGAGCAGGTCACGCATCGTCTTGAACTCGTCCACCGTCAGCTTCTTCATCTGGTGGTTGGCGTTCTTCGACGCGAAACCGCTGCCGAGGGTGTGGCCCTTGACGGTCTGCGCGAGGATCACCGTCGGCGCGCCCTTGTGGGACAGCGCCGCCCTGTACGCCGCGTACACCTTGCGCGCCTCGTGCCCGCCGCGCGACAGGTGGAAGCAGTCGAGGATCTTGTCGTCGCTCAGCAGCTTCGCCATCTCGACGAGCGCCGGGTCCTTGCCGAAGAAGTCCTGGCGGATGTAGGCCGCGTCACGCGTCTGGTACGTCTGCACCTGCGCGTCCGGCACCTCGCGCAGCCGCCGGACCAGCGCGCCCGTCGTGTCCAGCGCGAACAGCTCGTCCCACGCGGTGCCCCACAGGGACTTCACGACGTTCCAGCCGGCGCCCCGGAACTGGGCCTCCAGCTCCTGCACGATCTTGAAGTTCGCGCGGACCGGGCCGTCGAGCCGCTGGAGGTTGCAGTTGATGACGAACGTGAGGTTGTCCAGACCCTCACGGGACGCCAGCGCGAGAGCCGCCGTCGACTCCGGCTCGTCCATCTCGCCGTCACCGAGGAACGCCCAGACGTGCGAGTCCGAGACGTCCTTGATGCCGCGCGCGGTCAGGTAGCGGTTGAAGCGGGCCTGGTAGATCGCCGAGAGGGGGCCGAGGCCCATGCTCACGGTCGGGAACTCCCACAGCCACGGCAGCCGGCGCGGGTGCGGGTACGACGGCAGACCGTTGCCGCCCGCCTCCTGGCGGAAGTTGTCCAGGTGCGCCTCGGTGAGACGGCCGTCCAGGAACGCGCGGGCGTAGATGCCGGGGGAGGCGTGGCCCTGGATGTAGAGCTGGTCGCCCGAGCCGTCGGCTTCCTTGCCCTTGAAGAAGTGGTTGAAGCCGGTCTCGTACAGCCACGCGGCCGACGCGAACGTCGCGATGTGGCCGCCGACGCCGTACTTCGAACCCCGCGTCACCATCGCGGCGGCGTTCCAGCGGTTCCACGCGGTGATACGGCGCTCCAGCGCCTCGTCACCGGGTACGGACGGTTCGGCCGCCGTCGGGATCGTGTTGACGTAGTCCGTCTCGAGCAGCTGGGGCAGCGCGATGCCGGTGCCCTCGGCCCTCTCCAGCGTGCGCCGCATCAAGTAAGCGGCCCGGTGTGGACCGGCGGCCTTCGCGACGGCGTCCAAGGACGCCTGCCACTCCGCAGTCTCCTCCGGGTCACGGTCGGGGAGCTGGTCGAGTGCGCTCGGCTGGATGGCGTTGGGGTCGGTCATGTCGCCGCCTTCCTCAGTCGAAGGGGGGTGCCCTTGGTCTTTGGCAGGACAGGGCTTCGGACCTCGGTGGAGGTCCAACGGGGACTCTAACCCCCTGATCGATGATCGATCAAAGGGTTGAAGGGCAAAACTTCTCGAACACGAGAAAGTAGGCACGGGGTGTCTTTCGGGCAGGCACCGGGTGCCGCACATTTTGGCGGTTTACGCAGGTGGGGGGACGTTCTGTAGTCGGGCGGCTGCGGGTGCGTGGGGACTGGTCGCGCAGTTCCCCGCGCCCCTGAAAAACAGACAGTGACCGTCGCTTTTAGGGGCGCGGGGAACTGCGCGAGCAACCACGAAGCACCCGCAGGCTCACGCGCTCGGCGCGCACCCCAGCACATGTGC
The DNA here is from genome assembly GCF_033794345.1 of Streptomyces niveiscabiei. Taxonomy (NCBI): domain Bacteria; kingdom Bacillati; phylum Actinomycetota; class Actinomycetes; order Kitasatosporales; family Streptomycetaceae; genus Streptomyces; species Streptomyces niveiscabiei. The sequence goes on from NZ_JARAYJ010000004.1 coordinate 106,769, forward strand.
CTTCACCAAGTCCGCGATCCTCGGGTCGCGCCTCTTGAACGCCGCCACCAGCTCCTCGTGCTCCTCCGCGTACGACTGCTGCACCGTCCCCAGCCAGCGGATCGACAGCGCGGTGAACACCTCGATGCCCAGGCCCTCCCAGGTGTGGAGCAACACCGAGTTGCCGGCCGCCCGCACCAGCTCCCGGTGGAAGGCGACCGTGTGACGGACCTGGCCGGTGCCGTCCGACAAACGGTCCGCCTCGTACAGAGCCATCACGTGCGGCTCAAGCGCCGAGCAGTCCACCGCCAGCGTCTCCGCCGCCAGCTCCGCCGCGATCGCCTCCAGGCCCGCGCGAACCGGGTAGCTCTCCTCCAGGTCCGCCGCGGTCAGGTTCCGTACGCGTACGCCCTTGTTGGGAGCCGACTCGATCAGGCGCAGGGACTCCAGCTCGCGCAGCGCTTCACGGACCGGGGTCTGGGACACCTCCAGCTCCGTCGCGATCCGGCGTTCCACGATCCGCTCGCCCGGCTTCCAGCGCCCGCTGACGATCCCTTCCACGATGTGCTCGCGGATCTGTTCGCGCAGCGAGTGGACGACGGGCGCGGTCATGTGGGCTCCTCAAGACGTTTGACGTTTAGACAATACGGCCGGGAGCCGCTGCGGGCAGGGCACGTGGGGGCCCTTTTACGCAGGTGAGACGAGACTTACACGGCAGGCCCGGGACGATACGACGAAGCCCCCGCCGGAGGATTTCCGGCGGGGGCGACGACGTACGGCAAGGGTTACAGCCCGAGCTCTACTTCGTTGAGACCCTCAGCCTCGCGGCTGCCAAGTCAGAGACCGAGCTCGACCTCGAACTCGCCCGCCTCCAGGATCGCCTTCACGGCGGTCAGGTAGCGCGCCGCGTCCGCGCCGTCGACCAGGCGGTGGTCGTAGGAGAGGGTCAGGTAGGTCATGTCGCGGACCGCGATGACCGTACCCTCCTCCGTCTCCAGGACGGCCGGCCGCTTGACCGTGGCACCGATGCCGAGGATCGCGACCTGCCCCGGCGGCACGATGATCGTGTCGAAGAGCGCGCCACGCGAACCCGTGTTGGAGATCGTGAAGGTCGCCCCGGACAGCTCGTCCGGCGTGATCTTGCTCGCGCGGACCTTGCCGGCGAGGTCGGCGGTGGCCTTGGCGATACCGGCGAGGTTGAGGCCGCCGGCGCCCTTGATGACCGGGGTCATCAGGCCCTTCTCGGAGTCCACCGCGATCCCGATGTTCTCGGAGTCGAAGTAGGTGATGGTCCCCTCGGCCTCGTTGATCTTCGCGTTGATGACCGGGTGGGCCTTGAGGGCCTGGGCCGCGGCCTTGACGAAGAACGGCATCGGCGAGAGCTTGACGCCCTCGCGCGCGGCGAAGGAGTCCTTGGCCTGGGCGCGGAGCTTCATCAGCTTCGTGATGTCGACCTCGACGACCGAGGACAGCTGCGCCTGCTCGTGCAGCGCCTTGACCATGTTGTCGCCGATGACCTTGCGGATGCGCGGCATCTTGACGGTCTGGCCACGCAGCGGCGACGCCTCCAGGACGGGGGTCGTCTTCTTCGGAGCAGCGGCGGCAGCGGCCGGCGCGGCGGCGGGCGCCGGAGCGGCGGCGGCCTTCGCGGCCTCGGCGGCGGCGACGACGTCCTGCTTGCGGATACGGCCGCCCACGCCCGTGCCCTTGACGGACCCGAGGTCGACACCGTTCTCGGCGGCGAGCTTGCGCACGAGCGGCGTGACGTACGCACCGTCGTCACCGGCGGTGGCGGCGGGCGCCGGAGCCGGGGTGACCGGAGCGGCGGCCGGGGCCGGGGCGGCGGCGACCGGCGCGGGAGCCGGAGCGGCGGCGGGGGCCGGAGCGGGCGCCGGGGCAGCGGCGGGGGCCGGGGCGGCGGCCGGGGCCGGAGCCGGAGCGGCAGCGGCGGGCGCGGCGGCCGGAGCGGCACCGGGCGCGCCGATGACGGCGAGCTTCGCGCCGACCTCGGCGGTCTCGTCCTCGCCGACGACGATCTCCAGCAGGACACCGGCGACGGGCGCCGGGATCTCCGTGTCGACCTTGTCGGTGGAGACCTCCAGCAGCGGCTCGTCCTCGGCGACCTCCTCGCCGACCGACTTCAGCCAGCGGGTGACGGTGCCCTCGGTGACGGACTCGCCGAGCGCGGGCAGGACGACGTCCGTACCGGACGCGCCACCGGCGGCCGGAGCGGGAGCGGCGGGCGCCTCGGCCACGGGAGCCGGGGCAGCGGGGGCCTCGGCCACAGGGGCCGGGGCAGGCTCAGCGGCAGCGGCCGGCGCCGCCGCGGGCGCGCCAGAACCGTCGTCGATGATGGCCAGCTCGGCGCCGACCTCGACCGTCTCGTCCTCGGCGACCTTGATGGACGCGAGGATGCCGGACGCGGGCGCGGGGATCTCGGTGTCGACCTTGTCGGTCGAGACCTCGAGCAAGGGCTCGTCGGCCTCGACGCGCTCACCCTCGGCCTTGAGCCAGCGGGTGACGGTGCCCTCGGTGACGCTCTCGCCGAGCGCCGGAAGGGTTACGGAAACCGCCATGGTTTCGGTTGCTCCTTACGAGTTGCGGAAAGTCTGTGTCGTCGCTTCGGTGACCGAGGGTCAGTCGTGCGCGTGAAGCGGCTTGCCGGCCAGGGCGAGGTGGGCCTCGCCGAGCGCCTCGTTCTGCGTCGGGTGGGCGTGGATGAGCTGCGCGACCTCGGCGGGCAGCGCCTCCCAGTTGTAGATCAGCTGGGCCTCGCCGACCTGCTCACCCATACGGTCGCCGACCATGTGGACGCCGACCACCGCGCCGTCCTTGACCTGGACGAGCTTGATCTCGCCCGCGGTCTTCAGGATCTTGCTCTTTCCGTTGCCCGCGAGGCTGTACTTCAGGGCGACGACCTTGTCCGCGCCGTAGATCTCCTTGGCCTTGGCCTCGGTGATGCCCACGGAGGCGACCTCGGGGTGGCAGTACGTCACCCGGGGCACGCCGTCGTAGTCGATCGGCACGGCCTTGAGGCCGGCCAGCCGCTCCGCCACCAGGATGCCCTCGGCGAAGCCGACGTGCGCGAGCTGGAGCGTGGGGACGAGGTCGCCGACCGCGGAGATCGTCGGGACGTTCGTGCGCATGTACTCGTCGACCAGGACGTAGCCGCGGTCCATCGCGACGCCCTGCTCCTCGTAGCCGAGACCGGCGGAGACCGGGCCGCGGCCGACCGCCACGAGCAGGACCTCGGCCTCGAACTCCTTGCCGTCGGCCAGCGTGACCTTGACGCCGTCGGCCGTGTACTCGGCCTTCGAGAAGAACGTGCCCAGGTTGAACTTGATGCCGCGCTTGCGGAACGCGCGCTCAAGAAGCTTGGAGGAGTTCTCGTCCTCGACCGGGACGAGGTGCTTCAGGCCCTCGATGACCGTGACGTCCGCACCGAAGGACTTCCACGCGGAGGCGAACTCGACGCCGATGACGCCGCCGCCCAGGATGATCGCGGACTGCGGGACGCGGTCCAGGACGAGGGCGTGGTCCGAGGAGATGATCCGGTTGCCGTCGATCTCCAGGCCCGGCAGCGACTTCGGCACGGAGCCGGTCGCGAGCAGGACGTGACGGCCCTGGATCCGCTGGCCGTTGACATCCACCGAGGTGGGGGAGGACAGGCGCCCCTCGCCCTCGATGTACGTCACCTTGCGGGAGGCGACGAGACCCTGGAGGCCCTTGTACAGGCCCGAGATCACGTCGTCCTTGTACTTGTGGACGCCCGCGATGTCGATGCCCTCGAAAGTGGCCTTGACACCGAACTGCTCGCTCTCCCGAGCCTGGTCCGCGACTTCGCCCGCGTGCAGCAGGGCCTTGGTGGGGATGCAGCCCCGGTGCAGGCAGGTGCCGCCGACCTTGTCCTTCTCGATCAGGGCGACGTCCAGACCCAGCTGCGCCCCGCGCAGGGCCGCGGCGTAACCACCGCTGCCACCGCCGAGGATCACTAGGTCGAAAACGGTGCTGGCGTCGTTCGCCACGTCACGTCCTCCATGCATGTGCGCCGTACGCCGGTCGTCACTGACCGGCAGGCGGCTGGTGTCCGGCCGCTCATTGCTTCGGCCCTTCGGTGGGGGCCCTGTCCTGCCGGACCCCATCCTCGCACTTGTGGAACGCGGACGAGACACGGGGCTGGGGTGTGAGACACCACACGGGACGCTGGATAACCGGGGTCGGAGGGTCTTGATCACGGGGTGAGGCAGCCGACTTTCACGGCGGGAGGGAGTGGGCTGCTTTCCAGCGGACGCGAGCCGTCGTGCTTCTAGGGGCGCGGGGCTGTGTCGGTGTGCGGCTCTGCCGCGTGGGCGCGAGCAGCCTGTTACGTGGGCGGGGAGCCGACGACGGTGATCGGCCGACTCTTTCAGGGGCGCGGGGAACTGCGCGAGCAACCCCCACGCCCCTGAAGCCGCCCTACGACGGAAGCACCCCTCCCCGTAGGCGAACCGTCAGCCCAGGTCGCCCGAGGCGGTCAACTCCGCGAGCCTCACCAACGTACGGACCGCCGACCCGGTGCCGCCCTTGGGGGTGTACCCGAACGGCCCGCCGTCGTTGAACGCGGGCCCGGCGATGTCGAGGTGCGCCCAGGTGATGCCCTCGCCGACGAACTCCTGGAGGAAGAGCCCGGCGACGAGGCCGCCGCCCATGCGCTCGCCCATGTTCGCGATGTCGGCGGTGGGGGAGTCCATGCCCTTGCGCAGGTGGGCCGGGAGCGGCATGGGCCAGGCCGGCTCGCCGACCTCCTCGGCCGCGTCGTGGATCGCGGTGCGGAACGCGTCGTCGTTGGCCATGATGCCGAACGTCCGGCTCCCGAGCGCCAGCATCATCGCCCCGGTCAGCGTGGCGACGTCCACGATGGCGTCCGGCTTCTCCAGCGAGGCCGCCCACAGCGCGTCCGCGAGGACGAGCCGCCCCTCCGCGTCGGTGTTGAGCACCTCGACGGTCTTGCCGCTGAACATCCGCAGCACGTCCCCGGGCCGCACGGCCGTCCCGGACGGCATGTTCTCGGCGAGCGCCAGCCACCCGGTGACGTTCACCTCCAGCTCAAGGCGCGCGGCGGAGACGACCGCCGCGAACACGGCGGCGGCCCCGCTCATGTCGCACTTCATCGTCTCGTTGTGCCCGGCGGGCTTCAGCGAGATGCCACCGGAGTCGTACGTGATCCCCTTGCCGACGAACGCGAGGGTCTTCGACGCCTTCGGGTGGCTGTACGACAGCTTCACCAGCCGCGGAGCCGACGCGGACCCCCCGCCGACGCCGAGGATCCCCCCGTACCCGCCCTCGGTGAGCGCCTTCTCGTCGAGGACCTCGACCTTGAACCCGTGCGCCTTGCCCGCGTCGACGACGAGCCCGGCGAACGCGGCCGGGTCGAGGTCGTTCGGCGGCATGTTGATGAGATCGCGGGCCCGGTTCAGCTCCTCGGACACGGCGACGGCACGCGCGAGCGCCGCCTTCTGCACGGCGTCCCGGGGCTTGCCCCCCAGCAGCGCGGCCTCCGCGAGCGGCGCCTTGCCGCCCTTCCCCTTGGCGCTCTCCTTGTACGTGTCGAAGGAGTACGCCCCGAGCAGCACGCCCTCGGCGACCGCCCCGACCTCCCCGGCATCGCCCAGCGGCAGCGCGAACGCGGCCTTCTTGGTCCCGGCCAGCGCACGCGCCGCGGACCCGGCGGCCCGCCGCAGCGCCTCCGCCTCGTACGCCGCGTCCTTCGCGGGCTCCGCGCCGAGACCCACCGCGACGATCAGCGGTGCCTTGAAGCCGGCCGGCGCGGGCAGCTTCGTGATCTCCCCCTCGGCGCCGGACGCGCCGAGGGTCTCCAGGACGGCGGCGAGCCTGCCGTCGTAGGACTTGTCCACGGCTTCCGAGCCCGGCGCGACGACCGGGCCCTTCGCGCCCTTGGCGACACCGATCACGATCGCGTCGGCCCGCAGGCCGGGCGCCGCGGCGGTGCTGAGAGTGAGAGCAGTCACGGTGGTGATTTCTCCGCTTCCGAATATGAGAGTGCTGTGGCCGAACGGTGTGGGTCGACCGGGCCCGGCGGACGACCTTAGGTCGGCCGAGGGCGCACGGCTTCGCCGGGGTCCCTCCCGTCGGCGCGGCGAACCGGCGGGACAGATCCCGTCAAGAGCGTACGCGGGTGTACGCGTCCGCTCGCGCCCTACGCGTTCACCTCTGGGTGAAGTCATGGCCATGAATATGTCCGGGGCGGGGGATCATCACGGGGAACGCCGCCGCACAGTCTGGAGCCGGTCCCTTGAGACGCCCCATCCTCGCCCTCCTCCCGCTGCTCCTTCTGGTGGGCTGCACGAGTGCGCCGGGTACGGAGGAGGAGGCCCCCACCCCGACGCCGGCCCCCGCGTCGCCGGCCGGCCGCTGGCAGCCCCGGCCCGGTGTCGCCTGGCAGTGGCAGCTGAGCGGCAGGCTCGACACGTCCGTCGACGTCCCCGTCTACGACATCGACGGCTTCGACCAGTCCAAGGCGACCGTCGCCGCGCTCCACGCGAAGAACCGCAAGGTCATCTGCTACCTCTCGACCGGCGCGTACGAGGACTGGCGCCCCGACGCCGCCGACTTCCCCGAGTCCGTCATCGGCAAGGGCAACGGCTGGGAAGGCGAACGCTGGCTGGACATCCGGCAGTTGGACACCCTCGAACCCCTGATGGCCAAGCGCCTCGACATGTGCGAGGAGAAGGGCTTCGACGCGGTGGAGCCGGACAACATGGACGGCTACCGCAACGACACCGGCTTCCCCCTGAAGCCCGACGACCAGCTCCGCTACAACCGCCTCATCGCCCGGCTGTCCCACGACCGGGGCATGTCGGTGGGCCTGAAGAACGACATGGACCAGATCCCGTCCCTGCTCGACGACTTCGACTTCGCGGTCAACGAACAGTGCGCCCAGTACGACGAATGCGACACCCTGACCCCCTTCATCGACGCGGGCAAGGCGGTGTTCCACGTGGAGTACGAGCTGCCGACGAGCAAGTTCTGCGCGGAGTCGAGGGAGCTGAGGCTGAGCTCGCTGGAGAAGAAGTACGAGCTGGGGGCGTGGCGCAGGTCATGTTGAAACGAACGTGGGGCTGATGCCGTTTAGGGGCGCGGGGAACTGCGCGACCAGCCACAACGCTGCCGCACCCGCCACACAACCATTCGCCCCCTCCGATACAGCGCTCACCCCACCGTCAGCACGACCAAACTCACCACCCCCGCCACCTCCGCAACCCCCCCGAACACATCCCCGGTCACCCCGCCGAACCGCTGCACGCACCGCCGCAGCAACAACTCCGCCGCCCCCACCCCCAGCACGACAGCCGGCACCGCCCCAGCCGCCCCGACCCACCACCCGGCCACCCCCGCGCACACACCCACCGCACCCCCGACCCCCCACACCCACCCCACCGGTACGACCCCCGCGACCGCCGCCCCCAGCCCCTCCGGCCGAGCGGCCGGTACCCCCGCCCGCGCCGCGAACGTCAGCGCCAGGCGTGCCGTCACGGCGGCCACCGCCACCCCGAACGCCCCCCGCGCCCACGACTCCTCGTACAGCCGGGTCACCGCCGCGACCTGGGCCAGCAGCACCAGCACGAGCGTCAGTACCCCGAACGGCCCGATGTCGGACTGCTTCATGATGCGCAGGGCGTCTTCGGCGGGCTTCCCGCTGCCGAGCCCGTCGGCCGTGTCGGCCAGCCCGTCGAGGTGCAGCCCCCGGGTCAGCGCGGCGGGAACGGCCACCGAGGCGACGGCGGCCACCATCGGCCCCGTACCCAGCGCCAGCAGCACCGCTCCGAGCGCCGCCGCGCACCCCCCGACCACGACCCCCACCAGCGGCGCCCAGGTCATTCCGCCGCGCGCGGCCTCCCGGTCCCACCGGGACACGCGAACCGGGATCACCGTCAGCGTGCCGAAGGCGAACCGCGGGCCGTGGAGGGGGAAACTGTCGGACATCGAGGGCATCGGCGCAGATTATCCGACGGTCGCACCGAGCCCCGCCCTCGACACCGGGCCCCACCGCCGACAGGGATGAAGTACGCACATGGGACATTGGCTGCAACGGAACATCGTGGAACCGGGCAAGCTCCCCCTCCTCCTGGCTCTCACGGCGTTCGTCCTGACGTTCCTCCTCACCCGCCTGGTGACCCGTCTGATCCGCGCGGGCAAAGGCCCGTTCGGCAACGTCAACGCGGGCGGCCTGCACATCCACCACGTCGTACCCGGCGTGGTCCTCACGGTCATCGGCGGCTTCGGCGCCATCGCGACCGGCACGCACGGCGCGGGCGCCTGCGCCGCGGCGGTCTGCTTCGGCACCGGCACGGGCCTGGTCCTGGACGAGTTCGCGCTGATCCTGCACCTGGACGACGTGTACTGGACGGAGGAGGGCCGCAAGAGCGTGGAGGTGGTCGTCCTGACGGCCGCCCTGGTCGGCCTGGTCCTCCTCGGCTACTCGCCCCTGGGCGTGGACGACCTCTCGAACGACGAGGTGGCGGGCAGGGGAGTGGCCCTGACGACGGTCGTCGTCAACTTCCTCCTCTCCCTGATCGCCCTCGCGAAGGGCAAGGCCCGCACGGCCGTCTTCGGCGTCATCGTCCCCGCGGTCGCCCTGATCGGCGCGCTGCGCCTGGCCCGCCCCAAGTCCCCCTGGGCCCGCCACTTCTACACCCGCCGCCCCCGCGCCAGAGCCCGCGCCGAACGCCGGGCGGAACGCGGCGACCGCCGCTGGTCACGCGTACGACGGTGCGTGGAGGAACTGGTGGGAGGCAAACCGGATCCGTCGTCACGGTGACGAGCGAGCGGACCCCCCGGCGGCTCGCCCCGCACGGCCCTCTCTCCCCACCACGCCCGCACCCCCACCAGCACCCCCACCGCGACGATCGCCGCCACGTGCTCCTTCCCCGCGAGGTTCGTCTTGACGGCCACCTCCACCAGCATCGCGAGCACGACCACCGCCCCGGTCACGTACGCCCGGTACCGCCACGCCAGACACACCGCGAGCCCCACGACGGCGGCCGACGGCCCCGTGTCGACGACCTTCGCGTCCGAGGCGGGCAGCCCCAGCACCGGCACATCGGGCCCCAGCGCGACACCCACGCGCGCGTACAGCGTCCCGGCGAGGGTCGCGGCGTACGCGACGGCCAGCGTCCGCCACCACCCCAGACAGATCTCCGCGAGCCCGAACACCAGCAGGATCTGGGCCAGCGCACCCCAGACCGGCAGGTCGAGCGCGGGGACGAAGAGGGAGAGCGGCGTACGGAGCAGGGCGAGGTACAGGGGGTCCCGCGCGCGGACCGCGCCGAGGTCCTGGACGACCTGGTACCCCCAGTCGAGGTTCTGCACGGCTTGCAGCACCGACGTCGTACAGACCGCGGCGACCGTCATCACCGGTACGGCCCACCGCCGCCGCACGGCGAGCCACAGCGGACCCCACTCGGTACGGGCCCACCGGACGAGGACGTTCATCGGCGGCCTCCCGGCAACCATCCCGGCACTTCCAAGAACCCCTCCGCCCGAGCAGACGCCAGCCCGATCCGGGGCAGGTCCGCGCTCTTCTCGAAGAGCAGGAACCGCGGCTCCCAGATCGGCCGGTACTTCGCGTTGGCCCGGTAGAGGGACTCGATCTGCCACCACCGGGAGCAGAAGCTGAGCAGGGACCGCCACAGCCGCAGCACGGGCCCGGCACCGAGCCGCGCCCCGCGTTCGAAGACGGACCGGAACATCGCGAAGTTGAGCGAGACCTGAGTGATCCCGATCTCCCCGCCCCGCCGCAGGAGTTCGATGACCATGTACTCCATCAGCCCGTTGTCGCTGCCGCGATCACGCCGCATGAGGTCGAGGGAGAGCCCGCGGGGGCCCCACGGCACGAAGGACAGCAGCGCCCGGGGCACCCCGTCCGCGTCGAAGCACTCGACGACCACGCACCGCCCGTCCCGGGGGTCCCCGAGCCTGCCGAGCGCCATGCTGAACCCGCGCTCGGTGTCCCCGTCCCGCCACGCGTCGGCCAGCCGTACGACCCCGGCCATCTCGGCGCCCGGAACCTCCTCGTGCCGCCGGATCCGCACGGTGTACCCAGCCCGCCGCACCCGGTTGTACGCCTGCCGCACGGTCCGCATCGCCCTGCCCTCCAGCGTGAACTCGTCCACCTCCACGATCGCCTCGTCCCCGAGTTCCAGCGCGTCGAGCCCGTGCCGCCGGTACACGTTCCCCGCCTCTTCCCCGGCCCCCATGACCGCCGGAATCCACCCGTGCGCCCGCGCTTCGTCGAGCCACGGCACAATCGCCCCCGGCCACGCCTCGGGATCTCCGAGCGGATCTCCTGAGGCCAGCGAAACACCCCCGACGACCCGATAGGCGACCGCGGCTTTGTACGTCGGCGACCACACGACGCTCTTTTCCCGGCGCAAGGAGAAATAGCCGAGCGAATCCCGCTCGCCATGCTTGTCGAGGAGTTCCCGGAGCCGTTTCTCGTCCTCGTGGTCCAGCGGATCGACGACCCGGCGGGAACGGAACGCGGCGTACAGCACGGCGAGCACGAGGACGGTGCTCATCCCGTTGACGGCGACATCGACCCAGGTGGGCGGCGCGACCCCCGACTCCTCGGCGGAGACCGACGCGAGCCGCAGGGTGCCGTACCACCACTGCTGCACGAAGCTGCCGCCCGCTGTGTCGGTGAGCGCGACCAGCCCTCCGGCCAGCAAAGACGCGCCCAGCAGCCCGCCCCCGCCGACCAGGGCCGCGAGCTTCGGGTTGGCCCGGTCGCCCTTGGCGTAGAACTCCCGCCGCCCGAGAATCAGCGCCACGACGAATCCGGCGGTGATCCCGTAGGAAACCCAATTCTGCGGACAACTCCGGACCTCGGGCAGCAGAATGGCCACCGAGAAAAGCAGCAGAAAAGCCCCGCTGAGCACCAGATTGAGAATCCAGGCGGCCCGCTTACGCCTCCGCGCCATCACGGCGAGAAACGTGGCGAAAACCCCGGAGGAAAACCCGGCGGTCAAGAGATACGGCGTGAAGAGATCCGCCTGATTGTGCTGCCGGACATCCTGCCCGAACGACACCCACACCCCACTGAGGAAGTTGACGAACGCAACCACCCGCAGATACCAGACGACAACAGCACCAGCCCGAACGCGTCCCATGCGTCGGGATGCTATGTCCCGTTATGCGCAAACCTGACGATCACCGCGCAAGGGCGCAGCCCGACCCGACGGGACTGCGCCCACCGCCCCTACGCCTCGGAAGCCTCCGGTTCCACGGCCTCGTCCGCAGGCTTCTCCTCGGCCCGCTCCTCAGCCTTCTCCGGCAACTCCGCGGCGAGCGCGGCGGCGGCCTGCACCAGCGGCAGCGCCAGCACACCCCCCGCACCCTCCCCGACCTGCACGTTCTGCTCCAGCAGCGGCTCCAGCGCCATCCGGTCGAGCGCCTTCGCCTGCCCCGGCTCCCCGGTCCTGTGCGCGGCCAGCCACCAGTCCGGCGCCCGGAAGGCGACACGCTGGCCCACCAGCGCACACGCGGCGACCACCACCCCGTCCAGCACGACCGGCAGCTTCCGCACGGCGCACTGGAGCAGGAACCCGGTCATCGCGGCGAGATCCGCGCCGCCCACGGTCGCCAGCAGCTGAAGCTGGTCCCCGAGCACCGGCCGGGCCCGCCGCAGCGCGTCCCGGATCGCCGCGCACTTCCGCATCCAGGCGAGGTCGTCGATGGCGAGCCCGCCACGCCCCGTCACGACCGAGGCGTCCGTCCCGCACAGCGCGGCGATCAGCACACCGGCCGCCGTCGTCCCGCCCACGCTCACATCACCCAGCACCACGAGGTCGGTCCCCGAGTCCGCCTCCTCGTCGGCGACCGCCACGCCCGCGCGGAACGCCGCCTCCGCCTCCTCCAGAGTCAGCGCGTCCTCGATGTCGATACGGCCGCTGCCCCGCCGCACCCGGTGCCGTACGACATCCGCCGGGAAGGCGTCCGGCTCGCAGTCCAGGGACATGTCCACGACCCGCACCGGGACCCCGGCGCGGCGCGCCAGCACGGAAACGGGGCGACCGCCCTCCAGGACCGCCCGCACCAGCTCGGCGGCGGTACCGGCCGGCCGCGAGGAGACGCCCAGTTCGGCGATCCCGTGGTCCCCGGCGAACAGCACGACCCGGGGGCGGTCGACCGGGCGCACCGGGACCACGCCCTGCGCCGCCGCCAGCCACTCACCCAGGTCGTCGAGGCGCCCCAGCGCACCGGGCGGCACGATCTGACGCTCACGCCGCGCCTCCGCGTCGCGCCGTACCCCGCCGTCGGGGCGCTCGATCAGATCGGTGAAGTCGTCGAGATTAAGCGAGCTCATTCGCCGAACAGTACCGGCCCCGGTCGAACAGTTTCCGCGCCACATCTCCCCGCCGGGGGTGCGGCGTCGTTGCACGCAAGATCGCCATCCCATACGTTCCGTTTCGCGAAGAATGTCGCCCACCGGGGAGCGCTCATGCCGGACGTCCAGGAACCACACAGCGCCGACTGCCCCTGGTGCGCCTCCAAACAGATCCGTACCGGGCGCCACGCCGGGTACGCCGAGTGCGCGGACTGCGGGCACGGTTTCCGTACGACGGCGGGTGCCGTACGGGGCCCCCTCCTGGACCGCGCCCTCGCCGCACGCACGACCCGGCGCCGCCTCCGCGCCACCGCCCACGCGATGACCCCGTTCCCGGAGCCCGAGAGCTGGCTGGACATCGGGACGGGAGACGCGGACTTCCCCCAGGCGGCCAAGGAACTCTTCACGTACACGTCCTTCGACGGGGTCGACGCGACGCCCCGCGTGGACCGGGCGCGCTCAGCGGGCCGCGTGGAGGAAGCGCACCGGGCCCTGGGACCCGCCCTCGACTCCCGCTACGACGTGGTCAGCGTCCTCCATCACCTGGCCCACGCCCCCGACCCCCGGGCCGAACTCTCCGCAGCCCTCCGCACACTCCGCCCCGGCGGCCACGCCCTCCTCGAACTCCCCGACCCCACATCCCCGAACCCCTGGCGCACCCCCCACCTCATCCCCCTGGAAAACCTCCGCACAGAACTGGAGACCCAGGGCTGCGAAGTCCTGACGGCGGACCGGCGCGGCGCACACATCCCGTACGACGTATCGACAACAGCGGCGCTACTCCTGACGCGTTACGTCCCACCCCGAACGCTGCCCCTAGCGAGCCCCCTGATGCTTCTGGCGACGGCGCTGGACCACACCCTCGCCCCGCTGCTGCGCCGCACCCGCTTCGCGAACACGTACAGGGTGATCGCGAGAAAGAGGAAGGGGGTGGCGTAGGGGAGTGCTTCGCCTGCGGCCCGGTGGGGCTCGCTCGCGCAGTTCCCCGCGCCCCTAAAAACACCGACGGTGACCGCGCATCGACACAGCCCCGCACCCTGGAAACTACCGTCACCGTAGGTTTTCTAGGGGCGCGGGGCTGTGTCGATGTGTGGCTCTGCCGCGTGGGCGCGACCAGTCCTCGCCGCGCTCGCAGCGGACAGCGACCCACGTCTTTTAGGGGCGCGGGGCTGTGTCGATGTGCGGCTCTGCCGCGTGGGCGCGACCAGCCACAGATCACCCGCAGCCGCCCCGCCCCCCTCAGCCCCGTAGGACCATCGCCTGGCCCGCCACCACCAGCACGACCTGTTCGCACTGCCCGGCCACCCCCGCGTTGAGCCTGCCCAGCTCGTCCCGGTATCTGCGGCCGGAAGCCGTGGCGGGCACGATGCCGGAGCCCACCTCGTTGGACACGAGGACCACTGTCCGCCGGGTTGCCCGCAGGGCCTCCAACAGCTCGCCTACCCGCTCGCGGAGTGCCTTCTCGCCCCCGTCCGCCCACACCGCGTCGTCCCACGCCCCGACGGAGTCCATCGTGTCGGTGAGCCACAGGGACAGACAGTCGATGAGCAGCGGCGGGCCCTCCTCGACGAGCAGCGGCACCAGATCGCAGGTCTCGGCGGTACGCCAGGAACCGGGCCGGCGTTCGCGGTGGAGGGCGACCCGGGAGGCCCACTCCGTGTCGCCGCCCCGGGTGCCGCCCGTCGCGACGTACAGGACGTCGGGGAACGCCTCCAGCCGGCGTTCCGCCTCGACGGACTTGCCCGAGCGCGCGCCGCCGAGGACGAGGGTGCGGCGGGGCACGTCGGGTACGTCCTCGTAGACGCCGACGGTGAGGGTCGTACCGTCCGGCACGGCCCGCGCCCCGACCGCGGCGAGCCGGCGCCGCAGCTCACGGCCGGGGGGAACGTCGTGGTCCAGGTGGACGGCGATCACATCGGTCGTGGCGCCGACCGCACCCACCGCCCGCAGCCGGGCCAGCGCGTCCGGCCGCCCCACGACGTCCAGCAGCACCATGTCGTACCGCTGCTCCCCGCCCTCCTCCAGCCCCGCGGGCGCCCCGCCGGGCGGCAGGTACAGCACCCGCTGGCCGTCGGTTCCGGTGACGGCGTACCCCGTACCCCCCGCGTCCATGGCGACGGCCCGCACCCGATGCCCGGTCAGCAGGGCCAACTCCCGCCCGTCGGGCACCCGTCCGGGCCGGGGGAGGCCGAGCGGCACCTCGACGGCGGGCCCGTCGTGGGGGTGGGACAGCAGCACCTGCCGCACCCCGCCGAGCGACTGCCCCGCACGGGCGGCGGCGAAGGCGGCACCGGGAGTGAGGTCGAGCAGCAGGGCCCCGTCGACCGACACGGACGTGGCCGCCCGGACCTCCTCCCCCAGGGACACGGCACACACCGCGCAAGCACAGTCGGGACGGGGAAGTCCCGCAGGGGCACCGGTACCGAGCAGAGTCAATTCCACGGATCGATTTTCACCCGAAGGGAAAGCGGACGCGCGACATGAGCGAAGGACTCGCGGGGTAACCGCCGACATCCTGAGGGCATCGCAACCCCGAAGCCCTCTACGACCGGCACCCCGAACCGCATACGCTGGGCCACCGGACCAAGATCAGACCCCGGTCACACCAGGAGGCGTACATGGCGGCATGGACGTGGCGGTTCGAGAAGGCCGACGGGACGGAGGTCCAACCCGCCGTGGAACCGGAGGAGTTCACCACGCAGGGGGACGCCGAGTCCTGGATCGGCGAGCAGTGGCAGGCCCTCGCGGACGGCGGCGCCGACCAGGTCCGCCTCTTCGAGGACACCACGGAGATCTACGGCCCGATGAGCCTGCACCCGGCAGGGTCCTGAGCCAGGGGAACCGCACCGCCCGGTGGGAACCCCTCACCGGGCGGTGCCCCGAACGGCTGTCAGCCCCGCACGCCGCACAGGTGGACGAGCGCGGCGACCCCCCGATAGGGATCCGTACGCCCGGCCCGCTCCTCGGCGGCGAGCAGCGGCCCCAGATCCTGCGGCACGACCGCGTCGTCGGGAGCCGCGTCCGTGAACACCCGGACCCCGTACCAGGCCTGGAGCGGCGCCCCGATCCCGGCGAGCGCGTCGGTCAGCGTCGCCAGCCGGTCCGCCCGTACGTCGAGCCCGAGCCGGTTCGTGTAGTCGACGGAGTCGAACGCGGCCTGCGCGGTGGCCCAGTCCCCGGAGAGCCCGGGCCGCATGGCGAGGGCGTCGCCGTTGCGGACGAGGAGCGACACCATGCCGCCGGGCGCCAGCATCCGCCCGAGCCCGGCGAGGAGCGCGTCGGGATCGGGAACGTACATCAGCACCCCATGACAGAGCACGATGTCGAAGCTGCCCGGCAGGAAGTGGACACCCGTCTCCCGCCCGTCGCCCTCTATGATCCGCACCCGCTCACGGATGCCCTCGGGCTCACGGGCCAGCGCCTCGCGCGCGGTGGCCAGCATCAGCGGATTCTGTTCGAGCCCGGTCACCTCGTGACCGAGCCGGGCGAGCCGCAGGGCCTGCGTACCCTGCCCCATCCCGACGTCGAGGACCCGCAGCCGCCGCCCGACGGAGTACCGCCCCGCTATCTGTTCGTCGAGCTGGCGTGCCACCAGTTCCTGTCGTACGACGTCCCGCAGCCCGCCCAGCCGGTCCAGCCAGGCCTCGGCCGCGTCCCCGGAGAACGACGGCGTGGCACTCAGAGCTTCGCACCCCGCTTGACCTGCGGCTTCGGCAGGCGGAGCCGGCGGACCTGGAGGGAGCGCATGAGGGCGTACGGGACGGCGCCCTTGTGGCGCTCCTCGGGGAAGCGGGCCGTGAGCTGCTTGCGCAGCCGGAAGGTGATCACGAACGAGTCGAGCACGATCAGCACGATCAGGACCAGCCACAGCAGCAGCGAGAGCGTCTGGAGCTCGGCGACGCGGACGATGCTCATCGCGAGGATGACGACGGCCATCGGCAGGAACGTCTCCGCGACGTTCAGCCGGGAGTCGATGAAGTCGCGGGTGAACTTGCGGACCTTGCCCTGGTCGCGGGCGGGCAGGTAGCGCTCGTCGCCACCGGCGAGAGCCTCGCGCTGCTTGTCCAGCGCGCGCCGCCGCTCTTCGCGCTGGCGCTTGGCCGCCTCCTTCCGCGTCATCGGCGTGTTGGAGACGCTGCGCCGCTGGGAGCGGGCCTCACTGCGCTTCGGCGTGGGCCGGCCCTTGGGGGCCTGCGGGTCTCGGGTCAGCTTGGAGTCGGTCGTCGGCGCCTCGTCGGCGACGGCGGCCTTCTCGTCCTTGGTGGCACGGCTACGGAACACAAAACCCAAGGGTAAGCGTTCCGGGCGCATGGACCCCAGTCGGGCGGGGAACGATCCGGCAACGCCGGTCGTCTTGTAAGCAAGGGGTTCACCTACTCCTTACGCCGGATCGGGGGCGGGCACAGTCGTCCTTGGGGAGGAGCGCATCCGTCCCGGAACAGTGCGTCAATGGAGGCAGGGCCCGTACTGTGGGTTCTGTCGCAGATCGTGAGCTGGAGTCTGTCAGAAGGGGGCGCGCGAAGCCCATGAGCGGTGTCATGAAGCGTATGGGGATGATCTTCCGCGCGAAGGCGAACAAAGCCCTTGACCGGGCCGAGGACCCGCGCGAAACCCTCGATTACTCGTATCAGAAGCAGCTGGAGCTGCTCCAGAAGGTCCGCCGGGGCGTGGCCGACGTCGCCACCTCCCGCAAGCGCCTCGAACTCCAGCTCAACCAGTTGCAGTCCCAGTCGTCCAAGCTGGAGGACCAGGGCCGCAAGGCGCTCGCCCTCGGCCGCGAGGACCTCGCCCGCGAGGCGCTGTCCCGCCGCGCCGCGCTCCAGCAGCAGGTCACCGACCTGGAGACCCAGCACTCCACGCTCCAGGGCGAGGAGGAGAAGCTCACCCTCGCGGCCCAGCGCCTCCAGGCCAAGGTGGACGCCTTCCGTACGAAGAAGGAGACCATCAAGGCGACGTACACGGCGGCCCAGGCCCAGACCCGCATCGGCGAGGCGTTCTCCGGCATCTCCGAGGAGATGGGGGACGTCGGCCTCGCGATCCAGCGCGCCGAGGACAAGACCGCGCAGCTCCAGGCCCGCGCGGGCGCGCTCGACGAGCTCCTCGCCTCGGGTGCCCTCGACGACCCCACCGGCCTCGCCAAGGACGACATCCAGAGCGAGCTGGACCGCCTCTCCGGTGGTACTGATGTAGAGCTGGAACTCCAGCGCATGAAGGCCGAACTGGCCGGGGGGCCGTCCGCCTCCCAGCAGGCCATCGAGGGCGGCGCCGGTCAGTCCCAGCCACAGCAGCAGTCACAGGACACCCCCCGCTTCGACAAGCAGTAGGGGTCACGCCAAGGAGGTCGTCATGATCGTACGGATCATGGGTGAGGGGCAGCTGGAACTCTCGGAGACCCACCTCCCAGAACTGAACAAGCTGGACGACGACCTCCTGACGGAACTCGAATCCGCCGACGAGCAGGCCTTCCGCCGGACCCTGACGGCCCTCCTGAACGAGGTCCGCCGCCTCGGCACCCCCCTCCCGCCCGACGCCCTGCACCCCTCCGACCTGATCCTCCCGGGCCCGGACGCGACCCTCGCGGAAGTCCGGGCCATGCTCAACGACGACGGCCTGATCCCCGGCTGACCCGTCACTTCCTCGCCCCCGGCGGCCTCTCCTCCCCGAACACCCACGGGGCCAGCACCACCAGCCACCCGTCCGGATCCTCGAAGAGGACCGCGCCGTGCTCGTCCCAGTAGGGGTTGGCCGGTGCCACCGGGGCGTGCCCGTGTTCCGCGAGCCGTGCCGCCGCCGCGGCCACCGCCTCCGGCCCCCGCAGGTACAGCACGAGCTGGTTCTCCGGGTGCGCCTCGGGGATGCGGGGCGACTCCCCGTACTGCAACAGCTCCATGTTCACGGGCGCGCCCGGCAACCCCAGCACGACCCCGTCGTACCCACTGTGCCCCCGCCACTCCGCGAGGACGGGCAACCCGAGAGCATCCCGGTAGAACACGAGGACGTCGTCGTAGTGAGCGGTGGGCCGGGCGAACCGGACGGCGCCGACGTCGAGATGGGAGGGCCAGGTGTGAGTCATGGGGGCATGCTCACATGCCCCGGCGGGACCCTGGATCGGACCACAGCAGTAACCGGCCGGGGGAGGGACCTAGGACTTACGGCACAGGCGCCCGGCTCGGACCTGGCCCTGGCCCGGAACGCGGCTCATCCCTGAACCGACTCGCACTTGGCCTCGGCCCGACTCGCGCCCGCCTCCCGGCCTCGGCCCGCGCCCGGCCCCGGCTTGTGCCCGTCTTCTGGCCTGGTTCGTGCCCGCTTCCTGGCCTGGTTCGCGCTCGGCCTTGGCTTGTGCCCGTCTTCTGGCCTGGTTCGTGCCCGCTTCCTGGCCTGGTTCGCGCCCGGCCTTGGCTTGTGCCCGTCTTCTGGCCTGGTTCGTGCCCGCTTCCTGGCCTGGTTCGCGCTCGGCCTTGGCTTGTGCCCGTCTTCTGGCCTGGTTCGCGCCCGCTTCCTGGCCTGGTTCGCGCCCGGCCTTGGCTTGTGCCCGTCTCCCGGCCCGGCTCGTGCCCGTCTCCCGGCCCGGCTCGTGCCCGGCTTCGGCCCGGCTCGCGCCCGCCTCCCGGCCTCGGCTCGCGCCCGGCCCCGGCTTGTGCCCGTCTTCTGGCCTGGTTCGCGCCCGCTTCCTGGCCTGGTTCGCGCCCGGCCTTGGCTTGTGCCCGTCTCCCGGCCCGACTCGCACTTGGCCTCGGCCCGACTCGCGCCCGCCTCCCGGCCTCGGCCCGCGCCCGGCCCCGGCTTGTGCCCGCCTCCTGGCCCGGCCCGTGCCCACCCCCGGGCCCGAAACGCACCCCCGCCCCCGAACCGGAACGCACCCCCGATGACGCTCCCCCCGCCCCCGCCGTACCTTGGCAGCGTGAGCACACGCACCCGTACCCTCGATCGAGCCCGCGGCGGTGTCAGCGCGCATCCTCTCGCCCTGGACGCGGCGATCGCGGCCGGGGTTCTCGTGTGCATGCTCGCCGGCAGCTTCGTGGAGCCGCACGGGGACCGGGGGGTGAGCTGGGGTGTCAGCACGCCTGATCCGTTGAGCCTCGTTCTGATGACGCTCGGCGCGATTGCGCTGATCTTCAGGCGCCGGGCCCCGATCAGGGTCCTCGCGGCGACGTCCGGCGTGTCCCTCGCCGAGTGTCTGACGGCCGGTGATCCGAGGGCACCCGTGGTGATGTCGGCCGTCGTCGCCCTGTTCACGGTCGCCGCGTCGACGGACCGCTCGACCACCCTGCGCCTGGGCGTCCTGACGGTCACGGTCCTCACCGGCGCCGCGATGCTGGCGGGCCCCCTGCCCTGGTACGCGCAGGAAAACCTCGGCATCTTCGCCTGGACCGGCATCGGGGCGACGGCCGGTGACGCCGTGCGCAGCAGGCGGGCGGTGGTCCAGGCGATCAGGGACCGGGCGGAGCGGGCGGAGCGCACCCGGGAGGAGGAGGCCCGCCGGAGGGTCGCCGAGGAGCGCCTGAGGATCGCGCGGGACCTGCACGACGTGGTCGCGCACCACATCGCCCTGGTGAACGTCCAGGCGGGAGTCGCGGCGCACGTCATGGACAAGCGCCCCGACCAGGCCAAGGAAGCCCTCGCGCACGTCCGCGAGGCCAGCCGCTCGGCGTTGAACGAACTCCGCGCCACCGTGGGCCTGCTGAGGCAGTCCGGCGACCCGGAGGCCCCCACGGAACCCGCCCCGGGCCTGGGCCGCCTGGACGAACTCGCGGACACCTTCCGCAACGCGGGCCTGAAGGTCGAGGTCGCGCGGGCGGACCAGGACACGACCCTCCCCGCGGCCGTGGACCTCGCCGCGTACCGGGTCATCCAGGAAGCCCTGACGAACGTTCGGAAGCACGCGGGAGCCGACGCGAAGGCGGAGGTCAGCGTCGTACGGGTGGGCCCGAACGTGGAGATCACGGTGCTGGACAACGGCGCGCCGCCCGCGGACCGGCCCGGGGAGACCGGCGGGGGCCACGGCCTGCTCGGTATGCGGGAGCGGGTCACCGCCCTGCGCGGGACCCTCACCACCGGCCCCCGTTACGGCGGCGGCTTCCGGGTCCATGCGATCCTGCCGGTCAAGACGACCAGCAAGGCGGAGAACTCCCTATGACACCGATCCGGGTCCTGCTCGCCGACGACCAGGCGCTGCTGCGCAGCGCGTTCCGCGTGCTCGTGGACTCGGAGCCGGACATGGAGGTCGTGGGCGAGGCGTCGGACGGCGCGCAGGCGGTACGCCTGGCGAAGGAGGAGCGCGCGGACGTCGTCCTCATGGACATCCGCATGCCGGGGACGGACGGTCTCGCGGCGACGCGGATGATCAGCGCCGACCCGGCGCTCGCGCACGTCAGGGTCGTGATACTGACGACGTTCGAGGTGGACGACTACGTCGTGCAGTCGCTGAGGGCGGGCGCCTCCGGCTTCCTCGGCAAGGGCAGCGAACCGGAGGAACTGCTCAGCGCGATCCGGGTCGCGGCGGGCGGCGAGGCCCTGCTGTCCCCGGCCGCGACGAAGGGCCTGATCGCGAGGTTCCTCGCACAGGGCGACGACGACCCGGGCGACCCGGTCAGAGCGGCCCGCCTGGAGGCACTGACCGTCCGCGAGCGCGAGGTCCTGGTCCAGGTCGCCGGGGGCCACTCGAACGACGAGATCGCGGAGCGGCTCGAAGTGAGCCCGCTGACCGTGAAGACGCACGTCAACCGGGCCATGGCCAAGCTGGGCGCCCGGGACAGGGCCCAACTCGTCGTCATCGCCTACGAGTCGGGCCTGGTACGCCCAAGGGTGGAGTGACGTTCGTACGGTCGTACTGCGGCCGGAGTATGCGGGGGATAAGGAACGGGACCTCGGGTCTACGAAACCGCCCCCGAGGATGAACCAGGGTTACCAGGGACCACTTCTGCCGCTCACAGGAGAGAGAACTCCCGCTTATGTCCTGGCTGTCCAGGTTCAGCCTCGCCCAACGCGCCCTGATCGGGCTGATGTCGCTGGTCGCGCTCGTCTTCGGGCTGATTGCGATACCCCAGCTCAAACAGCAGCTCCTGCCCACCATCGAACTGCCCATGGTGTCGGTGATCGCGCCGTACCAGGGCGCCTCTCCCGACGTCGTCGAGAAGCAGGTCGTCGAGCCGATCGAGAACAACCTCGAAGGCGTCGACGGCATCACCGGCGTCACCTCGACCGCGAGCGAGGGCAACGCCGTCATCATGGCGTCCTTCGACTACGGCAACGACACGAAGCGCATCGTCGCCGACGTCCAGCAGGCCGTGAACCGCGCCCGCGCGGGGCTCCCGGACGCCGTCGACCCGCAGGTCGTCGCGGGGTCCACGGACGACATCCCGACCGTCGTCCTCGCCGTCACCTCCGACAAGGACCAGCAGGCCCTCGCCGACCAGCTCGACTCGACGGTCGTCCCCGCGCTGCGGGACATCGACGGCGTCGGCCAGGTCGCCGTCACGGGCGTGCGCGACCTGAGGGTCACCGTCACGCCGGACGACGCGAAGCTCGCGGCGGCCGGACTGACCGTCCAGTCCCTGGCGCAGGCCCTCCAGGCGGGCGGCGTCACCCTGCCGGGCGGCTCCTTCGACGAGGCGGGCGCGAACCGGACGGTCCAGATCGGGGGCGGCTACACGTCGGTCCGGCAGATCGCGGATCTCCGTATCCCCGGTAAGTCCGTCAAAGTCAGCGACATCGCCGCCGTCCGCGAGGAGGAGGCCCCCGCCGACTCCATCACCCGCACCGACGGCAAGCCCAGCCTCGCCGTGACCGTCACCATGGCCCACGACGGCAGCGCGGTCACCATCTCCGACGCCGTCGAGGACAAGCTCCCCGCGCTGCGGGGGGACCTCGGCGCCGACATCACCGTCGTCAGCGACCAGGGCCCGGCCGTCTCCAAGTCCATCAAGGGCCTCACCACCGAGGGCGCGCTCGGCCTGCTCTTCGCGGTGCTCGTGATCCTCGTCTTCCTCGCGTCGGTCCGTTCGACGCTGGTCACGGCCGTGTCGATCCCGCTGTCCGTGGTCCTCGCGCTGATCGTCCTGTGGACCCGCGACCTGTCGCTCAACATGCTCACCCTCGGCGCGCTGACCATCGCGATCGGCCGTGTCGTCGACGACTCCATCGTCGTCCTGGAGAACATCAAACGGCACCTCGGCTACGGCGAGGAGCGCCAGGCGGCGATCCTGACGGCCGTCCGCGAGGTCGCGGGCGCGGTGACGTCGTCGACGCTCACCACCGTCGCCGTGTTCCTGCCGATCGGGCTGGTCGGCGGCATGGTCGGCGCCCTCTTCGGCTCCTTCAGCCTGACGGTGACGGCGGCCCTGCTCGCGTCCCTGCTGGTGTCCCTCACCGTCGTACCCGTCCTGTCGTTCTGGTTCCTGCGCGCCCCCAAGGGCACGCCCGAGGACGCCGCCGAGGCGCGCCGCGTCGCGGAGGAGAAGGAGGAGAACAGCAGGCTCCAGAAGCTGTACGTCCCCGTCCTGCGGTTCGCGACCCGGCGCCGGCTGCTCAGCGTGGCCATCGCCGTCGTCGTCCTGCTCGGCACGTTCGGCATGGCGCCGCTGCTCAAGACCAACTTCTTCGACCAGGGCGAGCAGCAAGTCCTCACCGTCAAGCAGGAGTTGAAGCCGGGTACGAGCCTGGCGGCCACCGACGCCGAGGCGAAGAAGGTCGAGGCGCTGCTCGCCAGGACCGAGGGCGTCAAGGACTACCAGGTCACCATCGGGTCCTCCGGGTTCCTCGCGGCGTTCGGCGGGGCGACCGACAGCAACCAGGCGTCGTACCAGGTCATGCTGGAGGACTCCGCGTCGTACGACGACGTCCAGAAGCGCGTCGAGGACGGTCTGAAGAAGCTCGACGGCGCCGGTACGGTCACCGTCTCCGCCGGGGACGGGTTCGGCGCGCAGGACCTCAGCGTCGTCGTGAAGGCGTCCGACGGGGACACGCTGCGCACGGCGTCCGAGGAGGTCCGCAAGGCGGTGGCGTCGCTGGACGACGTCACGGACGTCACGAGCGACCTCTCCCAGAGCGTCCCGCGCATCTCGGTGAAGGCGAACTCCGCCGCTGCCGCCGCCGGCTTCGACGACCAGTCCCTCGGCCTCGCCGTCGCCCAGGCGGTACGCGGTACGACGGCCGCCAAGGCCGTCCTCGACGACACCGAGCGCGATGTCGTGATCACCTCCGCGAAACCGGCGAAGACGCTGGCGGAGCTACGGGGTCTGTCGCTGGGCACGGTGAAGCTGGGTGACGTGGCGACGGTCCAGGTCGTCGACGGCCCGGTGTCCATGACCCGCATCGACGGTCAGCGCGCCGCGACGATCACGGCCAAGCCCACCGGCGACAACACGGGCGCCGTCAGCACGGCCCTGCAATCCAAGATCGACGCGCTGAAGCTCCCCGAAGGCGCCCGCGCCGAGATCGGCGGCGTGTCCTCGGACCAGGACAGCGCGTTCAAGAACCTCGGGCTGGCCATGCTGGCGGCCATCGCGATCGTCTTCATGCTGCTCGTCGCGACGTTCCGCTCATTGGCTCAGCCACTGATCCTCCTGGTCTCGATCCCGTTCGCGGCGACCGGCGCGATCGGCCTCCTCCTGATCACCGGCACCCCGATGGGCGTCCCCGCGATGATCGGCATGCTGATGCTCATCGGCATCGTGGTGACCAACGCGATCGTCCTGATCGACCTCATCAACCAGTACCGGGCTCAGGGGTACGGCGTGGTCGAGGCGGTCGTGGAGGGTGGCCGCCACCGTCTGCGCCCCATCCTCATGACGGCACTGGCAACGATCTTCGCCCTGCTCCCGATGGCCCTCGGGGTGACCGGCGAGGGCGGCTTCATCTCGCAGCCGCTGGCGGTCGTGGTGATCGGCGGCCTGATCACATCAACGCTGCTGACACTGCTCCTCGTCCCGACGCTGTACGCGATGCTCGAACTCCGCAAGGAGAGGCGGGCGGCGAAGAAGGCGGGCCCGGTGGCCGAGGAGACACCGGTGGAGGAGCCGGTGACCGTGTGACCCAGAAAGGGCCGGGTTCCCTCACGGGGCCCGGCCCTTTCGCACGCTCAGAGGAACTCGGAGGTCTCCAACTCGAACCCGAAGGGCTCGGGGAGGGGGAGGGGCTTACCGAAGGGCAGGGTGATGTGCTGGCGGTAGTCCTCGTTCTCCGGGTCGCTGAAGAGGGTGATGGAGGAGGTGTCGCGGTCGGTCAGGAGGTAGAGGGGGATGCCGGCGCGGGCGTAGCCGTGGCGCTTGGTCTCGCGGTCGGACCTGGGCTTGGTGGAGGTCACCTCCAGGACCATGGCGACACCGTCAGGAGGCATCCAAGGATCGGCTCCACGGTAGAGGCGCAGTGCCAGGGGCGCGAAGGTGCCGTCCGGAATCACGTGGTTCTTCGGAGCGCTGAACCCCAGCTTCAGCCCCTTGTTGCCGGAGAACTGCATGTCGACCCGCGATTTCCTGAGCACTTGGCTCACGATCAGGCCGATGTAGTCCTCATGGTCCCCGTCCGGCGGCGGCGTCACAACGATCTCCCCCTCGATCAGCTCTGCCCGGAAACCCTCCGGGGTGTCCAGGGCGAGGAAGCCTTCCAGCAGAACGTCTGCCTGCACGGACAGCTCATGGGCCATGGCAGTCATGTCACGTCCCTCCCTTTTCTGTCGCTCGCCAGACTGGGACACCGGAAGATCACCTGTCCAAGAGATCTGAGACCGTTCCCTCGATCGTGGCACACGACGACGTCGAGGGCACGCAACCGTCAACGTCCCTCCACGGGCACCCGGTCCCACGCCCCCCACGCTTTGCATATCCTGTGACCTCGAACTGCTCTGCGGGTGAGAGGTGAACGGGGAGGTGGCACTGCACGACGGCGACCCCAGGGAACTCGGCGGTTATCAGATCGTCGACCGGCTGGGTGCCGGGGGGATGGGGGTCGTCTACCGCGCGCGGTCCCGCTCCGGGCGTGAGGTCGCCGTCAAGGTCGTCCACGACCAGTACGCCGCCGACAGTGTGTTCCGCGCCCGTTTCCGCCAGGAGATCGCCGCCGCCCGCAAGGTCAGCGGCGCGTTCACGGCGGCCGTCGTCGACGCGGACCCGGACGCCGACCGCCCCTGGATGGCGACCCAGTACGTCCCGGGCCGCTCCCTCGCGGCCCGCGTCCGCGACGACGGCCCCCTGCGCGGGACCGAACTGCGCCGCCTGGCCCTCGGGTTGGTGGAGGCGCTGCGGGACATCCACCGCGCCGGGGTCGTACACCGCGACCTGAAACCGGCGAACGTCCTGATGGCCGACGACGGCCCCCGGGTCATCGACTTCGGCATCTCCCGCGCGGCGGAGAACCAGCAGCTCACCGAGACCGGCCACATGATGGGCACGCCCCCGTTCATGTCCCCGGAGCAGCTCACGGACGCGCGCACGGTCGGCCCGGAGTCGGACGTGTTCTCGCTGGCCGCGCTCCTGACGTTCGCGGCGACGGGCAAGGGCCCCTTCGACGCGGACAGCCCGTACATCGCGGCGTACCAGGTCCTCACCGACGCCCCGGACCTGTCCGGCGTACCCGAGGCCCTGCGCGAAACGCTGGTCCGCTGCCTGGCGAAGGACCCGAAGGAACGCCCCGCCCTCGACACGCTCGCCCCCGCCCTGGCGACGGCGTTGCCGGACGGCGACGGCCCCGACGAGATGCCGACGGTCCCGCACCGCCCCCCGAACCCGGTACCGACCCAGCTCCCCCCGGCCGCCCCGCGCCGCAGATCCCGCCGCCCGCCTCTGCTGGCGGGCGTGGCCGGTGCCCTGGTGATCGCGCTGGGCGTCTTCCTGGTCCCGCTGTTCAAGGAGGGCGGTACGGCGGACCAGAAGCCGAAGCCGTCCCCGTCCCCGACGCGCTGGGCGGCCGTACCCACCGGCTGGCGCCCCTGGCAGACGACCGTGTTCGCGACGGCCGGGGCAGGCGTGAAACAGGTGTCGAAGCCGAAGGCCGACGGCTACACGTACCCGTCCTGCGTCCTGGACACCGGCTCCGTCTACTGCGCGGGCAACAACACCCTCCCCGTCCGCGTCGACGCCACGACCGGCCGCATCCTCTGGCGTGTCGACCCCGGCACCCCGGTCGCCCGCTACGGCGCCGAGGTCATCGGCGTGCACGCCGGCGTCCTGCTCCTGCGCGAGAGCGTCGGGAACACGGACAACACCGACACGACGACCAGCGTCACCGCGTACGCCACCGCCGACGGCGCACGCCTGTGGACCCGCGGCCTCCAGGAGCGGTACGCGCCCCCGACCCTGTTCGGCGACCTGGTCCTCGTGGCGGACGGCGCGACGGTCACGGCCCGCGACCCGAGGACCGGCAAGGCCCGCTGGCGTACGACGCTCCCCACCGAGTACCGCTGCGAGTTCCGCGTCGGTTTCGCGGAGTGCACCAACTACCACACCGCGTCCGGCGCCGATCGCCTCCTCCTCTCCGTCGACGCGACCGACGGCACGACCCGCCGCCTGCGTACGGCTCCGCCGGTCAACTCCGAGTACACCGGTCTCCTGGACGGCCGTCCCGTGTACGTCGCGCTGCGCGAGGACTCCCGCTCCACGAAGGCCCTGGTCATCGACCTGAAGGCGGACACGGTCCGGACGACGGAACTGGCCCAGCCGCAGGACGGCAGCATGGCCCTGACGAACGGCGCCCTGACGTTCGCGACGTCCAGCGGCCGGGTGACGGCGGTGTCCCCCCTCACCGGCAAGCGCCTGTGGCAGACGGCGACCACCCTGGAACGCCCCGCGAAAGCCGTCCCCGACAGCCGGGGCTCCCTCTTCCTCGCGACCCCCACCGGCCGGGTGGCGGCACTGGACTCCCGTACGGGCGCGCTCCTGTGGGAGACGCACCCCCGGGTGACCGTCGAGAGCCTGCTCTCCGGCATGCCCACACGCCTGCTGCTCGACAAGGGCGCGCTCCTGGCCGTGGCCCCCGAGGGCACCCTCTTCGGCATCGACCCCGCGAACCCCGGCGCCTGACCCCGTCCCCCTCTGGCCGGAACAAGCCTCACCACCCACGCCCCGGCGTGCCACGCTCTTTGCCGTCAGTCCCGCACCACGTGGACCGGGCGGAAACGCTCCGGCGGCATGCCCGTTCCCGATGGTGCCGTCGAGCGACGCCCTGAGCCGCGGATTCCTCTTTCCCGACCAGAAAGCAGGGCACTCGCATGGGTAATCTCCGACGTCTGATGGCCTCCACCGCGCTCGCGGCCGTACTCGTCGCCGCACCGGGCCTCAGCCTGACCGCCCCGGCCACGGCAGCCCCCACGAAGACCGCCGCGATCCAGGTCTCCCCGTACGGCTCCTCCATCGGCTCCGCGAGAAACGCCGACGGCAGACTCGCCCTCTTCGGCACCAACAGCGCCGACAACATCTGGCACCGCGCCCAGACCAGCATCGGCGGCGCCTGGAACGCCTGGACCCAGTTCGACGGCGCCCTGCGCTCCATCGCCGCGGAGACCAACGCCGACGGCCGCATCGAGGTCTTCGGCGTCAACGGCGCGGGCCAGATCTGGCACCGCTCGCAGGTCACCCCCGGTGGCGCGTGGTCGTCCTGGGTCCAGTTCGACGGCGCCCTGACCTCCATCGCGGCGGCCCGCAACGCCGACGGCCGTCTCCAGATCTTCGGCTCCAACAGCGCGGGCCAGGTCTGGACGCGCTCGCAGACGTCGATCGGCGGCGCCACCTGGTCCAGCTGGGTCCAACTCGACGGCGGCCTGGCCCAGGTAGCGGCGGAAACCAACGCGGACGGCCGCATCGAACTCTTCGGCGTCAACAGCGCCGGCCAGGTCTGGCACCGCTCGCAGGTCACGCCGGGTGGCGCGTGGTCGTCCTGGGTCCAGTTCGACGGCGCCCTCGACTCGATCGCGGCGGCCCGCAACGCGGACGGCCGCTTGCAGATCTTCGGCTCCAACAGCGCGGGCCAGGTCTGGACGCGGTCCCAGGTGAGCATTGGCGGCGCGTGGTCGAGTTGGGTACAGCTCGACGGCGGCCTGACCCAGGTCGCGGCGGAGACCAACGCGGACGGCCGCATCGAGCTGTTCGGCGTCAACAGCATCGGCAACGTCTGGCACCGCTCGCAGAGCACACCGGGCGGTGCCTGGTCGAGCTGGGTCCAGTTCGACGGCGCGCTGAGGCCGTAACTCCCTGAGCTGGAGCGGGGGCAGTGCCGAGAGGGCACTGCCCCCGTCAGAACTCCCTTGCCCGATAGAACACGTGTGCGTAC
Source organism: Streptomyces niveiscabiei (assembly GCF_033794345.1). NCBI lineage: Bacteria > Bacillati > Actinomycetota > Actinomycetes > Kitasatosporales > Streptomycetaceae > Streptomyces > Streptomyces niveiscabiei. Next base: position 135,396 of record NZ_JARAYJ010000004.1, read on the forward strand.
GCTGAGCCGACGCCGAGCGGACCCTGACCAGTTCCGCTCGCGCGTCGGGTAGTTGGCGACCGGGGGGCCGGTGTCGTCGGGGGCGGATTCCTCGGCGCGATGCCGTGTGTCGTTTTTTCGCGCCCCCTGTTCGCTTCGCCGTTAAGACGCGATGTGACCGGGGGTTTTGTGCGTTCCAGACCTGTTGCTTCTCTGCCTCGCAGACGTGGGTTGTCCACGCGGCTGACGCTGCTGCTGGGTGCCGCCGCGACGCTGGCGTCGCTGGTGGTGCGGCCCGAACTCGCCGTGGCCGATACGGCCGTGGCGAGTTCGAGTGACCGGCCGGACGACTGGTTCGAGACGACGGCCGCTGAGCAACTGCGGTTCGACCAGTGCCTGATGAACGACGCGGTGCGGCTGGGCGGTCGGCAGATGCACGACTTCGCGCAGAACGCGCTCAATCAGACGCCGGGGAAGCTGCGGGAACTCGCGACTCTGGACGGTGCTCATGACGGTCCGCTGAGGGAGGTGCACGAGAAGGACCAGGCCGCCGCGATACGCGATTCGCAGCGGCGGGGGACGGTCATGAGCGGCTGGGGGGTGCCTCTCAAGGGACTGGAGACCCCGGACGGGTTCGCCTCCAGCGCCGACTTCTACGACGTGCCGAGCACCGCGGAAGAGGGCGGTAACTTCTTCGAACGGACGGGAGTGGGCAACTGGTCCGGCATCCCTAACTGGGAGAGGACGTTCGACTTCTACGACCCGACTCCGGAGTTCGACGCGGCTACGGAGAAGGCCGTCAAGGATCTCGGTACTCCGCTGTACGGCAAGGAATCGCTTGGTGGGTGGAACCGTGCCTACTACGAGAAGCAGGCGTTCGAGTACCTGACCGACGGGTTCTACGGCCGTGGTGCCGACGACGCCCGGATCTTCCTCGCGTCCGGCGGCTGGCCCGCGACCGCCCCCGAGCCGGGGACGGCGGAGTACCGGATCGCGGTGGAGGACCTCAAGACCCGGTTCGCCGCGTGCACATGGCGTGACCCCATCGACCCGAACAAGACGTTGCGTGTGGTGGAGGACACCGCGGCGGCGGAGTGGCAGCAGGAGATCGCCTCCCAAGCGGTCCAGCGCAACCAGATCCTGACCGCCGGCCAGGATGCCACCCGGGCGCTGGTCACTGGCGCCGAGACGGTGGCCGACCTGCTGGGCCAGTCCTGGATCGCCGACCACCTGACCCGCTGGCAGGACTACTGGAGCCCCGGCGGTCTCGGGCCGATCGGGGACGACGGGCGGGTCGTCGTCCAGGTGGAAGCGGCCAAGGGCAAGTGCCTGGACGTCGCGAACGCGGGGAAAACGAACGGCACCCCCGTACAGATCACCACCTGCAACAAGAGCGTCGCGCAGAACTGGCAGCTCGTTCCCCACCGGGATGGGTACGCCCTGCTGAACTGGAACGCGGAGAAATGCCTGGACGTGTCGGGCAGCAACCCGGCCAACGGCACGAAGATCCAGGTCTACACCTGCAACAGCAGCCCGGCGCAGCAGTGGACGTTCGACATCCGCGCCGGGGGCGAACTGCGCAATGTCGTCACGGACAAGTGCCTGGACCTCGCGAACTTCACCAACGGAACCGACGCCCGCCTGTGGGCCTGCACGGGCGGCAACTCGCAGAAGTACCGGGTCGTCCCCATGGAGCAGAAAGGCAAGGTCCCGCCTGCGGCCCAGTTCGACCAGGCCAAGCGGGGCATCACGGCGGCTCAGGCACAGGCGAAGAAGCAACTAGCCGTCCTGAAAGCCCAGTTGGAGCCCGCCCGCAAGGCAGCCGCCGCGTCCGACGCCGCCGTCCAGGCCGCGTACGGCATCGCCGACGCCTCCGGCGCCCCGCGTGGCCGCGGCCTCCTGGCCGCCCAGCAGAAGGCACAGGTCACCAAGGGCGTCGTAGCCGCGCTGACGGCGTTGGTGAAGGCGGGCGAGACCGCCGAGGCGGCCACGCGTGCCTCCGGCGCTGACAGCAAGACCATCGCGCAACGGGCGCTGGCGCAGGCCGCGCAGTCGAAGGCAGAGTTCCGCAAGGAGGCCGCCCGCGTCGCCGAGTTGCAGGCGAAAGCAGCCTCGGACGCCGCGAAACTGCACCGCGACAACGCGAAGAAGGACAAGGAGACGGCCGAGGCGAAACTCGCCGTCGCGCTGAAGGCCGAGGGCAACGCGAAGGCCGCCGCAGCAGACGCGCACGCCAAGCGGCTCGCCGCCGAGGCGGAGGAGAAGACGGCCCTCGCGGAGCAGAAGAACGCCGCCGCGAAGCAGGCCGAGGCGAACCGGTTCAAGGAGACGGCCCAGACCGAGGCGGCCAACGCGCAGACGGCCCGCGATCAGGCTTCGGCCGCCGAGGCGACGGCATCCGCGCGCCGCGACGACGCGGTGAAGGCCCGAGACAACGCGAAGGCGAAACGCGACGACGCCTGGGAGGCGGAGCAGAAGGCCGACGCCCTGCGCGCGAAGGCGGACGCGAAGGAGGCGTACGCCCAGTCCCTGGATGCCGGTGACGCCGCGACCGCCGCCCGCACCGCCGCCGACGAGGCCGACCGTCACGCCGGGGACGCGGAAGCGGCGGCGGGCCGCGCCCGTACGGCCGCCGACGCGGCCACCCAGGCCGCAGCCGACGCCGACGCGGCAGCCACCCGCGCGGAGGCCGCCGCCAAGCGCTCCCGCGCGAACGCCGACGGCGCCCAGGCGGCGAAGCTGCGCGCCGACGCGGCGGTGAAGACGGCGACGTCGGCTGTCGCGGACGCCATCGAGGCAGCCCGGCACGCCGCCGAGGAGGCCGACGCGGCTGTCGCCCAGGCCGAGGCGGCGGAGACGCTGGCGCGCACGGCGAAGTCCGAGGCGAACGGGGCACGCGAGGAGGCCGCCAAGGCGCTCGCGGCGTCGGCGAAGGCGGCAGGCTTCGCGTACGTCACCGCCCAGGCCGCCGCCGACGCCGGCGCGGCTGCCGCCCAGGTCGCCGACCCCGCCAACGACGCGATCCAGATCGGCTCCGCCTACCAGGAGAAGGACTCGGTCGCCTCCCTGATCGTCCTGACCGGCCAGGCATCCAAAACGATCGCCGAACAACAGAAAGCCGTAGCCGACGCCCACGCCAAGAACGCCGCAGCCGAGGCCGCAGCGGCAAAGAACCTCGCGGACCAGGCGAAGGGCGACGCGAAACAGGCATACATCCACGCCGCTGGTGCCGCCGGACACGCCTCGACAGCCCGCGCCTACGCCAACGAGGCCCTCGGCTACTCGGCGGACGCGGCAAAGGCCGCCGCAGCGGCCTCCACGTCCCTGACCCGCACGATCGAGTACGACCGCCAGGCGACCGCGGACGCCTCCGCCGCCGACGCCGCTGCGGGCCGGGCGGAGGGATACGCCACCTCGGCCCGAGCCTCCGCCGACCAGGCGGCCCTCGACGCCTCCGCCGCACGGGCCGCCGCAGCTCAGGCCGAACAGGCAGCCAAGGAGGCCCGCGCCGCCGCCGACCGGGCGAACGTGGCCGCGACCGAGGCCGAACAGGCCGCGAAGGACGCGGACAAGTACGCCAAGGAGGCCCAAGAAGCGGCTGACTCCGCTGAACGGAAGGGCGCCAACGACCAGGTCAAGAACGGTGCCGGTACCGGTCTCGGCGGCATCTTCTACGTCGTCGACGAGAACGACGTCGAGGTCACCGACGCCAAGCAGGACAACCCCTGCGAGCTTCCGCCGGGCATCGGCACGAGCTGCACCGTCACCTTCACGTTCACGTTCGACGCGAAGGTCGACTTCTACCTGTGCACCAACCCGGATGTCCCCGCCACGGAATCAGGCTGCCCGACCGCCGACACGGTGTTCCTGTCCACCCAGCCCTACAAGGGCCTGACCAAGAAGGTGACTCGCACCTTCAGCCAGCTCGACATCCTCAAGGGCCTCATCGAGACCTACCTCACGATTGGCAAGGACCTGCTGGTCCAGGACTTCATCGACTGCTGGCACGGCAGCGCGGGGGGTTGTGCCTGGGCGGCATCGAACTTCATCCCCGGCAAGGCGTTCGAGAAGATCGCTGAAGGGATCCGAGCACTGGACGCGGCGATGCACACCGGAGTTGGTGTCGCGGACGCGTTCAAGGCGCTCAAGGCGTTGGACGGCATCGACCCGGCGACGCTGGCCAAGATCGAGGTAAGCGTGAACGCTTACGAGGACGTCATCACGACGTGCAAGGTCAACAGCTTCCCGGGTGACACTCTCATACTGATGGCCGACGGTACTCGCAGGGCGATCCGTGACGTAGGGGAAGGGGAGATGGTCATGGCGGCCGATCCCTTGACCGGACGGCTGTGGGCTGAACCCGTTACCGATACGTTCCAGCACAACACCGACCGACTGGTGACCATCAACCTGGTCGGGGGCAGCAGCCTGGAGACCACAGCCGGTCACAAGGTCCGCACCACCGAACGAGGATGGGTCCTCGCCTCCGAACTGCGTCCGGGTGACCGGCTGATCAGCCCGGACGGGACGCTCCACGCAGTCACAGACATGCGTGACCGATCCTCCCTTGCACCACGCCAGGTGTACGACCTCACCGTGGACGGCCTTCGCACGTTCTACGTGCGCACCAAGGGCGGCGAAGCGGCGGACGTGATGGTTCACAACTGTCTGAACCTGGGCGACGAGGACCTCAAGGCCCTGGAGAAGTACAAGGACGAGATCCACACACTGAAGGAGCACGTGAATCCGGACGTGAACAGGGCGTTCGCACTCGCCAGGCTGAAGGGCAGACCCAACACTGTCTGGACCAATCAGGACATTGCCCAGCAGGCCGTTGACCGGGTCGTGGGCGACTACTTCAGCAAGCGGGCCGCGAACGGCCAGAAGGTCTTCGACCACGAGAAATGGCAGAAGTTCCAGAACTGGGCGGCGAAGGCCAGAGATGGTGAGCAGTACCAGACCATCACCGGAACCTGGGACGCCTACCCCTCGCTGGGTAAGCGATATCACCCGGACGGAAGGACGATCGAGGATGCCGGCAACGAGGTCGTGGTGATCCTGATGAAGGTCAAAGGCCATAACGGCCAGGGCAAGTACGGATTCGTCGTCAAAACCGCATACCCGAAGTAGGGCACGATTCATGCAACAGGGCCGTTCAGCGTACGTCGAACTGGGTTACTCCGATGATTTCGGACTCACCGGCCTGGCAGAGCAGTTGAGCTCTCGCCCCGCTGCGGAGCTCCCCGCTGCGCTCGCGGTAGCCGCCGAGCTGGCGGACGGTTCCGACGGAGAGGACGCCGTGGAACTCGGGGAGGACGCCCGGCGTCTGCTGGACGCCCTGCTGCCGGAGGAGGTCCTTCGCACTGTGTGGCTGGCTGCGGTCGGCGGGGTTTTCGACCCGGCCGACCATGGCATGGACACCCGTGCCTGGCTGCGGACGGTGTCGGAGCTGGCCACGGACCGCCTCCGCCGGAACAGGCGCTCTTACACCCCGCCTCCGGTCCGGCCAGTGCGGGACGAAGACCTGTGCGGGGAAATCGTGGCCGAGGTGCGCGCGCTGAGCGCGGATCTGGGCCGTGTCTCCGCCGCGTCGGACCTCGCCGCAGATCTGGAGCTGGTGGTTGTGCTGGCCGACGCCGATGTCGGCTTCCGGCTCTTCCTGCGAGCTTTGAAGACGCACTCCGCGCGCGTCTCGAAGGAGCGTTACGACAGGTTTCTCGGGCTCGGCGAGCGGCTCGGGTACCACGTCGCGGTAGTCCGGGACGGTCTCACCGTCGACTGGCCACCGATCGACACTACGCACCGTCAGACGTCGTGGGACTTCGGGTTCTCCCGGCTCGCCGGAAAGGCTCACCAGGACTGGCGTCCCGAAGCGGCTGCGGACGAGGTCCACATGGTCGCTGACGCGGACGAGCCCCATCAGTCCCCGGGTACGTCGGCCGCTCTGTTGCTGGAGGATGCGCTCCGACTGTTGCGCTCCCCGTTGCCCGACGACGTGATCACCGAGTTGTGGATCGCCGTATCGGATGCGGCACTTCGCATCGACGGACGCGACTGGTTGCGGCTGATCACGACCGTGTGCGAAGAACGGCTGCGGGAAGTCGCCCCCGCGTACACCCCTGTGATCCCGCCCGCTCGAACAGACCTGACGGACACGGTGCTGGCTGAGCTGAGGGAGATCGCGCTCGTAGTGGGAGACAAGGCCATCAGCCCCTACTGGCAACCCCTTCCAGCCGCGAACGCCATGACCGCACTGGAACAGGTCATCGAACGGGTCGATCCTGATCTCGGGTTCCGGCTCTTTCTGCGCGTGCTGTGGACGCTGTCCGTGCGGATCACGCGGGAGCAGTACCAGCGGTACGAGGCGATCGGTGAGCGGTTCGGGTACGGCGAGTACCACGTCAATGACGTTGAGGGCCTCGTCGAATAGACGGTTGCGAACGGCCGGGTCCCACGCGCTTACGGGACTCGGCCGTTCGTTCTCGGCTATGCCTTGAGGGAGCGGACGAACGCGTCCCAGACCGGCGTTGGGACAGTGAGCGTGGGGCCGCCGGGGTTCTTGCTGTCGCGGATCGGGACGAGGTTGGGGAGGTGGTCGGCGACCTCGACGCATTCGCCGCCGTTGGTGTTGCTGTAACTGCTGCGGCGCCAGCGGGTGTTGAGCGGCGGCATGGAATCCCCTAAGACTTGAGGGAACGGACGAACGTGTCCCAGGCGAGGGTTGGGACAGTGAGCGCGGGGCCGTGAGGGTTCTTGCTGTCGCGGATGGGGACGATTCCAGGGAAGTCCTCAGCGATCTCGACGCAATTCCCCCCGTTGGTGTTGCTGTAGCTGCTCCGGCGCCAACGGGCCGTGCTCAGCTCGGGGGTGTGTCGCATGTCTAGTAGTCCTCCATCGCCTGTTGGATCAACTCCGCCGAGGCGGCCATCGGCAGGGCGTTGGCGCGCAGTACCTCGTACTGGCGACGCCACTTCTTCACCGAGTCCTGGTCCTCGTAGAGACGACCGACCTCGATGCCCTCTTCGTAGGCCATGGTGGAGCCGTTGGGAAGGGTCAGCAGGGTCAAGGAGCCACCCATCAGCGAGTGCGGACCCGAACTGAAAGGCAGCACCTGGACCTTACTGTCCGAAGTATCCACCTGTTCGAGCAGGTGGGCCAGTTGGTTGCGCATGCACTCCCGGCTCCCGACCTGCCGCCGGAGGATGGATTCGTCGATGATCGCCCAGCGCATGGGACGTTGAGGCGTGTGCAGGCGGTCCTGCCGGGACAGCCGACCGGTGACGCGTTCCTCGATCTGCTCCGAGGTCAGATCCTCTTGGACCCTGAGCAGGCCGTGGGCGTACTCCCTGGTCTGCATCAGCCCGGGAATGATCTGCAACTCGTAGTTCTCAATTGCCTCCGCCCGCGCCTCGAAGTCCATGAACCTCTGGTACTGGTCGGGGTGGGCCTCACGCCGCGCCAACTGGTACAGGGTGCAGTACTTGTCCCCTGTCCCGAATGCCGCGTCCAGGTGCGGCGGAAGATCCGGCGGCGGCATCAACTCCGCAGTCTCGATCCGCGCCAACGTGCTCTTGCTGGATGCCACGATGCCCGCGAGCTGGACGAGCGACATGCCGGCGCGCTCGCGGTCGCGCCGCATCTCCGCTCCGAAGTAGTGCCGCGCTGACAGGAAAGGGGTCAGCTCCTGTGGCGTGAACGTCATTGTTCGAACCCTCTCTTTCAACCGGTGTCCCATTCCCAACGGCGGGACCGGAAAGCCGGGTTGGAGTTTCCGCCGGACAGCAATGATGGTGGCACAGAAGGTGATCCTGCGAAGGAAAGAGAGAAAAGAACGTGCGAGATTCGAGTGGACGTCCGATGCGGCTCCTGCCGTGGGTCTCGGACAAGGGCATGCCGTGTTACCTGAGCACGGACAACCCGGAGAGCAGGATGAGCCGGCTCGCGGACAGGGTGGAGGCCGAACTCCTGGACTCCGCGAGGGACGTACTGGGCCACGCGAAGGACCTGTTGCGCGACTCGGCCCCCAAGTACAGGGAGTTGGCCTTCGCCGGGAAGCAGCTCGCCGCCGCGCTGGAGGACGCGCTGAGGGTCGCGAAGAGCCGTGGGGGACGGCTGAACCCGGAGGAATAGCGGAATCGTTGGCCAAAGCTCATGGCCCACAAAAGGAAACGCACAGGGCGCCCCCTCGATAACCACCGAGAGAGCGCCCCGCGTACTGCGCGATAAAGACGTTTACGGCAGCGCCAGCATCCGCTCCAACGCCACCTTCGCGAACTTCTCCGTCTCCTTGTCGACGGAGATCTGATTGATCAGCTTCCCTGCGGCAAGGGACTCCAGCGTCCACACCAGATGCGGCAGATCGATCCGGTTCATGGTCGAGCAGAAGCACACCGTCTTGTCGAGGAAGACGATCTCCTTGCCCTCGGACGCGAACCGGTTGGCGAGCCGCCGGACGAGATTCAGCTCCGTACCGATGGCCCACTTGGAACCGGCCGGCGCAGCCTCCAGCGCCTTGATGATGTACTCGGTCGAACCGACGTAATCAGCCGCAGCCACGACCTCGTGCTTGCACTCGGGGTGGACGAGGACATTCACGCCGGGGATCCGCGCCCGCACATCCTCCACGGACTCCAGCGAGAAGCGCCCGTGCACGGAGCAGTGCCCCCGCCAGAGGATCATCTTCGCGTCGCGCAGCTGCTCGGCGGTGAGCCCGCCGTTCGGCTTGTGCGGGTTGTAGACGACACAGTCGTCGAGGGACATCCCGAGGTCCCGGACGGCGGTGTTGCGCCCGAGGTGCTGGTCGGGAAGGAAGAGGACCTTCGCCGAAGGACGCTGCTCGAAGGCCCACTCCAGCGCCCGCTGGGCATTGGACGACGTACAGATCGTCCCGCCGTGCCGCCCGGTGAACGCCTTGATGTCGGCGGACGAGTTCATGTACGAGACGGGTACGACCTGCTCGGCGACCCCGGCGTCCGTGAGCACGTCCCAGCACTCGGCGACCTGCTCCGCCGTGGCCATGTCGGCCATCGAGCACCCGGCGGCGAGGTCGGGAAGGACGACCTTCTGGTCGTCGGAGGTGAGGATGTCGGCGGACTCGGCCATGAAGTGGACGCCGCAGAACACGATGTACTCGGCTTCCGGCCGAGCGGCGGCGTCCCGCGCGAGCTTGAAGGAGTCGCCCGTGACGTCGGCGAACTGAATGACCTCGTCGCGCTGGTAGTGGTGGCCGAGGACGAAGACCTTGTCGCCGAGCTTCTCCTTGGCCGCGCGGGCCCGCTCGATCAGGTCGGGGTCGGACGGCGAGGGCAGGTCGCCGGGGCACTCGACGCCTCGCTCGCTCCGGGGGTCGGCCTCGCGGCCGAGCAGCAACAGGGCGAGCGGAGTCGGCTGTACGTCGAGCTCCGTGGTCTGGGCGGTGGTCACGGCACGCACCCTTTCTACTTTTCGTCGATCTGACGTTATCTATGATAACGCGATTAGTGTCACTTTGACGATGGTCATAGCGTCGATGTGACGTGAATCCCTGCGGGCACCCCGATACCCCCGCCGAGGCATTTTCCGTGCCGCGAGGCATGTGCGAGCATGAAGAAGAAACGTCAGACCCGGAATGAATCCGGGACCCCGTCGGTTGCAACCGTCGGCAAGCAGTCTCCGTACAACCCGGGAGAGATGTAGATGTCCGTATCGGACGAGACCAGCACCGCCACCGACGGCATCATCCTGAGTGACGCCGCCGCGGCCAAGGTGAAGGCCCTGCTCGACCAGGAAGGCCGGGACGACCTCGCGCTGCGCGTCGCCGTCCAGCCCGGTGGCTGCTCGGGCCTGCGCTACCAGCTCTTCTTCGACGAGCGCTCGCTCGACGGCGACGTGGTCAAGGACTTCGACGGCGTCAAGGTCGTCACCGACCGCATGAGCGCCCCGTACCTGGGCGGCGCGTCCATCGACTTCGTCGACACCATCGAGAAGCAGGGCTTCACGATCGACAACCCGAACGCGACGGGTTCCTGCGCCTGCGGCGACTCGTTCAGCTAAGCGGTACGAAAATGGCGGCACCCCCTGAAGAAGGGGGCGCCGCCATTTTTCCGTACGCGCCTACCGCACCGTTTCCGGCAGCCGCGCCCCGGGCTTCACGATCGGGATCGCGGCCCCGTCCGACCCCACGACCTTCCGGTCACCCAGCGCCTTCTCCAGCTTCACCGTCCGGTCGTACTCCTTGGCGATCATGATGCAGACCTTGTCCTGCCACGGCGTCTCCGTCACGGTGACGGTCACCTGCGCGGCCGTCTCCTTCGCGCTCACGCTGTAGTCCCCGCACACCCCGCCCGTGAACCGCACGGTCAACTCGTCGCCGGAGGCGGTGTATCCGTCGACCTTCACGTTCCGCGGCAGCGACCTGCCCGGCGAGGACGGTGCCGGAGTCGCCTCCCCGGCAAGGTACTTGGGGTCGACCGCCGGATAGCTCACGACGTACGGCGTCGCCGCGTCCACGGTGAACAGCCAGGACGGCACGAGGAGTTGCTTCCCCCGCGAGGTGTGCGCGGCGAGCCCGAACGCCGCCCCCGACACCTTCGCGACCGACTGCTCAGGCCCCTCGGCCGTCGTCCCCTTCCGGCACGGCTGCTCCAGCCGGTCCTTCAGCGGCACGGGCTCCGCGCAGCCGCCGATGCCCATCCGATGCGTGGTCCCCTGGGCCGAGTTGAGCAGCTCAAGCGTCCGCGCCGCGCTCAGCACCGGGTACGACGCACCCTTCTCCGGCGCCGCCAACTGCCCCGTGCCGCTGACGACTTCACCCTGGCCGCTCACGGTGATCCCGGTCGTCCAGCCGTTCGTGGGCAGCTTGTCCAGCACGGGGTCCGCGTTCACGACCCGCTGGGCGCCGGCCGTCTGGCTCGCGTCCACCTTCGCGTCGTCCTGGCCGACGGCCTTGAGCACGGGCTCGGCGGCGTCCTCGGCCGCCGCCTCGCTCACCGGGTCGACCGTCGTGCCCATCGGCTGCTTCGCGCAGGTCGTGATGCCGGGGCAGTTGTCCGTGCCGGGGGAGTAGCGGATGTACGTCCACATGCCGGGGGCGGTGCGGTTGACGCGCAGGACCGGGCCCGTGCCGTCCTGGCCGCCGCCGACCCGCCAGGCGGGGCCCTCCACGACGGGGGTCCCCTCGACGCCGAGTGCCTTCGCGAGGCGCGTGACCTCCGACTGGTCCACATCGCCGGTCGCCCAGTAGACAGGCGCGGACGTCGGGCCGTCGGGGAGAGTGCCGGTCGCCCGGTACGTCGTCCCGTACGGGTTCGGCTCGCCGGGCGCGATGCCGTTGCCGCCTCCGGTGGACGGCGCGCTGTACCCGTCCAGCGCGAGGTTCGGCGGGGGAGCGCCGTCGCCGTCGGAGTCGCTCTGCGCGGGGACCCCGGCCGCCTTCTCGCCGTCCGGCCCGGCCGAGGCGTTCGAGGCGATCAGCGCACCGCCGGCCCCGACCAGCAGAACAGCGGCGGCGGCGATGGACACGACCAGCGCGGAGGGCCGGCGCCTACGGGGGGCGCCGATGACGTGTACGTCACCGTCGACGTCCCCCGCGTCGCCGCCGGACACCTCCTCGACGGGCCCCAGACGCCGGATGCCCCCGGTGTCCTCGACCACGACATCGTCGTCCGGCGTGGCGGCGCGGGCCTCTTCGCCGGGTGCCTCCTCGACCGGGCCGAGCTTGCGGATACGGCCGTCGTCGTCCTCGGCCTTGGTGAGCGACACCGTCCTGCCGTCCGCTTCCACCTCGGCCTCGGCTTCCTCGGCCTCCGGCTTCCCGGACCCGGCCCTCGTCCCGTCCGCCTCGGTCTCCGCCTTCGCCGTCGTCTTCTCCGGCGTCGGGGTCTCCTCCGGCGTCGGTGACGCGGTGCCGTCGTGGTCGGGTCGCTCGGTGTTCACCGCATCGCTCCTTCTGCTGCGCAACTGTTCCGTGGGGGCGGCAGGCGGGGCGTACCCCACCTCCCCTTTACGGGGGACAGCGATGGGACGCAGCGGGGGAGCGCACGGTTCCCCTCGGACGCGCCCCGGATCAGTCGCCGTACTCCGGCATCGCGTCCAGCAGCCGCGCGGAGGCCGCCGGGACGCGCACCCCGTGGATGCGCGACGGCGAGATCGGCAGGTCGGAGCCCTTCTCGGGAGCGGCCCAGTGGGGGACCATACGAGCACAGTCCCCGCGCAGCTCCGCGAGGCCGCCCTCGAAGTCCGCAGGAGCCGTTGTCAAGGACCGTTCGAAAGTTGTCATGGCGGCACGGTAGGCATGAGTGGCCTCGCCGGGAAAGATCTACTATCGGGTAGTTTCGCCCGCTTCTGTGGTCTCACCCGAACGGGTAGCGTGAACTGTCATTTCGCCTCCCCCTCTGGAGAGACCCCGCCGTGCGCATCGCAGTCACCGGCTCCATCGCCACCGACCACCTCATGACGTTCCCCGGCCGCTTCGCCGACCAGCTCGTCGCGGACCAACTGCACACGGTCTCGCTCTCCTTCCTCGTGGACCAGCTGGAGGTCCGCAGGGGAGGCGTCGCCGCGAACATCGCCTTCGGCATGGGCCTGCTCGGCACGGCCCCCGTCCTCGTCGGCGCGGTCGGCTCCGACTTCGCGGAATACCGTGCCTGGCTGGACCGGCACGGCGTCGACACCCAGTGCGTGCACATCTCCGAGACCCGGCACACCGCCCGCTTCGTGTGCACCACCGACGCCGACCACAACCAGATCGGCTCCTTCTACGCCGGCGCGATGAGCGAGGCGCGGTTCATCGAGCTGAAGGCCGTCTCCGACCGCGTCGGCGGCATCGACCTCGTCTCCATCGGCGCGGACGACCCCGAGGCGATGCTCCGCCACACGGAGGACTGCCGGACCCGGGGCGTCCCCTTCGCCGCCGACTTCTCCCAGCAGATCGCCCGCATGGACGGCGCCGAGATCCGCGAACTCCTCGAAGGCGCCACGTACCTCTTCTCCAACGAGTACGAGAAGGGCCTCATCGAGTCCAAGACCGGCCTCTCCGACGCCGAGATCCTCGCGAAGGTCGGCCACCGGATCACCACCCTCGGCGCGCGCGGCGTCCGCATCGAGGCCGTCGGCGAGCCCGTCATCGAGGTCGGCGTCCCCGAGGAGGAGCGCAAGGCCGAACCCACGGGCGTCGGCGACGCCTTCCGCGCCGGGTTCCTGTCCGGGCTCGTCTGGGGCGTCTCCAAGGAGCGTGCCGCACAGGTCGGCTGCATGCTGGCGACCCTCGTCATCGAGACGGTGGGCACGCAGGAGTACACGCTGGAGCGGGGCCACTTCCTGGAGCGCTTCGCCAAGGCGTACGGGGAAGAGGCGGCGGCGGAAGTTCGGGTCCACCTGAGCTGAGCGGAAGGAAGGGCGTTCACTTGATCCGGCGGATCACGTACGCCCTTCCTTTTTCCCGGGGTTCCTCCCCCACGTACTCGTGGCCCGTCATCTCGCACCACGCGGGAATGTCCAGGCGGGCCGCCTCGTCGTCCGCCAGGACCGTCACGACCGCCCCCACCGGCACGTTCCTGATCGCCTTCGCCAGCTCGATCACCGGAATCGGGCACCGCTTCCCCAGCGAGTCGACGACCGTCCCCTGAACCGGTGTCACCTCCGCCCCCAGCTTCTCCCGCACCCCCGCCACCACCCCCGGCAGCACATCGAGGAACCTCTCCACGTCCGCCTCCGCCACGCCCGCCGGCAGGGACACGCGTACGTTCCCCTCGCTCAGCACCCCCATCGCCTTGAGGACATGGCTCGGCGTCAACGTGTCGCTCGTGCACGACGACCCCGAGGAGACGGCGAACCCCGCGCGGTCCAGCTCATGGAGGAGCGTCTCGCCGTCGACGTACAGACAGGAGAACGTGACGATCCCCGGCAGCCGCCGCTCGGGATCGCCCACGACTTCGACGTCGGGTACGAGCCGGGCGACCCGTTCCCGGATCCGCGAGGTCAACTCCCGTACCCGCACGGCCTCGACGGCGGCGTCAGCCCGCACGGCCCGCAGCGAGGCGACCGCCGCGACGACGGCCGGCAGGTTCCCGAACTCCTCATCCTCCCGAGGCGCGAACCGCACCCCCTTCCGCACGGCAAGCACCCCCACACCGGCGGGACCACCCCACTTCCGGGCACTGCCGGTCAACACGGACCACCCCTCCGGCACATCCCCCCACCCCAAAACCTGAGCCGCATCCACCAACAACGGCACGTCCCCACACACCTCAGCCACCTCACCCACCGGCTGCACAGTCCCCACCTCATGATTGGCAGCCTGCAAACAGGCCAACGCGGTATCCCCCCGCAGAGCCTCCCGATACCCCTCGACACCGACGGCACCCAACCGCCCTACAGGCACCTGGGTGACCTCCCCGTCCCACTGTTCGGCCACATGGAGCACGGAAGAATGCTCGACGGATGACACGATCAGGTGAGCCCCCACGCGCCGCCTCCCCGCCAACACGCCCGCCATACCCACCTGTACGGCCCGAGTCCCGGACGAGGTGAACCGAACTTCATCGGCCCGACACCCAATGGCTTCGGCAGCGGCCTCCCGAGCGGCATCAAGCAGAACCCGGGCTTTCCGCCCTTCCCGATACAACTTCCCAGGATCAGCCCACCCGTCCTCCAAAGAGGCCAACAGAGCCTGACGAGCGACGGGATGAAGCGGAGAACCGGAAGCGGCGTCAAAGAAAGGCACCGGCCCACGCTATCGCCGATAGGGGCGCGGGGAACTGCGCGAACAGCCACAACGGACCCGCAGCCGCCAAACCAGCGAACCACCCGAGTTAGAAGGCACCCCTCCCCGCGAACCCTCGAAGAGCGTCGGCTAGGGTTTGGTCCGCATAAACATCCAAACCCCTGCCCGACGCAGGGCGGCGCCCGGCCACCGACCACCGACGGAGTCAGGCCGCAGCCAACCCGCGCGGGCGAGACTCTCGGGAAGGCGCTACGTGAGTCCCAACGGCTCCGACCGCTCGCCGCGGCGCCCGATGCGGCGGAAGCTGCTCCAGGCATTGACCGCGGGCCTGGTCCTGGCGACCGCCACCGGTTGCACATCTAAGGACTTCCCCCGCCTTGGTATGCCCACCCCCACGACGGAAGAGGCTCCGCGGATCCTCTCCCTGTGGCAGGGGTCCTGGGCGGCAGCGCTGGTTACCGGCGTGCTGGTGTGGGGCCTGATCCTGTGGAGTGCTTTCTTCCACCGGCGCAGCCGCACCAAGATCCAGGTACCGGCGCAGACGCGTTACAACATGCCCCTTGAGGCGCTGTACACGGTCGTACCGATCGTCATCGTCTCGGTCCTGTTCTACTTCACGGCGCGGGACGAGTCGAAGCTCCTCAGCCTGGAGAAGAAGCCGGACGTCACGGTCAACGTGGTCGGGTTCCAGTGGAGCTGGTGCTTCAACTACATCGAGAACGTGCCCGGTTCCACCGGCGACGCGAAGACCGACGAGAACCTGGACGCGATCCCGGACCGGTTCAAGAAGGACTTCCCCGCGGACGCGGGCGGCGTCTACACCTGCGGTGTCCCCGGTGAGCGGAACCCGCAGACCAACAACCCCGGCCCGACCCTCTGGCTCCCCAAGGGCAAGACGGTCCGCTTCGTGCTGACTTCCCGTGACGTCATCCACTCCTTCTGGGTGGTGCCGTTCCTGATGAAGATGGACGTCGTCCCGGGCCACACCAACGCCTTCCAGGTGACCCCCAACAAGGAGGGCACCTTCCTGGGCAAGTGCGCCGAGCTCTGCGGCGTCGACCACTCCAGGATGCTGTTCAACGTGAAGGTCGTCTCTCCTGAGCGCTACGAGCAGCACCTCAAGGAACTCGTAGAGAAGGGGCAGACCGGTTACGTTCCCGCGGGTATCGAGCAGACCACCCACGAGAAGAACCGGGAGACGACAAACCTGTGAGCATCCTCAACGAACCCCAGGGTGCCGAGGCCGACTCGTACGAGAACGAGCTGCCGGTCCGGCGCAAGCAGCCCGGCAACGTCGTGGTCAAGTGGCTCACCACCACTGACCACAAGACGATCGGGACGCTGTACCTCGTCACGTCGTTCGCGTTCTTCTGCATCGGCGGCGTCATGGCGCTGCTGATGCGCGCCGAACTGGCCCGCCCGGGCCTCCAGCTCATGTCCAATGAGCAGTTCAACCAGGCGTTCACGATGCACGGCACGATCATGCTGCTGATGTTCGCGACGCCGCTCTTCGCGGGCTTCGCGAACTGGATCATGCCGCTCCAGATCGGCGCCCCCGACGTCGCCTTCCCGCGGCTGAACATGTTCGCCTACTGGCTGTACCTGTTCGGCTCGCTCATCGCCGTCGGCGGCTTCCTCACCCCGCAGGGCGCGGCCGACTTCGGCTGGTTCGCCTACAGCCCGCTGTCGGACGCGGTCCGCTCGCCGGGCGTCGGCGCCGACATGTGGATCATGGGTCTGGCCTTCTCCGGCTTCGGCACGATCCTCGGCTCGGTCAACTTCATCACCACCATCATCTGCATGCGCGCGCCGGGCATGACCATGTTCCGCATGCCGATCTTCGTGTGGAACGTGCTGCTGACGGCCGTTCTGGTCCTGCTGGCCTTCCCGGTCCTGGCGGCGGCGCTGTTCGCGCTGGAGGCGGACCGCAAGTTCGGAGCGCATGTCTTCGACGCCGCGAACGGCGGCGCCTTGCTATGGCAACACCTCTTCTGGTTCTTCGGCCATCCAGAGGTGTACATCATCGCGCTACCGTTCTTCGGCATCATCTCCGAGGTCATCCCGGTCTTCTCCCGCAAGCCGATGTTCGGCTACATGGGCCTGGTCGGCGCGACCATCGCCATCGCCGGTCTCTCGGTGACGGTGTGGGCGCACCACATGTACGTGACCGGCGGGGTACTGCTGCCGTTCTTCTCGTTCATGACGTTCCTCATCGCGGTGCCGACCGGTGTGAAGTTCTTCAACTGGATCGGCACGATGTGGAAGGGCTCACTGTCCTTCGAGACACCGATGCTGTGGGCCACCGGCTTCCTGATCACCTTCACCTTCGGTGGTCTGACCGGTGTCATCCTCGCCTCGCCGCCGATGGACTTCCACGTCTCCGACTCGTACTTCGTGGTGGCCCACTTCCACTACGTCGTCTTCGGCACGGTCGTCTTCGCGATGTTCTCCGGCTTCCACTTCTGGTGGCCGAAGATGACGGGCAAGATGCTCGACGAGCGCCTCGGCAAGATCACCTTCTGGACGCTGTTCATCGGCTTCCACGGCACGTTCCTCGTCCAGCACTGGCTGGGCGCCGAGGGCATGCCGCGCCGGTACGCCGACTACCTCCACGCCGACGGCTTCACCGCGCTGAACACGATCTCCACGATCAGCTCGTTCGTCCTCGGTCTGTCGATCCTGCCGTTCTTCTACAACGTGTGGAAGACCGCCAAGTACGGCAAGAAGGTCGAGGTCGACGACCCGTGGGGCTACGGCCGTTCGCTGGAGTGGGCGACCTCCTGCCCGCCGCCGCGGCACAACTTCCTCACCCTGCCGCGGATCCGCAGTGAATCCCCGGCGTTCGACCTGCACCACCCGGAGATCGTCGCGCTCGAACAGCAGCAGCTCGAGCACGCGCACGCCGGGGCCATCGCGGGCGGCAAGGAGGCCGGCAAGTGAAGGTCCAAGGCAAGATGTTCATCTGGCTGAGCGTCTTCGTCCTCGCCATGGCGGTCGTCTATGGCGTGTGGTCGAAGGAGCCGGCCGGTACGACCGCCCTCTTCCTCGCGTTCGGCCTGTGCATCATGGTCGGCTTCTACCTCGGCTTCACGGCCAAGCGGGTCGACACGGGAGCGCAGGACAACAAGGAGGCGGACGTCGCGGACGACGCCGGCGAGCTGGGCTTCTTCAGCCCGCACAGCTGGCAGCCGCTGTCCCTGGCCGTCGGCGGCGCCCTCGCCTTCCTGGGGGTCGCGGTCGGCTGGTGGCTGCTGTACTTCTCGGTGCCGCTGCTCCTCGTCGGGCTGTGGGGCTGGGTCTTCGAGTACTACCGCGGTGAGAACCGCACGCAGTAGCACCACCGCTGTGCCGTCGAGGCCGGACACTCCGTCAGGAGCGTCCGGCCTCACGCTTTCGCCGCACACCGGGTAGCTCGTACGAGTGACTCGGCGCGCAGGGTCGGCGTGCCGTTCCTAGCGTGAAGCCATGACCCACCCGAACCGTACGACGCCCCGCCCCGCCACAGTCGTCCGCTGCGCCCTGCTGGTCAGCGCTCTGGTCGCGGGCGCCGCCGCCTGCGGCTCGGGCGGCGGACACCCGCTCGCCTCACGGCCGTACGACGCGACCGGCCAGGTCGTGTTCGCCGGGCTCCCCGGCGACGGGCGCAAGGCCGACCCCGACAAGCCGCTGGAGATCACCGTCAAGGACTCCGAGGGGCCCCTCACGGACGTCACCGCCGTCGACGCCACAGGACGCTTCGTCGCGGGCGAACTCGCCGCCGACGGGCGCCGGTGGCACTCCACGGAGCCGCTGGCCGCGAACGCCCACTACACGGTCCGCGTGAGCACCGAGGACGACGACGGGGCGCCCGGCCGCCGCGTCCTCACCTTCGACACAGGGGCGCCGGTCTCCAAGAAGCGCCTGGAGGTCACCTTCGGCCCCGACGCCGGTACGTACGGCGTCGGCCAGCCCATCACCGCCACGCTCAGCCGGCCCGTCAAGGACCCCGCGCAGCGCGCTGTCGTCGAGCGGGCCCTCAAGGTCGACTCCACGCCCTCCGTGCCGGGCGCCTGGCACTGGGTCGACTCCAAGGAACTCCACTACCGCCCCAAGGACTACTGGCCCGCCCAGGCCCGCATCCGCGTCCACAGCCACCTCGACGGCATCAAGATCGGCGACCGGCTCTGGGGCGCGAAGACACCGGACCTGAACCTGAAGATCGGCGACAAGGTCGTGGCCGTCACCGACGCGTCGTCCCACTGGATGACCGTCTACAAGAACGGCGAGGAGATCAACTCCATCCCCGTCACCACCGGCAAGCCCGGCTTCGAGACCCGAAACGGCGTCAAGGTCGTCCTCGGCAAGGAGTACAACGTCCGCATGCGCGGCACGACGGTCGGCATCTCCGCCGGCTCCTCCGAGTCCTACGACCTCTCCGTCTACTACGCCACCCGCGTCACCTGGTCCGGCGAATACGTCCACGCCGCCCCCTGGTCCGTCGACTCCCAGGGCTCCGCCAACGTCTCCCACGGCTGCACCGGCATGAGCACCGGCAACGCCGCCTGGTTCTACGAGAACGTCCGCGAGGGCGACGTGGTCAAGGTCATCAACAGCTACGGCGACGACATGGAACCCTTCGGCAACGGCTTCGGCGACTGGAACGTCACCTGGAAGAAGTGGCAGGAGGGAAGCGCGTTGACGACGAAGAAGGGCCCACAGGGGGACACGTCAAGATTGCAGCCGACGATGGTGTGACGTACCTAGGGGCGCGGGGCTGTGTCTATTAGCGGCTCCGCCGCAGGGCGCGAGCAACCACACACGACCGGCACTCGCGCACCCACAGAACCCCCCGCCCCCTCAGGCGCTCTGAAGCCGCCCCTGCCGCAGCAGAGACGCCAGCGCCCCCGCGAACTCCACCGGCTCCACCGGAAGCGTCACAGCCCCGTCCGCACGGCTCCACGTGGCCAGCCACGCGTCCTGGGGCCGCCCCATCAGCACCAGCACCGGCGGGCAGTTGAAGACCTCGTCCTTCAACTGACGGCACAGCCCCATGCCCCCCATGGGCGCGGCCTCACCGTCGAGGATCACGACGTCGATGCCGCCCTTGTCCAACTCCCGCACAACCGCCGGAGCCGTCGCACACTCCACAAAGCTCACCAACGGAGTGTCAGGCGCGGGCCGGCGGCCGGTCGCCAGCCTCACCTGCTCCCGCGTGTTCGCGTCGTCGCTGTAGACCAGCACCGTGGCGGTCGGCTGCATCGTTCCTCCGTGACTTCGGCGACATTGGCGTCGTACGGAAAGGCCCATCCGGCCGGATGCTACTCCCCGATACGCCCCGCTGAACACCACGTCAACACCGGTTCGGCGGGCGGTGACACTCCGAACGGCACCCCCCGGAGTGAGGGCGGGATAAGCGACCGACATAATGTCGGTCGTGGCGACAGCAACGACAGCAGAAACCGGGCACGCGCACCCGTCGGTCAACCGGCCGAACCTCACCAGCGTCGGAACCATCATCTGGTTGGCATCCGAGCTGATGTTCTTCGCGGCCCTCTTCGCGATGTACTTCACCCTCCGATCGGTGACCGGTCCGGATCACTGGAAGGAGATGGCGTCAGCCCTGAACTTCCCGTTCTCGGCGACGAACACCACCATCCTGGTGCTCTCCTCCCTCACCTGCCAGCTCGGCGTCTTCGCCGCGGAGCGCGGTGACGTGAAGAAGCTCCGGGGCTGGTTCATCATCACGTTCGTGATGGGCGCGATCTTCATCGGCGGCCAGATCTACGAGTACACCGAGCTGGTCAAGCACGAGGGCCTCTCGCTCTCCTCGGACCCCTACGGCTCGGTGTTCTACCTGACCACCGGCTTCCACGGTATGCACGTGACGGGCGGCCTGATCGCCTTCCTCTTCGTACTCGGCCGTACCTACGCGGCCAAGAAGTTCACGCACGAACAGGCGACCGCCGCGATCGTCGTGTCCTACTACTGGCACTTCGTCGATGTCGTCTGGATCGGCCTTTTCGCGACGATCTACATGATCAAGTAGCCGGGCCGCATCCCGCCCGCGTTATCGCAACGCACATCCCAGACGCACCGACACCGAAGATCCTGACACCGGGGTAATCCGTGAAAAAGCTCTCCGCACGACGACGCCATCCCATGGCGGCGCTCGTCGTCCTACTCCTCGCGCTGGCGTGCACGGGGGGGCTGTACGCCGTGTTCGCGCCCGCAGACAGGGCGAAGGCCGACGAAACCGCCCAGTCCCTCACCATTGAGGAGGGGAAGAAGCTCTATGCCGTCGGCTGCGCCAGCTGCCACGGCACCGGCGGTCAGGGCTCCTCGGACGGTCCGAGCCTGGTCGGCGTGGGCTCCGCCGCCGTCGACTTCCAGGTCGGCACGGGCCGTATGCCGGCCGCGACCTCCCAGGGCGCGCAGGTGCCCCGCAAGAAGGTCATCTACACGCAGGCGCAGATCGACCAGCTCGCCGCGTACATCTCCTCCCTGGGCGCGGGCCCGACCGTCCCGACGAAGGCGGAGTACGGCCCCGACGGCGCCGACATCGCCAAGGGCGGCGAACTCTTCCGCACCAACTGCGCGCAGTGCCACAACTTCACCGGCAAGGGCGGCGCCCTGACGAAGGGCAAGTTCGCGCCGACGCTGGAGGGCGTGGACCCGAAGCACATCTACGAGGCCAT
This sequence comes from Streptomyces niveiscabiei, assembly GCF_033794345.1. Taxonomy (NCBI): domain Bacteria; kingdom Bacillati; phylum Actinomycetota; class Actinomycetes; order Kitasatosporales; family Streptomycetaceae; genus Streptomyces; species Streptomyces niveiscabiei. The sequence goes on from NZ_JARAYJ010000004.1 coordinate 156,750, forward strand.
GCAGACCGGCCCGCAGAACATGCCGTCGTTCGGCGACGGGACGCTCTCGCCGCAGAACAAGAAGGACATCATCGCGTACCTGAACGCGGTCAACGGTGACGAGACCGTGAACCCCGGCGGCCTGGAGCTGGGCGGCCTCGGCCCGGTCAGCGAGGGCCTGTTCGCCTGGATCTTCGGCCTCGGCGCGCTCGTCGCGGTCGCCGTCTGGGTCGCCGCTCGGACCGCAAAGGCCAAGAAGTCATGAGTAGCCAAGACATTCCAGAAGAGAACCTGCCGGCAGAGCAGGATCACGCGCACGGCGCGGTAGGCGTCGCGGACGAGCAGAACCCGTTCGCCGACCCCGGTCTCCCGCCCCACGAGCACCGCATCCAGGACATCGACGAGCGGGCCGCCAAGCGCTCCGAGCGCACGGTCGCCCTGCTGTTCACGGTCTCGATGCTGGCGACCGTCGCCTTCATCGCCTCGTACGTGGCGATCCCGCACGACAAGTCGATCTACGTCTTCCCGATCGGTCACCTCAACGCGCTGAACTTCGCGCTGGGCCTGACCCTCGGCGTCGCGCTGTTCTCCATCGGCGCGGGCGCGGTCCACTGGGCCCGCACCCTGATGTCCGACGTGGAGATCGCCGACGAGCGCCACCCGATCGAGGCGTCCCCCGAGGTCAAGGCCAAGGTCCTGGCCGACTTCAAGCAGGGCGCCAAGGAGTCCGCGCTCGGCCGCCGCAAGCTGATCCGCAACACGATGTTCGGCGCGCTGGCCATGTTCCCGCTCTCCGGCGTCGTCCTGCTGCGCGACCTCGGCCCGCTGCCCGGCACCAAGCTGCGCACCACGCTGTGGGCCAAGGGCAAGCTGCTCGTCAACATGAACACGAACGAGCCGCTGCGCCCCGAGGACGTCGCGGTCGGGTCGCTGACCTTCGCCAAGCCCGAGGGCCTGGAGGAGCACGACCACGAGTTCCAGACGGAGATCGCCAAGGCGGCCCTGATGATCATCCGGATCCAGCCGGAGAACATCAAGGACAAGCGCGAGCTCGAGTGGTCGCACGACGGCATCGTGGCCTACTCGAAGATCTGCACCCACGTCGGCTGCCCGATCTCGCTGTACGAGCAGCAGACGCACCACGCGCTCTGCCCCTGCCACCAGTCCACCTTCGACCTCTCCGACGGCGCCCGGGTGATCTTCGGCCCCGCCGGCCACGCCCTGCCGCAGCTGCGCATCGGCGTCAACGACGAGGGCTACCTTGAAGCGCTCGGCGACTTCGACGAGCCCGTCGGTCCTTCGTTCTGGGAGCGCGGATGAGCACCACGACCACCAAAGAGGAGTCCCGCGAACGCGGGAAGGCACCGGCCGGCGAGCGCGTCGCCGACTGGGCCGACGGCCGGCTCGGGATCTACTCCCTTGCCAAGGCCAACATGCGCAAGATCTTCCCCGACCACTGGTCGTTCATGCTGGGCGAGATCTGCATGTACAGCTTCATCATCATCATCCTCACGGGTGTGTACCTGACGCTGTTCTTCCACCCGTCGATGAACGAGGTGGAGTACCACGGCAGTTACGTCCCGCTCCAGGGACAGCTGATGAGTGAGGCGTTCGCCTCGACCATGCACATCTCGTTCGAGGTGCGCGGCGGTCTGCTCATCCGGCAGATCCACCACTGGGCGGCGCTGATCTTCGTCGCCGCGATGATGATCCACATGATGCGCGTCTTCTTCACGGGCGCGTTCCGCAAGCCGCGCGAGGTCAACTGGCTGTTCGGCTGGCTGCTGCTGGTGCTGTCGCTGTTCACCGGCTTCACCGGCTACTCGCTCCCCGACGACCTGCTGTCGGGTACCGGTGTGCGGTTCATCGAGGGCGTGCTGCTGTCGATCCCGGTGGTCGGCACGTACCTGTCGTTCTTCATCTTCGGCGGGGAGTTCCCCGGCGGCGACTTCGTGGCCCGCTTCTACTCGGTCCACATCCTGCTGCTGCCGGGCATCATGCTCGGCCTGATGGTGGCCCACCTGATCCTGGTCTTCTACCACAAGCACACGCAGTTCGCGGGTCCCGGCAAGACGAACAACAACGTCGTCGGCATGCCCCTGCTGCCCGTGTACATGGCGAAGGCCGGCGGGTTCTTCTTCCTGGTCTTCGGTGTCATCGCGGTCATCGCGGCCGTGGCGCAGATCAACCCGATCTGGGCGCTCGGCCCCTACCGGCCCGACCAGGTGTCGACCGGCGCCCAGCCCGACTGGTACATGGGCTTCGCCGAGGGTCTCGTCCGTGTGATGCCGGGCTGGGAGATCAACTTCGCGGGCCACACGCTCGTCCTGGGCGTGTTCATCCCGATCGTGATCTTCCCGCTGGTGCTCGTCGCCATCGCCGTCTACCCCTTCATCGAAGCCTGGGTCACCGGCGACAAGCGCGAACACCACATCCTGGACCGGCCGCGCAACACCCCGACCCGCACCGGGTTCGGTGTGGCCTGGCTGACCGCGTACTTCGTGATGCTGATCGGCGGTGGGAACGACCTCTGGGCCACCCACTTCCACCTCTCCATCAACGCGATCACCTGGTTCGTCCGGATCGGCTTCTTCGTCCTCCCCGTCCTCGCGTTCATCGTCACCAAGCGGATCTGCCTCGGCCTCCAGCGCCGCGACAAGGACAAGGTGCTGCACGGGCGCGAGACCGGCACGATCAAGCGGCTCCCGCACGGTGAGTTCATCGAGATCCACGAGCCGCTCAGCCAGGAGCAGCTGCACACGCTCACCGCGCACGAGCAGTACGAGCCCGTCGCGATCGGCGCGACCACCGACGAGAACGGGGTCAAGCGCAAGGTCAAGGGCTCGGAGAAGCTCCGCGCCAAGCTCAGCGAGTCGTACTACGGCGAGGACAGCCAGATCGCCAAGCCGACCGTCGAGGAGTACAAGGAGATCACGAGCGGCCACGGCCACCACTGATCCCAGCCAGTCAGCTGTAACGCCACAGAAGGCCCCGTCCGAACCCCGGACGGGGCCTTCGCGCTGCCCGTGGCTGGATAGGGTGTGCAGAGACTTTCCCTACGACTCTCAGGAGCGGCTTCATGAGCGCTGTGACCCCCGCTGGAGGCGACACCGCGGCGGGCCGTTCCTGGCCCTCCGTCCTCAACGCGCTGCTCTCCGGGCACGATCAGAGCGCCGACGCGACCGCCTGGGCCATGGACCGCATCATGCGCGGCGAGGCCACGGACGCGCAGATCGCCGGGTTCGTGGTGGCGTTGCGGGCCAAGGGGGAGACGGTCGAGGAGATCACCGGGGTCGTGCGGGCGATGTACGAGCACGCCAACACGATCGAGGTGTCCGGCCGTACGGTCGACATCGTCGGGACCGGCGGGGACGGCGCGAAGACGGTCAACATCTCGACGATGTCGGCGCTGGTCGTCGCCGGCACGGGCGCGAAGGTCGTCAAGCACGGCAACAGGGCGGCGTCCTCGTCGTCGGGCGCCTCGGACGTCCTGGAGAAGCTCGGCGTCAACCTGGAGCTGACGCCCAAGCGGGTCGCGGAGGTCGCCGAGCTGGCGGGCATCACGTTCTGCTTCGCCGTCAAGTTCCACCCGGCGCTGCGTCATGTCGCCGCCGCGCGCGGGCAGTTGGGCATCCGCACGGTCTTCAACGCGCTCGGCCCCCTCACGAACCCGGCGCGCGTGAAGTCCCAGGCGGTGGGCGTGGCCGACCCCCGCATGGCCCCCATGATCGCGGGCGTCCTGGCGGACCGGGGCAACTCCTCCCTGGTCTTCCGGGGGGACGACGGCCTGGACGAACTGACGACCACGGCGACGTCCCGGGTCTGGGTGGTCCGCGACGGCAAGGTCACGGAGGAAACCTTCGACCCCCGGGACGTGGGCATCGACCTGGTCCCCATCGAGGCCCTGCGGGGCGGCGACCCCTCGTACAACGCCGAGGTGGCCCGCAACCTGCTGAACGGCGAGCAGGGCCCCGTCCGGGACGCGGTCCTTCTCAACTCGGCGGCGGCTCTGGTGGCCCTCAACCCGGGCACGGGCACCCTCGCCGGCCAGCTCCGGGACGGCATGGCGAAGGCGGCGGAGTCGATCGACTCGGGGTCGGCGAAGAGGACGCTGGACCGCTGGGTGATGGCGACGAACGAGTAGGTGTTCCGCGATCCGGACAGAACTTGCGCCTCCGCGATCACTTCATCTACTTTCTGAACCAGGTCATGAGTGACAGTCATGAGGCCCCGGCCGACTGTCCGGCAACCCTCCGTCCGTGGCGGGGTGCCCCGGGTGAAGACCAGGCCGTGGGCAGCGAGGTCCTCGGCAAGCGCGGACCCTCCTGACGCCGGGGGTCCTGGTCGTCGAGGAGTTGTGCAGTGTCCGTCACCCTTGCCCCCGTTCAGCCCGTCTGCGCCCCCCTGGACGTCCTGGGCCGAGACGTCACCGTCCCCCTGGTCACCGGCGGCGAGGTCACGTACGCGGCCCTCGACTACGCGGCCAGCGCCCCGGCGCTTCAGCGTGTGTGGGACGACGTCGCCGCGTACGCCCCGTACTACGGCAGTGTCCACCGGGGCGCCGGCTACCTCTCCCAGCTCTCCACGGACCTCTTCGAGGCCGCGCGCAGGACGGTCGCGGAGTTCCTGGACTGCCGCGAGGACGACGAGCTGGTCTTCACGCGCTCGACGACGGACTCCCTGAACCTGCTGGCCCGCGCGGTCCCCGCGAACTGCCAGGTGTACGTCTTCGAGACGGAGCACCACGCGTCGCTGCTCCCCTGGCAGCACCGGGACGTGAAGTACCTGGACGCCCCCCGCACCCCCGAGGACGCGGTGGCGACGCTCGGCCGGGCCCTCGCCGCGCGGGACACCTCGGCGCCCGCCCTCGTCTGCGTGACCGGCGCCTCGAACGTCACCGGCGAGCTGTGGCCGGTCCGTGAGCTGACGGCGACGGCGCACGCGCACGGCGCGCGGATCGTCCTGGACGCGGCGCAGCTCGCCCCGCACCACCCGGTGTCGGTGAAGGACCTGGACGTCGACTGGGTCGCGTTCTCCGGCCACAAGCTGTACGCCCCGTTCGGCGCGGGCGTCCTCGCGGGCCGTACGGACTGGCTGCGCGCGGCGGAGCCGTACCTCGCGGGCGGCGGCGCCAGCCGCAGGGTGAGCCGCGCGGCGGACGGCTCGGTCGAGGTGGAGTGGCACGAGAACGCGGCCCGCCACGAGGCCGGCTCACCGAACGTGATCGGCGCCTACGCCATCGCGTCCGCGTGCAAGGCGCTGACGGAGGAGGGCTTCGGCAACCTCGTCGCCCGTGAGCGCCACCTGATCGCCAAGGTCCGCGCGGGCCTCGCGGACGTCCCCCAGGTCCGCGTCCTGTCCCTCTTCGGCGACGACGCCCCCCGCGTGGGCGTCCTCTCCTTCGTGGTCGACGGCTGGAACAGCTCCCACTTCGCCGCCGCCCTCTCCGCGGAGTACGGCATCGGCGTGCGCGACGGCCTGTTCTGCGCGCACCCCCTCGTCAACCACCTGCTGGGCGCGACGGCGACGCGGGCGGGGGAGTGCGGCGAGGCGACGTCCCTGAACGCGATCCGGGTGAGCTTCGGCGCGGGCACGCCCGACGAGCACGTGGACCGCTTCGTCAAGGCGGTACGCGAACTGGTGACGCTGGGCGCGAAGTTGACGTACCGCACGGAGAACGGCCGCTGCGTGCCGGCCAACGCCTGATTACGAGTCGAGGCCGATCGCGAACGCGGCCTCCAGGTCGTGCTGGGAGTACGTGCGGAACGCGACGTGCGTGTCCGTCGCCTCCACGCCGGGGATCTTGCTGATCCGGCCGGGGATGACGTCGGCCAGGTCCTCGTGCTCCCGCACCCGGACCATCGCGACGAGGTCGTACGTCCCGGTCACCGAGAACACCTCGCTGACGCTCTCCAGGGAGGCGATCTCCTCGGCGATCTCCGGAATCCGGTCCACGCTGGTCTTGATCAGGACGATCGCGGTGATCACGGCTGGTTCTCTCCCTCGGGGGCGGGTACAGAGGCGGCCCCAACTGTAGTCGTACGGGTGAATCGCGCCCACGCGTACAGGAACCCCAGCGTGAAGCCGACGACGTGGGCGAGGTAGGCGACGCCGGGGCCGTCGGAGGCGTGGTTCGCGGCGAGCCACTGGAGGGCCGCCCAGAAGGGGAGGACCAGCCAGGCGGGGAAGCGCAGGGGGAGGAAGAAGAGGAACGGCAGGAGACTGGTGACGCGCGCCCGGGGGAAGAGGTAGAGGAAGGCCCCGAGGACGGCCGAGATCGCTCCGGACGCCCCCACGAGGGACTGTGCGGAGCCGGCGTGGGCAGCCGCGTACCCCAGGAGGGCGAGGCAGCCGCAGCCGGTGTAGAAGAGGGTGAACTCCACGCGCCCCATGCGTTCCTCGGTCATCGCCCCGAAGACGTAGAGGAAGAGCATGTTGCCGAGCAGATGGACCCAGCCGCCGTGCACGAACAGGGCGGTCAGCGGGGTGAGCGCGGCCCGCGCCGACCCCTCGAAGAGGTCGGCGGGCACGACCCCCCAGCGGTGGTAGTACGCCCGCTGCGCCGCGACGAGCGCCTCGCCGGAGCCGTACGAGGGATTCAGCCCCGACGCGGGCCCGAGGACGAAGACGGCGCAGCACAGCGCGATCAGCCCGTACGTCACCGGTGCGGCGGGTCGCCACCTGTCGATCATGGCTACAGAGCATGACGCAACCGGATACAACGGCCCATATCGCCTCGCCGTCGCGGACAGGCGGGCGGCGGGTCCCCGCCAGGCCGTAGGGTTACGGCCACACGCACCGGGGCACGCCCCCGGCGCACGGCCCAGAAAAGGAGCGGACGGTTCCGATGCCGGTTACCCTGCCGACCGCCACCACCCGGTGGCGCTGCACCCTCTGCGGAAACCTCACCCGGTTCGACGTGACCCGTTCCTCGAAGGTCGTCGAGTACGTCCACCTCGACCTGGCCGGAGAGCCGAAGGTCGAGGAGCGCGAGGTGGTCAGTGAGACCATCGAGTCGGTGCGCTGCCGCTGGTGCAACGCAGTCGATTCGGTGGAACTCGTGGACAGGCCGGGCGCCGACTCCTGAGAGGGAGCGGCCCCGCACGGCAAGTGGGGTGTGACGGATGGCGGAGACCACGGGCGAGCCGGGCGACGGCGCCGCCGAGGTGCTCGACCGCCCCCTGCCCGACGGGGTGCGCCGCAGGGTCGTGCAGATCGTGTCGGACGGCTTCGGCGGCCTGACCCTCGGCGAACTGCCCGCACAGCTGCGGCAGTACGCCCGGTTCGCGCCGAACCGCCGGACCAAGTTCGCCGGCAACGCGATGGCCTCAGCGCTGGAGACCGACGCGCTGTTCCGCCAGCGCATCGGGGAGAAGCTCAGAGAGGCCCAGCCGGAACTCACCGGCGCCCTCGACTCCGGTTCGCCGCCCCCGGCCGCCGACCCGCTGGACGTGGCGGCGGCGGCCTACGTGCTGCGCCCCACCGGCTGGGTCAAGCTCGTCACCGCCGCCGGCGAGGAGGCCCAGCGCGCCGACGCCGAACGCGCCGACGAGGAGAGCCGCGCCGAACTGGAGCGCCTGCGCGCGGAGTTGGCGCACGCCCAGGGCCAGGTCAAGACCGAGACCGAGCGCCTGCGCCAGGAACTCGACGCCGCCCGGCGGGAGGCGGAGGCCGCGCACCGCAAGCTGCGCTCCGCCCTCAGCGACGTCAAGCGCGGCGAGGCCGCCCAGCGCAAGCTCCAGGGCGAGATCGAGGCCGTACGCGCCGAGGCGGGCACCCAGGTCTCCGCCGCCGAGAGCGAGACGCGGCGCCTCAAGGCGCGGCTCGGCGAGGTCGAGGCCGCCCTGGAGGCCAGCCGCCGCGCCGCCCGCGAGGGCCGCAGCGTCGAGGACATGCGCGTACGGCTCCTGCTGGACACCGTCCTCGAAGCCACCCAGGGCCTGCGCCGCGAACTCGCCCTGCCCCCCGTCTCCGTACGGCCCGCCGAGACCGTCGACGCCGTCGAACCCGGCCGGATGACGCCGAAGGACATCGCCGCGCGCGCCCTGTCGGAGCACGATCCGGCCATTCTCGATCAGCTGCTCGCGCTGCCCCAGGCGCACCTGGTGGTCGACGGCTACAACGTCACCAAGACCGGCTACCCCCAGATGCCGCTGGAGAAGCAGCGGCTGCGCCTGCTCGGCCAGCTCTCCGCGCTCGCCGCGCAGACCGGCGCCGAGGTGACCTGCGTCTTCGACGGCGCCGAACTCGCCGCGCCCGTCCTGCTCGCACCGCCCCGGGGCGTCCGCGTCCTGTTCTCGAAACCCGGCGTCACCGCCGACGAACTCATCCGCCAGCTGGTGCGCGCCGAGCCGCCCGGCAGACCCGTCATCGTCGCCTCCACCGACCGGGAGGTGGCCGACGGCGTCGCCAAGGCCGGGGCGCGGCCGGTGGCTTCGGCGATGCTGCTGAAGCGGCTGTCCTGAGCCCGCTGCCTGTACGCAGGGTCAAGTCGGCGTCACTGCTTGTTGGTTGAAGGCAAATTATGCGTTGCGCGACCGCTTTTTTACGCCACGGGATTTGAACTGATCACACTTGTGTCACTAGGGTCACGGTTCGAACCTCCGCGCGAGAGAAGGAGCCCGTCTCCGTGGCGTCCCACCGTCGACCCAAGCCGCCGTCCCGCACCCGCGTGACGCTGCTGACCACCGCGGCTGCCGCGGCCGTCGCCCTCAGCGCCAACTCCGCGAACGCGGCACCGAGCGAGAAGCCGACGAAGGACGAGGTCAAGTCGAAGGTCGACAAGCTCTACGAGGAGGCCGAGCAGGCCACCGAGGCCATGAACGGCGCCGAGGAGAAGGCGGGGAAGCTCCAGAAGGAGATCTCCACCATCCAGGACAACGTCGCCCGTGGCCAGGACGAGCTGAACAAGCTGCGCGACTCCATAGGCCTGGCGGCTGCCGCCCAGTACCGCACGGGGAACATCGACGCCTCCGTCCAGCTCTTCCTCTCCTCCGACCCGGACAGCTTCCTGGACCGCGCCTCCACCCAGGACCAGCTCAGCGCCCAGCAGGTCGAGGCGCTGAAGAAGATCCAGGAGAAGCAGCGCCAGCTCGCCCAGCAGCGCGCCGAAGCCTCCGAGAAGCTCGCCGACCTCTCCTCGACCCGCGCCCAGCTCGCCAAGAAGAAGCGCGAGGTGCAGGGCAAGCTCTCCGACGCGCAGAAGCTCCTCAACTCCCTCACCGCCGCCGAGAAGGCCGCGCTGAACGAGCAGGAGACCCGCGCCAGCCGGGACGCCGGTGAGCGCGTCGACCTCGGGAACGTCCCCGCCGGGTCCGGCCGCGCCGCCGCCGCGTTCGCCGCCGCGCAGTCCCAGCTCGGCAAGCCGTACAGCTTCGGCACGGCCGGTATGGCCACGTTCGACTGCTCCGGGCTCACCTCCTGGGCCTACGCGCAGGCCGGCGTCACCATCCCGCGCACCTCCGAGTCCCAGGCCAACGCCGGGACCCGGATCTACAACGTCAACGACCTGCGCGTCGGCGACCTCGTGATCTTCTTCAACGACCTCCACCACGTCGCGCTGTACGCGGGCAACGACACCGTCATCCACGCGCCGCGCACCGGGACCGTCGTACGGTACGAGTCGATGAGCACCATCGGCGGGCCGTTCATGTTCGGCGTCCGCATCTGACGCCGCGAGCCGTGCGACACACCCCGACGCACAGCCCCCCGAACGAGTGGATTCCCGGCCTCCTCGCTGACCGTCCGTCCCGGCCATGACCTGCGTCTGGGCCGGGACGTCACCGTCCGTGTCCGGTCCGGGTCTTTGAGCACCCCCTTCCCCCGGGGCTACTGTCTGCCGCGTTTCCTCGTCCGTCAGCGGAAGGAGTGCGGCTTCCCGTGGGGTCCCATCGCAGCGTTGCACCGGCGTCCGGGTTCAACAGGGGGGCGGGTGCGGCGCTGTGCGCGCTGTCCGCCGCGGCGGCTGCCCTGGGGGTGGTCCCCGCCGCCCACGCCGCGCCCTCCGGCGACACCCGGGCCGAGGTCGACCGGCTGTACACCGAGGCCGAGCAGGCCACCGAGGCGTACAACAAGGCCGACGAGCGGGCCGACCGGCTGCGTCACGAGGTCAGCGGCGCGCAGGACGCCATCGCCAGGCAGCAGGAGCGGATCAACTCCATGCGGGAGCGGCTCGGCGCGCTCGCCGGGGCGCAGTACCGGGCCGGTGGGCTCGATCCCTCCATCGCGCTCCTCTTCTCCGACGATCCCGACGAGTACCTCGACAAGGCCGCCACCCTCGACCGGCTCACCGTCCACCAGGCCGGGCAGCTGCGTGAACTCCAGTTCGCCATGCGGGAGCTGGCCCAGGAGCGGGCCGAGGCGGCCGGGAAGCTCGGGGAGCTGGAGAAGAGCCGCAGGGCCGTCGCGTCCCACAAACGGACGGTCGAACGGAAGCTCGCGCGGGCCCGGGAGCTGCTGAACGCCCTCTCGCCGTCCGAACGCGCCGACTACGACCGTGTCTCCCGGTCCGGCCGCGAGGACATGCCCTTCCTCGGCGGCGGCCAGGCGTCCTCGGCCCGTGCCGCGGCGGCGGTGGCGGCGGCGCGCTCCGCGCTGGGGCGGCCCTACGTGTGGGGGGCCAGCGGGCCCTCCGGGTTCGACTGCTCCGGGCTCATGCAGTGGTCCTACGGCCAGGCGGGCGTCTCGCTGCCGCGGACCTCCCAGGCACAGGCCCATGCCGGGCGGCGGGTGCCGCTGTCGCAGGCCCAGCCGGGGGACATCGTGACCTATCGGTCCGACGCGAGCCATGTGGGCATGTACGTCGGGAACGGCCAGGTGATCCACGCGCCGTATCCGGGCGCGCCGGTCCGGTACGACCCGGTGGGGATGATGCCGGTGTCCTCGGTCACCAGGCCGTAGGCCCTGCGGATTCGCCTTCTTGCCGTCGCCCGTACGATCGTTCCGATGGCTGGTGCGAGGCGGGTGCTGTGGTCGGGGGCGATAGCCCTGTGTCTGCTTGCGGTGGGATGCAGCGGCGGCGGTGGGGGGAGTTCCACTCGGGCCGAGGTGCAGGCCGCTCTTGATCGGCGGGCCTCCGTGGTGCTGGGGCGGGAGGGGAACACGTACGACGTTCCGTTCGCGCAGTGGTCGTACCGGCTGGGGTCCGTCGACGCCGCCGGGGATCGGGCCACCGCCGATGTGCAGCTCAGTTATCGGGTCCAGGGGTACGACTCCGTGCCTGTCGTCGCCGAGCGGGTGGTGCGGCTGGGGCGGGACGCGGGGGGTGTGTGGTCGGTGGTGTCGGAGGGACCGGGGGACGGGGCCGGGGAGCAGCTGTGGGACCAGGGGCGGGTGAGTGTCGTGCGGGGGACGCACAGTCTGGTGCTGGGGGTGGGGGAGTCCGGCGACCGGCTGCGGAGCTTCGCCGATCTCGCCGACCGGGCCGTGCCCGCCGTGTCCGACGCCTGGGGGACCGGCTGGGCGCGGAAGGTCGTCGTCGTGGTGCCGGCCTCGCTGGAGGGCATGGCCGGGCTGCTGGGGTCGTCCGTCGACTCGTACCGGGGGATCGCGGCCGTCACCACCGGCGAGACCGGGGGGCGTGCGCCCGCCGACCGGATCGTCGTCAACCCGGAGGCGTACGGGATGCTCGGCGAGGTCGGCCGGCAGGTCGTGCTCACGCACGAGACCACCCACGTCGCGACCCGCGCCCACACCAACGCGGCGACCCCCCTGTGGCTGTCCGAGGGGTACGCGGACTGGGTCGGGTACCGGGGGACCGACCGTACGCCGGACCAGGCCGCCCCCGAGCTCCAGAGCGCCGTCGACGAAGGCCACGTTCCCGCCGCGCTGCCCGCCGACTCCGACTTCGGCTTCGGCGGCGACGCCACCCGTCTGGCCCAGGCGTACGAGGGCGGCTGGCTGGCGTGCCGGATGATCGCCGGGCGGTGGGGTGAGGAGAGGCTCGACGCGTTCTACAAGGCCGTCGGGGCCCACGGAAAGCGGGCCGGGGCGGTGGAAGGGGCCCTGGGGAGCGTCCTGGGGGTGACGCTGGAGGAGTTCACGCAGGACTGGCGGACGTACGTGAAGGAACAACTGGCGAGCTGAGTCGCACGCCCCTTGCGCACGCCGCTTGGTACGCCCCTCCGTACGCCGCTGAAGCTCACGCCCCTCCCAACTCCCCCAGCGCCTCCCGCAGCCACCCCCTCTCCGCCTCCCTCGTAGCCCGCGCCACCCTCAGCATCCCCGAACGGAACAGATCCCCGGTGTCCTCGGCCCGCACCCCCACCTCACCCTCGTAGAAGAAGCTCGTCGGCACCTCCAGGAACTCCAGCCGCCGGCGCGTCAACCGTGCTGTGCCGGTGTGTGGCGCTCGGGGCGGGGCTGGTCGTCCTGCGCCGCAAGGCCCCCTCGGGGGCGGGTGCCGCACCCCGGCGCGTTCTCGCCGTAGGGCTCCCCATGGCCCTCGACTTCACCGTCCGGCAGACCGGCGGCCTCGTCCTCGTCGCCGTCGTCGCGCGGATCGGGGTGACGGCGGTGGCCGCGTACGGGATCGCGTACAAGGTGCTGTACGTCGCGACGATGGCGTTCTACGCGGTACGGCAGGCCGCCGCGATCCACACGGCGTACACCGGTGAGGCGAGGGCGACCGGGCGGGCGGCGGTGAAGGTCGCCGGAGCGGTGGGGGTCGTGGCCGCTGGGGTGTTCGCGGTCGGGGCGCCCTGGATCATGGCCGCGTTCGGGGCGGGGGAGGAGGTCGCGGCGGACGGTGTTCTGTTCCTGCGCTGCGTCGGGCCGTACCTCGTGCTGATGGCCGGGGTCATCGCGCTGGGCGGGGTGTTCGAGGCGGGCGGGGGCGGGACCGTGGGGGTGACTGTCGTTGGGACGGCCGTTCAACTGCCCTTGGTGTACGGGCTGTCGGGGTTCGGGCTGGCCGGCGTCTGTGCCGCGCTGGCCGGGGCGATGGCCGTGCAGGGGGGTCTGTTGTTCAGGAGGGGACTTTCGCTCGGGTCGGCTGGGCCGGGAGCGGGAGTGGCTTTGGGCGGGGTGAGGTCGAGCGCCACAGGCGGGCGCAGGCGGTGAGGGCGGCGGTGATGAGGAGGCCGTTGCGGATGAGGAGGAGGGCGATGCCGAGGGGGGTGCTCTCGACGACGTCGTCGAAACGGACCGGGAACTCGGCCACCGTGACGCCCGCCGCGACCAGCGTCAGTGTCGCCGGGAGGCCCATGCGGCTGCCCCGGAAGCAGAGGCAGACGGCCGCCGTACCGATCAGCCAGACCAGGTACTGCGGGCTGATCACCCGGCTGGACAGCGTGAAGAGGAGGACGGCGGTGAAGGCCGCGTCCGCCGGGGTGTGGACCGAGTAGCGGCGGGCCATGAGCCGCCACAGCAGGAGCCAGCCGAAGGCCACGGACGTCAGGAACAGGGCGGCCGTGCTCACCGCTTCGACGCCGGGGCCGGTGAACTCCAGGGAGCCGTAGACGAAGCGGACCTCGCCGTGCCAGCCGAAGTGCCGGGCCACGTGGAAGACCAGCGCGCCCAGCGACTCGACCTCCGTGCCCCGGTCGCGCTGGGAGGTGACGAAGGAGAAGGCGCCGGGGACGAAGGCGCTCGCGGCGAGGAGGAGGGCGGTGGTGAGGGCTGCCGCGAGCCATGTCCCGCGCCGGGCGACCCCGGCCAGCAGCAGGGCCGGCCACACCTTCAGGAGGGCGCCGAAGCCGATCAGCGCGCCCATCACGCGGGGGCGCCGGGCGCCCGCGACGAGGGCGGCCACCGCCACGGCGGTCACCAGGATGTCGTACCGCGAGTAGACCGTCGGGCCGAGGAGGGGGACGCCGGCGACCCACACCCACACGCCTCTCCGGGTGCGGCCGGGGCGGTGCGCGGCGTTCAGGAGCAGCGTCAGGACGGCCAGGTCGGCGGCGAAGGCCAGGAGGAAGAACGCGGACGCGTAGTCGAGGAACGGGAGCAGGGCGGGGGCGAGGATCGGGAGCGCGGCGGCGGGCGGGTACTGCCAGGTGACGTCGTGCGGGGGGAACGTGCCGGTGCGCAGGATCTCGTACCAGGCCCGGTAGATCACCGAGACGTCCGTCGTCACGTCGGGGCCCGGGAAGGGGAGGATCCCGTACACGGACAGGAGCAGGAACAGCCGGGTGACACCCCAGGTGACCAGCGGTCCGGTCAACGGCGTCGTCTTCACCTTTGCCCCTGTTCGTCCAGAATTCGTCCAAGATCGGCATGTGGGGCACATCCTGCACCGCGGGACTGTGGGAGAGCCACGAAGCGGGGCCGGGGAGCCGGTCCGTTACAGTCGGCCGCGATGCACAAGACCCTCATCGTGACCAACGACTTCCCGCCCCGGCCCGGTGGCATCCAGGCGTTCCTCCACAACATGGCGCTGCGTCTCGACCCCGCCGACCTCGTCGTCTACGCGTCCACGTGGAAGCGTGGCCGCGAGGGCGTCGAGGCGACCGCCGCCTTCGACGCCGAGCAGCCCTTCACGGTCGTCCGGGACCGTACGACGATGCTGCTGCCGACGCCGGGGGCGACGCGGCGGGCGGTGTCGTTGCTGCGCGAGCACGGGTGCACGTCCGTGTGGTTCGGCGCGGCGGCTCCGCTGGGCCTGATGGCGCCGGCGCTGCGGAGGGCGGGCGCGCGCAGGCTCGTCGCCACGACCCACGGGCACGAGGCGGGGTGGGCCCAACTGCCGGTCGCCCGGGGGCTGTTGCGGCGGATCGGGGACGCGACGGACACGGTCACCTATCTGGGCGAGTACACGCGGTCGCGGATCGCCGGGGCGCTGTCGGCGGAGGCGGCGGCGCGGATGGTCCAACTGCCGCCGGGGGTGGACGAGAAGACGTTCCATCCGGGGTCGGGGGGGACGGAGGTCCGGGCACGGCTCGGGCTGACGGACCGTCCGGTCGTGGTGTGCGTGTCGCGGCTCGTGCCGCGCAAGGGCCAGGACACGCTGATCAGGGCGATGCCGGGCATCCTGAAGGCCGAGCCGGAGGCGGTGCTGCTGATCGTGGGGGGCGGCCCCTACGCGGGCGAGCTGCGAAAGCTGGCCCGGGAGACGGGAGTCGAGGACTCGGTGCGCTTCACGGGTTCCGTCCCGTGGGAGGAACTGCCCGCCCACTACGGCGCCGGGGACGTCTTCGCGATGCCGTGCCGGACGCGGCGGGGCGGCCTCGACGTCGAGGGCCTGGGGATCGTGTACCTGGAGGCGTCGGCGACGGGACTGCCCGTGGTGGCGGGGGACTCGGGGGGCGCGCCGGACGCGGTCCTGGACGGTGAGACCGGCTGGGTCGTACGCGGCGAGTCGGTCGAGGAGACGGCCGAGCGGATCGTCACGCTGCTGGGTGACGGGGAGTTGAGGCGGCGGATGGGGGAGCGGGGGCGCAAGTGGGTCGAGGAGAAGTGGCGTTGGGACCTCTTGGCGGAAAAGTTGAGGACGCTTCTCTAGCAGGAACCCGCCATTCCCCCCATGCTCCGCATATGACAGCACATCTGACGCAACGTCAGCTCAGTAGACGCCAGATCCTCGGCATGGCCGCCCTCCAGACGGCCGCCACTCTCGGCCTCACCCGCATCTCCCTCCAGTCCGCGCACGCCGAAGAACCCGAGGCCATCGACAACTCCCCGGCGATCGTGGTCGGTTCGGGCTACGGCGGAGCGGTCGCCGCGCTGCGGCTCGCGCAGGCCGGCATCCGTACCCTCGTCCTCGAAATGGGCCGCGCCTGGAACACGGCCGGAGCGGACGGCAAGGTCTTCTGCAACACGGCGAATCCGGACAAGCGCTCGATGTGGTTCAGGACCCGCACTGAGGCCCCCCTCGCGAGCTTCCTGTGGCTGGATGTCGTGAACAGGGACATCACCTCCTACCCCGGAGTCCTGGACCGCGTGAAGTTCGCGGACATGTCGGTGTACGTCGGCAGAGGCGTCGGCGGCGGCTCCCTCGTGAACGGCTCCATGGCGGTCACCCCCGACCGGGCGTACTTCACCGAGCAGTTCCCCACGGTCGACGCGACGGAGATGTACGGCACGTACTTCCCGAGGGCCCGCCGGATGCTCGGCGTCAACACGATCGACCCGACCTGGTTCGAGTCGACGGAGTGGTACAGGTTCAGCCGCACATCGAGGAAGGCGGCGACGAACACGGGCCTCAGAACGACCTTCGTACCCAGCGTGTACGACTTCACGTACATGCGGAAGGAGGCCGCGGGCACGGCGACGAAGTCGGCGCTGGGCCAGGAGGTCATCTACGGCAACAACCACGGCAAGCGCAGCCTCGACAAGACGTACCTCGCCTCCGCGCTCGGCACGGGCAACGTCACCATCCACACGATGGAGAAGGTCACCGCCATCAGCCGCGCGAGCGACGGGAGTTGGCTCCTCAGCACGGCCCGCATCGACGACACGGGCACGGTCGTCGAGACGAGACAGTACGGCTGCGCCTACCTCTTCCTCGGCGGCGGCAGCCTCGGCACCACCGAACTCCTCGTCAAGGCACGCCAGTCGGGCACCCTCCCCGCCCTGGACGCGAGCGTGGGCGCCGGCTGGGGCACCAACGGCAACGTCATGCTGGGCCGCGCCAACCACCTGTGGGACACGACCGGCGCCAACCAGTCCACGATGCCGGTCATGGGCATCGACGACTGGGCCAACACCGACAACCCGGTGTTCGCCGAAATGGCCCCGCTGCCCACGGGACTCGAGAACTGGGTGAGCCTCTACCTGGCGATCACGAAGAACCCGGAACGCGCGAGGCTGACGTACGACAACGGCGCGCTGGGCCTGAGTTGGAGCGCCGCCCAGAGCGCGGTGTCGGTGGCGATGGCGAAGAAGCTGTTCGACCGGATCAACGCGGCGAACGCGACGATCTACCGCTACGACCTGTTTGGCACGCCCAGCAAGGTCTTCGCGGACGACTTCTGCTACCACCCTCTGGGCGGCTGCGTGCTGGGGAAGGCGACCGACGACTACGGCCGCGTGAAGGGGTATTCACGCCTGTACGTCACCGACGGCTCGCTCGTGCCCGGCAACATCGGCGTGAACCCGTTCGTCACGATCACCGCGCTCGCCGAACGGACGATGGCGCGGGTCCTCGTGGAGGACACCGCGCCATGAACTGCCCTGAAGGGAAAGGCTACTTCGCGTACAGGGCCTCGATCTCGGCCGCGTAGTCCTTCGCCACCACGTTCCGCTTGAGCTTCAGCGAGGGCGTGAGGTGACCCGAGTCCTCCGTGAACTGGGAGGAGAGAATGCGGAACTTCCGCACCGATTCCGCTTTCGACACCGCGGCGTTGCCGTCGTCGACCGCCGTCTGGATCGCCGCGAGCAGATCCGGGTCGTCACGCAGCGACGCCGCGGTGGCGCCCGCCGGCTTGCCGTGCTCACTGGCCCAGCGGCCCAGGAACTCGTCGTCGATGGTGACGAGCGCCGCCACGAACGGCCGGCCGTCCCCGACGACCATGCACTCGGCGACCAGCGCGTGCGCCCGGATGCGGTCCTCGATCACCGCCGGGGCGACGTTCTTGCCGCCCGCCGTGACGATGATCTCCTTCTTGCGGCCGGTGATGGAGAGGTAGCCGTCCTCGTCGAGGGTGCCGATGTCCCCGGTGTGGAACCAGTTGTCGGCCAGCGCCTCGGCGGTCGCCGCCGGGTTGTTCCAGTACTCCTTGAAGAGGTGCTCGCCGTGCAGCAGCACCTCGCCGTCGTCCGCGATCCTGACGACCGAGCCGGGCAGCGGCTGGCCGACCGTACCGATCTTCTGCCGGTCCCACGGGTTGAACGCCGTCGCCGCGCAGGACTCGGTGAGGCCGTAGCCCTCCAGGACCGTGAAGCCGATGCCCCGGAAGAAGTGGCCGAGCCGCTCGCCGAGCGGGGCGCCGCCGGAGATCGCGTACTCGCCCCGGCCGCCCAGGACCGCGCGCAGCTTGTTGTAGACGAGCTTGTCGAACACCTTGTGCTTGATCTTCAGCCCGAGCGACGGACCCGACGGCAGGTCCAGGGCCTTGCTGTAGGCGATCGCCGTGTCGGCGGCCTTGTCGAAGATCGCGCCCTTGCCGTCGGCCTGCGCCTTCGCGCGCGCCGAGTTGTAGACCTTCTCGAAGACGCGCGGCACGCCCAGGATCAGCGTCGGCTTGAACGAGGCCAGCTCGTCCGTGAGGTTCTTGATGTCCGGGAGGTTGCCCAGCTTGATCGGCGCCATCATCGGCGCGATCTGCACGAGCCGCCCGAAGACGTGCGCCAGCGGCAGGAACAGCAGGACGCTGCACTCGCCGGTGCGGAACAGGGGGCGCAGCCGCTCGACGACGTTCCCGCACTCCGCGAAGAAGCTGCGGTGCGTGAGCACACAGCCCTTGGGTCTGCCGGTGGTCCCCGAGGTGTAGACGATCGTCGCCGGGTCGTCGGCCTTCGCCTGCGCGCTGCGCTCGTCGAGCGTCTCGTCCGTCACGTCCCGGCCGAGCCGGCCCAGCTCCTCGACGCCGCCCGCCTCGATCTGCCAGACGTGCTTCAGCTCCGGCAGCGACGCGCGCACCGACTCGACGGCCGCCGCGTGCGACTCCAGCTCGACGACGCAGGCCGTCGCGCCCGAGTCGGAGAGGATCCAGCCGATCTGCTCCGGCGAGCTGGTCTCGTACACCGGGACCGTGACCGCGCCTGCGCTCCAGATCGCGAAGTCCAGCAGCGTCCACTCGTACCGGGTGCGCGACATCAGGGCCACCCGGTCGCCCGGCCGGACCCCGGCCGCGATCAGGCCCTTCGCCGCGGCGTGCACCTCGGCGAGGAACTCCGTGGCCGTCACGTCCTGCCACGCGGTGCCCGCCTTGCGGGCGATCACGGCCACATCCGGGTGCTGCGCGGCGTTTCTGCGGACGATGTCGGTCAGATTCCCGTCCGCAGGGACCTCGTACAAAGCCGGAAGGCTGAACTCGCGCAAGACTGCTGCTCCTCATAGGGCGCCGGCGCCACGACGTCGTGCGATGCGACGGAACGGTCCAAGGCTCGGTGGACTGCCCGGACGTTACCGGTCGGTATGGCGACTTCGACAGGGGGTCCGGCTGAGATGTTCGCTGCGTCACACATCTTCGGTACTGCTCTGCGTACGGTAGTCCACAGACTTACTGACCGGCCAGTAACGGCGGTCGCGGACGTCACTGTTCACCCGCCGCGTCCCCGCCTACCCTTGATCGTCATGGCATCCACACGCATCCACGTGGTGAGTGACGTCCACGGCAACGCGCACGACCTCGCGCACGCCGGGGAGGGCGCCGACGCGCTCGTCTGTCTGGGCGACCTGATCCTCTTCCTCGACTACGCCGACCACTCGCGCGGCATCTTCCCCGACCTCTTCGGCGCCCAGAACGCCGCCCGGCTCGTCGCCCTGCGCACCGCCCGCCGCTTCGACGAGGCGCGTGACCTCGGCCGGCAGCTCTGGTCCACCGTCGACGGCGACCGCGCCACCGTCATCGAGGACGCCGTGCGCAGGCAGTACGCCGACCTCTTCGCCGCGTTCCCGACCCCGACGTACGCCACCTACGGCAACGTCGACATGCCCGCGCTCTGGAAGGAGTACGCCGCTCCCGGCACCACCGTCCTCGACGGCGAGGTCGCCGAGATCGGCGGCCGTACCTTCGGGTTCGTCGGCGGGGGCCTGCGCACGCCCATGAACACGCCCTTCGAGATCTCCGACGAGGAGTACGCCGCGAAGATCGAGGCACTCGGCGCCGTCGACGTCCTGTGCACGCACATCCCGCCGGAGGTGCCGGAGCTGGTGTACGACACCGTCGCGCGCCGCTTCGAGCGCGGGAGCCGCGCGCTGCTCGACGCCATCCGCCGCACCCGGCCCCGCTACTCCCTCTTCGGACACGTCCACCAGCCCCTCGCCCGGCGCATGCGGGTGGGCGCCACCGAATGCGTCAACGTCGGTCACTTCGCCGGGTCCGGGAAGCCCTGGGTCCTGGAGTGGTGAGGGGCGTGAAGTCGGCAGGTCATGCGCGCGGTAGCCTTCACGCGCAGCGACTAATCACCGGCCCGCATCTGGAGGAACCCCGGCGATGGCGGAACACACCAGTTCGAGCATCACGATCTCGGCGGCACCGGCCGACGTCATGGCGGTCATCGCCGACTTCGCGCGGTACCCGGACTGGACGGGTGAGGTGAAAGAGGCCGAGGTCCTCAAGTCCGACGCGTCCGGCCGCGCCGAGGAGGTCCGCCTCGTCATGGACGCGGGGGCCATCAAGGACGACCAGACGTTGGCGTACACCTGGACCGGCTCCAACGAGGTCTCCTGGACGCTGGTCAAGTCCCAGATGCTGCGCTCCCTGGACGGCTCGTACACGTTGAAGCCGGCGGGCGCCGGTTCGACCGAGGTCACCTACCGCCTCACGGTCGACGTCAAGATCCCGATGCTGGGCATGATCAAGCGCAAGGCCGAGAAGGTCATCATCGACCGGGCGCTGGCGGGGTTGAAGAAGAGGGTCGAGGGCTAGGAGTTTCGGGTGCGGGTTGTGGGTGGCCGGCAGCCGCAACTCAACCGTTAGCGTTGATCCTTATGCGCACTCTCTTGGTCACCGGTCCCGGCGGTGCCGGTCGTACGACCCTCGCTGCCGCTACCGCCCTCGCCGCCTCCCTCGACCGCACCCGGACCCTCGTCCTCAGTGCTGATCGCGGGGACAGCCTGGGAGCTGCGCTCGGAGTACCTACCGGGGACAAGCCCCTCGCCGTCAACGAGTTCCTCACCGCCTGGCGGCCCGATGCCTCGCTCGGTTTCCGGGAGGACCTTCTCCGGTTCCAGGAGAAGGCCACCGGCGCGCTTGACCTGCTCGGTGCCTCGCGGCTCGAAGCGGAGGAGATGACCTCCCTTCCCGGCGCCGAGGAACTCAACCTCCTGCGG
The DNA here is from genome assembly GCF_033794345.1 of Streptomyces niveiscabiei. NCBI lineage: Bacteria > Bacillati > Actinomycetota > Actinomycetes > Kitasatosporales > Streptomycetaceae > Streptomyces > Streptomyces niveiscabiei. Next base: position 177,604 of record NZ_JARAYJ010000004.1, read on the forward strand.
GCGCTGCGGGATGCCGTCCTGTCCGAGCGGTTCGAACTGGTCGTCGTCGATCTGCCGGCCATCCCGCAGGCGCTCGCTCTGCTGGCCCTGCCCGAGGAGCTGCGGCGTTATGTCCGGCGGCTCCTTCCCGCCGAGCGGCAAGCCGCACGAGCCCTGCGCCCGGTGCTGGGGCGCCTCGCCGGGGTGCCGATGCCGGCGGAGTGGCTGTATGAGACGGCGAGTAAGTGGGACGGTGAACTCGCCGCCGTAGAGGCCGTGTTGGCGGACCCCCGGACCGGCGTACGGATCGTCGCCGAACCCGGCCCCGCGGGGGCCGACGCCGTGCGGGACGCCCTGCTGGGGCTCGCGCTCAGGCGGTTGCCCGTCGAGGCGCTGGTCGCCAACCGGGTCGTCCCGGACGAGGGCGGCCGGCTGACGGGTCTCGCCGCCCAGCAGCGCAAGACCCTGGACGAGTGGGGTGCGGTGATCGTCCCCCACCTCGGCGGAGACCCACGCGGCGTCGACGACCTCCGCGCCCTCGCCGTACCCCCGGTCGAACTGCCGGCGGCATCCGTCGAGTGGCCCGTGACCGAGCAGGACGACGTCTTCGTGTGGACGCTGCCCCTCCCCGGCGCCGTACGCGACGAACTGGACCTGATCCGGCGTGGGGACGAACTCGTCGTCACCGTCGGCCAGTTCAGGCGGATCGTCCCGCTGCCCTCCGCGCTGCGGCGCTGCACGGTCGAGGGCGCCTCGCTCAGGGACGGCGAGCTGAGGGTGCGGTTCGCGCCTGATCCGCGGTTGTGGCCGAAGGACCGGTGAAGGAGCGCGGCGCGTTCCGGTACCGTCGTAAGGACGAGCCGTAGGGAGACGTCATGAGCAGCGACGACAGTCAGGGACGTGAGGCGGTCGAGGAGACCCCGCGGGCGACGGACGCGGACGCCTGGGCCACCGCCTGCGAAGAGGACCTGGCCGCGGAGAAGGCCCGCCGCCGCGCCCAGTACGGACCGCCCCCCGGCTCGGCCGGCGAGGAACTCCGCAAGCTCTTCGACGCGGTCTCCGACAAGCTCGGCACCCTCAACTCCCCCCTCCTCGGCGCGGTCGCGGGCCCGGCCGCGCAGCAGGTCGTCCGCCAGGTCGTCCAGCAGGCGAAGGCCGTCGTCGAACCGGTCGTCGAACGCAACCCGGACGTCTTCGACCACCTCAGCGCGGCCGGCAACGAACTCCTCGCCGCGTACCGCTCGGCGGTCCAGCGCCAGGAGAACCGCTGGACCAAGAGTGACACCGGAGACGACAGGGACGAGGGCACGGGCCCGGGCCAGCGCATCGACGTCGACTGAGGGTCCCCTCCGGTACGGTGGCCCATAGCGGGGCTCGACCGAAACTGAGGGATTCATGGGACTCACCATCGGCGTCGACATCGGCGGCACGAAGATCGCGGCCGGCGTGGTCGACGAGGAAGGCACCATCCTGTCGACCCACAAGGTGCCGACCCCGGGCACGCCCGAAGGCATCGTGGACGCCATCGCCTCCGCCGTCGAGGGAGCGCGCGCCGGGCACGAGATCGTGGGCGTCGGCATCGGCGCCGCCGGTTACGTCAACCGCCAGCGCTCCACCGTGTACTTCGCGCCGAACATCGACTGGCGCAGCGAGCCGCTGAAGGAGAAGGTCGAGCAGCGCACCGGCCTCCCCGTCGTCGTCGAGAACGACGCGAACGCCGCGGCCTGGGGCGAGTACAAGTTCGGCGCGGGCAAGGGCCACCGCAACGTCATCTGCATCACCCTCGGCACGGGCCTGGGCGGCGGCATCATCATCGGCAACAAGCTCCGCCGCGGCCACTTCGGCGTCGCCGCCGAGTTCGGCCACATCCGCATGGTCCCCGACGGGCTGCTCTGCGGCTGCGGCTCCCAGGGCTGCTGGGAGCAGTACGCCTCCGGCCGCGCCCTCGTCCGCTACGCCAAGCAGCGCGCCAACGCGGCCCCCGAGAACGCGGAGATCCTCCTCGGCCTCGGCGACGGCTCGCCCGACGGCATCGAGGGCAAGCACATCTCGATGGCGGCGAGGCAGGGCGACCCGGTCGCCGTCGACTCCTACCGCGAGCTGGCCCGCTGGGTGGGCGCGGGCCTGGCCGACCTGGCGTCCCTCTTCGACCCGTCGGCGTTCATCATCGGCGGCGGCCTGTCGGACGAGGGCGAGCTGGTCCTCGACCCGATCCGCAAGTCGTACAAGCGCTGGCTGGTGGGCGGCAATTGGCGCCCGGTGGCGGACGTCCTGGCGGCGAGCCTGGGCAACGAGGCGGGCCTGGTAGGGGCGGCGGACCTGGCAAGGGAACCGGACCCGATCATGTAGGGATCGCGCTCAATCGGGCGCGAGGTCATTGCCGTTAGGGGCGCGGGGAACTGCGCGAGCAACCACACACAACCGGTACTCGCGCACTACCTCAGCGCCCCTCCCCTTTAGGCGTAAATTGACGCCATGCCCCTGCCCCCCACCATCCGCGTACTCACCTACAACATCCGCTCGATGAGGGACGACACCCCCGCACTCGCCCGCATCATCAAAGCAGCCACCCCCGACCTCGTCCTCCTCCAGGAAGCCCCCCGCTTCTTCCGCTGGCGCAAGAAACTCGCCCGCCTGGCAAGAGCCGCAGACCTGGTCGTCCTCACCGGCGGCGGCACAGCGGCGGGCCCGGCGATCCTCTGCTCCCTGCGCACGACGGTCGAGCGGACCGAGGACGTCCTCCTCCCCCTCACCACCGGCAACCACAGACGAGGCTTCGCGACAGCGATCGTCCGAATCGGCAACGCCCGCCTAGGAGTTCTCAGCACCCACCTCTCCCTGGACGAGGAGGAGCGCTACGACCAGACGGCCACCCTCCTCGACCGCCTGGCAGGGCTGGGCGTGGACCACGCGATCGCGGGCGGCGACATCAACGAACCCCCCACGGGCCGCTCGTTCCAACGCCTCGCGGAGACCCTCCAGGACACGTGGATGACGGCACCGTGGGGAACGGAACACACCTTCCCGGCGACCGAACCGAACAGCAGGATCGACGCCATCTTCACGACGAAGGGCATCGAAGTCCTCACGGCGGGCGTCCCGAAGGACTACCCCGGCATCACGGAGAACGACCTGAGGGCGGCCACGGACCACCTCCCGGTCCTGGCCACCCTCAGAATCCCCGGCAACTAGAGCAACTAGACGACCGCACCCCGCCCGGGATCGTCGTCCCCCTCCTCGTCCGTCCGCATCCGCATGACCAGCGTCGCGAACCCCCCGAGGAACCCGCCGATGCCGACCGTCGCGAGCCACCACGTCATGTCCCACCCGAGGAGCACGGCGATCAGCAGCAGCACCGGCCCCCCGACGACCGCGAGCCACGCGAACTTCGCGGTCGTGTCGGCCTCGGGCAGCGGCGGCGGCTCGGGGGGCACGAAGTGCCCTTCGTCGTCCTCGCCGAGGTCGTCGTCCTTGGGCTCGGCCAGCGAGTAGTCGCGCGGCCCGGCCACGACGCCGGGCGCGAACGTCACGGAACCGCCGAGCGGCTTGTCGGCCGGCGGTTCGGCGGCCGGCTTCTCCCCGGCCCCGGAATCGGCCTCGGCGGCCGGCGCGTCGTCGTTGGCCTGCGCCTCCAGCAGCGCCAGATCCTCCACCGACTTGAACGGCTTCGCCCCCGGCGGATCCTTGGGCTCGTCCCCGTACCCGGCGACGATGGCGGCCCACGCGGCCTCCTCGTCGAACGGGACGTGCTGGTCCTCCGGCTCTGCGTTGTCCTCGCGGTCGGAGTCGTGCTCAGCCACCTGCCGTCGTCCCTTCCTCAGCGACACCCCTGTCGGCTGCGAGCCGGTCGATGAACGCGATGCTCTCCTCGACGACACGGTCCGCGTCGTGGTCCAACGTCGCGACGTGGTAGCTCTGTTCCAACACGACCTCGCGTACGTCCAACGACGAGATCCGGCTCAGGATCCGCGCGGAGTCCGCCGAGGGGACCACATGGTCCACGGCCGAGCGCAGCAGCAGCACCGGCTGCGTCACCTGCGGCAGCTCGCCGTCCAGCTTGCGCAGCGCGCCGCGCAGGGAGTGCGCGCAGTGCAGCGGCACCCGGTCGTACCCGATCTCCTCGGCGCCCTCCTTCGCGATGTCGCTGGCGATGCCGGGGGTCGTACGGATCAGGTGGCGGGCCACCGGGAGGGCGTACGCGGCGAGGCCGTGCACCTTGTTCGCCGGGTTGACGACGACCACGCCGGCGATGTCCGCGCCGTGCTTCGCGGCGAGGCGCAGGGCGAGGGCGCCGCCCATGGAGAGGCCGGCGACGAACACCGTCGTACAGCGCTCGCGCAGGGCGCGCAGTTCGCGGTCCACCTCGGCGTACCAGTCGGGCCAGCCGGTCAGGGCCATGTCCTCCCAGCGCGTGCCGTGCCCGGGCAGCAGGGGCAGCGACACCGTGAGGCCGTGTTCCGCGAGGCGCCGGCCCCAAGGGCGCAGCGACTGCGGGGAACCGGTGAAGCCGTGGCAGAGCAGGACGCCGACCTCTCCGCCCTCGTGGCGGAACGGCTCTGCTCCGGGAAGGACCGGCACGTCGGTCTCCTCATCGGTCAAAAGGGCGGGACGTGTGGTTCACCGTACGCGACCGCACTGACACCGACCAGGGCCGTCGGCCTGTTGCGCACCGAGCCGGGTTAAGGTCTGTTCGACACAAAACAGGAGGCACTCGGTTGTTGTACGGCGCGATGAAGGTCGCTATCGGGGGACCGCTGAAGGTCACCTTCAGGCCCTGGGTGGAGGGCCTGGAGAACATCCCCGCCGAGGGGCCCGCGATCCTGGCGAGCAACCACCTCTCGTTCTCCGACTCGTTCTTCCTCCCGGCGGTCCTCGACCGCAAGGTGACGTTCATCGCGAAGGCCGAGTACTTCACCACCCCGGGCGTGAAGGGCCGGCTCACCGCCGCGTTCTTCAAGGGCGTCGGCCAGCTCCCGGTGGACCGCTCGGGCGCGCGCGGCGCCGGTGAGGCCGCGATCAGGAGCGGCATCGAGGTCCTGGAGCGCGGCGAGCTGTTCGGGATCTACCCCGAGGGCACCCGCTCGCCCGACGGCCGCCTCTACCGGGGCAAGCCCGGCGGCCTCGCCCGCGTCGCGCTCGCGACCGGCGCGCCCGTCATCCCCGTCGCGATGATCGACACGGAGAAGATCCAGCCGCCCGGCCAGGTCATGCCCAAGCTGATGCGCCCCGGCATCCGCATCGGCAAGCCCCTCGACTTCAGCCGCTACGACGGTATGGACCAGGACCGCTTCATCCTGCGCGCGATGACCGACGAGGTCATGTACGAGATCATGAAGCTCTCCGGCCAGGAGTACGTGGACATCTACGCCACCGCCGCCAAGCGGCAGCTCACCGAGGCGGCGAAGGCCGAGAAGGCCGCCAAGGCCGCGCTCGCGCAGGCCGAGAAGGAACAGGCCAAGAAGGAGAAGGCCGAAGAGGCTTAGGGTTTCTGGTCTAGGGGGTGGGGGACATGCCCAAACGGGAACGCGTCATGCGCATGTCGGTCGAGCAGCCGCTGTGGCGTGCGCTCACCGGCTACCGCGTCCTGACCATGCTGTACGCGATCGGCCTGTTCATCAGCGCCTACGACGACTTCGACCGCCCCGAGGTCGCCTTCGTCTACTTCCCGCTGCTGTTCATATGGACGCTCGCGACGCTCCCCCGCGTCGCGAGCGCCGCCAACTGCACCAAGCGCTTCCTCGCCGCCGACCTCACCGTCGCCGTCGTCGGCATCCTCCTCACCCCCCTCGCCGTCACCGACGAGCGCATCAACTCCGGCGGCCCCACGCTGCCGTCGATATGGACGGCCGGCTCCGTCCTCGCGTTCGCCATCAAGGGCGGCTGGCGCTGGGCCGCCTTCGCCTCCACGCCGGTCGCGGTCGCCAACCTCATCCAGCGCGGGGCGCCCGCCCACGACACCGTCCACAACGTGATCCTCGTCTGGGTCGCCGCCATCGCCATCGGGTACGTCGTCGAGGTCGCCCGCGCCTCCGAGCGCACCCTCGCCCGCGCCCTGGAGATCGAGGCCGCGACCCGGGAGCGCGAACGGCTCGCCCGGGACATCCACGACAGCGTCCTCCAGGTCCTGGCCATGGTCCAGCGCAGGGGCGCGGTCATCGGCGGAGAGGCCGCCGAGCTGGGCCGCATGGCCGGCGAACAGGAGGTCGCCCTGCGCACCCTGGTCTCCGGCGGCCTCGCCCCCGTCTCCCACGTCTCCGAGGACCTCACCGAGGGCGCCGTCGTACGCCTCGTCGACGAACCCGACCCGGACGGCCCCGCCGACCTACGGCCGCTGCTCGCCCCGTACGCCTCCGCCCGCGTCAGCCTCGCCGAACCCGGCGCCCCGGTCGAGCTGGCGCCCGCCGCCGCCCGTGAACTCGCCGCCGCCGTCGGCGCCGCCCTGGACAACGTGCGCCGGCACGCCGGGGACGACGCGCACGCCTGGATCCTCGTCGAGGACGAGCCGGACGAGGTGATCGTCACCGTCCGCGACGACGGGCCCGGCATCCCCGAAGGGCGCCTCGCGCAGGCCGAGGGGGAGGGGCGGCTCGGCGTCGCCCAGTCGATCCGGGGCCGGCTGCGCGACCTCGGCGGACGCGCCGAACTGATCTCCACGCCCGGCCAGGGCACCGAAGTCGAACTGACGGTCCCGAAGAAGGGCAGGACATGAGCGGCATCAAGGTGATGGTGGTCGACGACCACCCGATGTGGCGCGACGCGGTCGCCCGGGACCTCGCCGAGCACGGCTTCGACGTCGTCGCCACCGCCGGGGACGGCGACCAGGCCGTACGCCGCGCCAAGGCCGCCGTCCCCGACGTCCTCGTCCTCGACCTCAACCTCCCCGCCAAACCCGGCGTCCAGGTCTGCAAGGAGGTCGTCGCCGCCAACCCCGCGCTGCGCGTCCTCGTGCTGTCCGCGAGCGGGGAACACGCGGACGTTCTGGAGGCCGTCAAGTCCGGCGCGACCGGGTACCTGCTGAAATCGGCGTCCACGGAGGAGCTGCTGGACGCCGTGCGGCGTACGGCCGTCGGGGACCCCGTCTTCACGCCCGGGCTCGCCGGGCTCGTCCTCGGCGAGTACCGCCGCCTCGCCTCCGACCCCGCGCCCGCCTCCGGCGGCGGCGACCAGCCCGACGCGCCCCGGCTCACCGACCGCGAGACCGAGGTGCTGCGCCTCGTCGCCAAGGGCCTCAGCTACAAGCAGATCGCCGAACGCCTCGTCATATCCCACCGCACGGTCCAGAACCACGTACAGAACACCCTCGGCAAGCTCCAGCTCCACAACCGGGTCGAGCTTGTCCGGTACGCGATCGAGCGGGGTCTCGACGACGAGTGAACCGCGCGCAAGACTGACACCTCGTCAGGTCGGTCGGGCGAAGGGACTTGTTCCATGCGCGTCGGAGTACTGACCGGGGGCGGCGACTGCCCCGGCCTCAATGCCGTCATCCGGGCGATCGTCCGCAAGGGCGTCCAGGAGTACGGCCACGAATTCACCGGGTTCCGCGACGGCTGGCGCGGACCCATGGACGGCCGCGCCGTCCCCCTCGACATCCCCGCCGTACGCGGCATCCTCCCGCGCGGCGGCACGATCCTCGGCTCCTCCCGCACGAACCCCTACCGGGAGGAGGGCGGCGTCGAGCGGATCAGGGCGACGCTGGCCGCGCAGGGCGTCGGCGCGCTCATCGTCATCGGCGGCGAGGACACCCTCGGCGTCGCCGCGCGCCTCTCCGACGAGGAGGGCATCCCCTGCGTCGGCGTCCCCAAGACCATCGACAACGACCTCTCCGCGACGGACTACACGTTCGGCTTCGACACGGCCGTGGGCATCGCGACCGAGGCCATCGACCGGCTCCACACCACCGCCGAGTCCCACATGCGCGTCCTGGTCGTCGAGGTCATGGGCCGCCACGCCGGATGGATCGCGCTGCACTCGGGCCTCGCCGGGGGCGCGAACGTGATCCTCATCCCCGAGCAGCGCTTCGACGTCGACCAGGTCTGCGGCTGGGTCACCTCCCGCTTCCGCGCCTCCTACGCCCCGATCGTCGTCGTCGCCGAGGGCGCGATGCCGAAGGACGGCGACCTGGTCCTCAAGGACCAGTCCCTGGACTCCTTCGGACACGTACGCCTCTCGGGGGTGGGCGAATGGCTGGCCAAACAGATCGAGAAACGGACGGGCAACGAGGCCCGGACGACCGTCCTCGGCCACGTCCAGCGCGGCGGCACCCCGAGCGCCTTCGACCGCTGGCTCGCCACCCGCTTCGGCCTCCACGCGATCGACGCGATCCACGAGGGCGACCACGGCGTGATGGTCGCCCTCCGGGGCACCGACATCGTCCGGGTCCCCCTGGCGTCGGCGACGGAGAAACTGAAGACGGTGAACCCGAGACTGTACGAGGAGGCAGGGGTCTTCTTCGGCTAGCCGACCGGCTTCAGGGCACCCATCAACTCCCGTACGATCCCTGCTCCGTCGAGCGTCAGGATCGACTCCGGATGGAACTGCACCCCCGCGAACCCGGGCCCGCGCAGAGCGTGCACCTCCCCGTTCGCGGCCCTGCTGACCTCCACGTCCGTCTCCTCGCCGCACCGCGCCACGAAGCTGTTGTAGAAGCCGACCGTCTCCCGCCTCCCGAACAGGTCGATCTCCACCTGGGCCCCCTGGAACGGCACCTCCTTCCGCACGATCTCCATCCCCAGCTCGGCGGCGACGAGTTCGTGGCCGAGGCACACCCCGAGCACCCCGTGCCGATGCCCGCGCAGCAGCTCTCCGGCCAGCTCCCGCAGGAACCGCATCTTCGGGTCGGTGAGGTCGGAGGGGTCGCCGGGGCCGGGGCCCAGGACGACGGGGCCGGGGTGCGCGAGCACGGCCTCGCGCAGCCCGGGTTCGTCGTAGCGGCGGACGGTCACGTCGAGGCCGTTCGTGCGCAGGACGTGCGCCAGCATCGCCGTGAAGGTGTCCTCGCCGTCGACGACCAGCGCATGCCCGTCCAGTCCCGGCGTCCGCTCCTGCATCCGCAGCCAGAACGGCGCCAGGGACGACCGGCGTCCGTCCAGCGCGGCCCGCACCCGGGGGTCGTCGGACAGCCGCGGCCGGCCCCGCTCGGAACGCGGCCGGGACGGACGTACCCCCAGCGCCGCCAGCACACCGGCCGCCTTCGCGTGGGTCTCCGCCACCTCGCTCGCCGGATCGGACCCGCGCACCAGGGTCGCCCCGACGGACACCCGCAGCCGCCCCTCGGCGGAGATGTCGGCCGTACGGATCAGGATCGGCGAGTCGAGGGTCTGCGCGCCCCCGGCGTCGCGGCCGAGCAGCGCCAGCGCGCCCGCGTAGTACCCGCGCCCCCCGGACTCGTGCCGCTCGATGACCCGGCACGCGTTCTGCACGGGCGAGCCGGTGACGGTCGCGGCGAACATGGTCTCGCGCAGCACGTCACGGACGTCGAGGGAGGACTTGCCCCGGAGTTCGTACTCCGTGTGCGCGAGGTGCGCCATCTCCTTCAGCCGGGGCCCGATCACCACCCCGCCCATGTCCCCGACCGTGCACATCATCTTCAGCTCCTCGTCGACGACCATCGACAGCTCCTCGATCTCCTTGCCGTCGGCGAGGAAGCCCAGCAGGTGCTCGGGCGTCGGCCCCTCGGCGGGATAGCGGTACGTCCCGCTGATCGGGTTCATGACGACGGTCCCACCGGACATCCGCACGTGCACCTCGGGGGACGCGCCGACGAGGGTCCGCTCACCGGTGTGCACGACGAACGTCCAGTACGCGCCGCGCTCGCCGACGAGGAGCCGCCGGAAGAGGGCGAGGGCGTCTTCGCGGGAGAAGCCGCCGATATGACCTTCGTACGTACGCCGGATCACGAAGTTGGCCCCCTCACCGCTGCCGATCTCGTCGCGCAGGACGCGTCCGACGATCTCGCCGTACTCCTCGTCGTCGACGTCGAAGCGGCCGTCGGTCACGCGGACGTCGTGGGCGGGGAGGTGCTCCAGCGCCTCGTCCAGGGTGAGGGTGTGGGTCTCCTCGGGGATCAGGACGGTCAGCGGGGTGCCGTCGTCGCGTACGTCGAAGCCGCGCTCGCGGATCTGGCGGAACGGGATCAGCGCGAGCCCGTGGTCGGGGAGGTCCGCGAGGCGGTCGTACACCTCGGTCGGGCCGATCAAGAGCTCGACGGTGTCGCCGTCGTGGCCGGGCGTGCGGCGGCGCAGGAGCGCGAAGGGGCGGGGATCGTGCAGGAGGTCCATGTGGTGGCTCTCTCTGTGGGAGAGAGACGGCCCCGGGAAACCCTGGGAAACACGAAGGCCGCCTCTCGGGGCGGCCTGTGGGATGTACGCGCAGATCAGCGGGCCGCCGGGGGAGCGGTCCACCACCAGGTACGGGTCGAGTGCGCGAACATGCGGCGTACCCTACAGCACACCGTCGCCGTCCCACCCGTGTCTCACCTTTCGAGCCATGCGAAAACCGGTCGACACGACCCCGTAATGTGGAGCCCGTGACCGTGAACGCTGATTCCCAAGCCGTCGCCGCGCTGGCGACCTGGCGCGACCTGCCCGCGGCGCAGCAGCCCGAGTACCCCGACACCGAGGCGCTGCGCAAGGTCGTCGCGGAGCTCGAGTCGTATCCGCCGCTCGTCTTCGCGGGGGAGTGCGACCAGCTGCGCAGCCGGATGGCGGCCGTCGCCAAGGGGGAGGCGTTCCTTCTCCAGGGCGGCGACTGCGCCGAGGCGTTCGACGCCGTGGGCGCCGAGCAGATCCGCGCCAAGCTGAAGACGCTCCTCCAGATGGGCGCCGTCCTGACGTACGCCGCCTCGGTGCCGGTCGTGAAGGTCGGCCGTATCGCCGGCCAGTACTCCAAGCCGCGCTCCAAGCCGACCGAGACCCGTGACGGCGTGACCCTGCCGACGTACCGCGGCGACTCCGTCAACGGCTTCGACTTCACCGAAGAGGCCCGGATCCCGGACCCCGAGCGGCTGAAGCGGATGTACCACGCCTCCGCGTCGACGCTGAACCTGGTGCGCGCCTTCACCACCGGCGGCTACGCCGACCTGCGCCAGGTGCACGCCTGGAACCAGGACTTCGTGAAGTCCTCGCCGTCCGGCCAGCGCTACGAGCAGCTCGCGCGCGAGATCGACAACGCCCTGAACTTCATGCGGGCCTGCGGGACGGACCCGGAGGAGTTCAAGACCGTCGAGTTCTACTCCTCGCACGAGGCGCTGCTGATGGACTACGAGTCGGCGCTGACCCGCGTCGACTCCCGCACCGGCAAGCTGTACGACGTCTCCGCGCACATGGTGTGGATCGGTGAGCGCACGCGCCAACTGGACCACGCGCACATCGAGTTCGCGTCGAAGATCCGCAACCCGGTCGGCGTCAAGCTGGGTCCGACGACCACGGCCGAGGAGGCGCTCCAGTACGTCGAGCGCCTCGACCCCGACCGGGAGCCCGGGCGGCTGACGTTCGTCGTCCGCATGGGCGCCGACAAGGTCCGCGACAAGCTCCCCGAGCTGGTCGAGAAGGTCACCGCGTCCGGCGCGGTGGTGGCCTGGGTGACCGACCCGATGCACGGCAACACCTTCGAGGCGGCCTCGGGCCACAAGACCCGCCGCTTCGACGACGTGCTCGACGAGGTCAAGGGCTTCTTCGAGGTCCACAAGGGCCTCGGCACCCACCCGGGCGGCATCCACGTCGAGCTGACCGGCGACGACGTCACCGAGTGCGTGGGCGGCGGCGACGAGATCTTCGTCGACGACCTGCACCAGCGCTACGAGACGGCCTGCGACCCGCGGCTCAACCGCAGCCAGTCGCTGGACCTCGCGTTCCTGGTGGCGGAGATGTACCGCGACCAGTAGGTCTCAGGACATGCCTTGGGGCGCGGATCACATGCGATCCGCGCCCCTTCGCACTTTTGCGGCACCTGTCCGCCGGGTAAGGTTAGGTTCACCTAATCGTTCTGGTGGGAGGTGAGTCCGCGTGTACGTGTGCAGCTGCTTCGGCGTGACCGAGGCGCAGGTCCTGCGGCACGCGGACGACGGCGCCTGCACGCCCCGCCAGATCGCCTCCGCCTGCAAGGCCGGTACGGACTGCGGCTCGTGCGTCCGCCGTATCCAGGCGATCCTCGGCCGGGGGGCCTGCAAGTCGGCGGTGACGCGGCTGGAGTCGGTGGAGCCGGTCTCCCTGGAAGAGGCCGCCTAGCTCTCCGGCTGCTCGATCAGCTGGGCGATGTAGAGCGCCTCGCCGAGCTTCTCGACCAGTTCGAGCTGGGTGTCGAGGTAGTCGATGTGGTGCTCCTCGTCCTCCAGGATCGACTCGAAGATGTTCGCCGACGTGATGTCGCCCTTCTCGCGCATCACCTTGATGCCGCGCTTCAGGCGGTCGATCGCCTCGACCTCGATCATGCGGTCCGCCTCGAACATCTCCTTGACGGTCTGGCCGATCCGGACGTGGAAGAGGCGCTGGTAGTTCGGCAGGCCCTCCAGGAAGAGGATCCGGTCGGTCAGCACCTCGGCGTGCTTCATCTCGTCGAACGACTCGTGCCGGGTGTACTTCGCGAGTTTCGTCCAGCCGAAGTTCTCCTGCATCTTCGCGTGCAGGAAGTACTGGTTGATCGCCGTCAGCTCACCCGTGAGCTGCTCGTTGAGGAATTCGATGACTTCCGGGTCGCCCTGCATCGCCAAGGCTCCTTCCGTACGGGATCTGTGGGGGGATCTATGGGTGGATCTATGGGGGAGGACGCGGCCGATGATGGCACTGGTGCGGAAGATCGTCCAGTAAGTGCGGGCTTAGTAAGTAAGGGCATGCTTAGTTCGAATTGCCCCGATTTTCGGGTTCGTATTTGTATCTGTCAGGATGGAGTCATGGGTCGTCCGGTGGAGCGGGAATCAGGAGAGAGCGGACCGTCCGAGCTTCCGCCGGGGCAGCGACTCCAACGAGGCTGGCCGGTCACGCACTACGGCCCCGTCCCCAAGTTCCGCCCCGAGCGCTGGGACTTCCGCGTCTTCGGCGCCACCGCCGACGGGGAGAAGCACAGCTGGAGCCACGAGGAGTTCGCGGCCCTGCCGTACGCGACCGTCGTCGCGGATCTGCATTGCGTGACCAAATTCAGCATGCTCGGCGCGGAATGGGGCGGTATTCCGGCGCGTGCGGTCCTCGCGCTCGCGCCGCCCGCCCCCGAGGTCACACACGTCATGGTGTGGGCCGAATACGGGTACAGCGCCAACCTCCGGCTCGCCGACTTCACCGATGCCCGCACCCTCTTCGCCAGCCACAAGGACGGCGAACTCCTCACCGCCGAACACGGATTCCCGCTGCGGCTCGTCGTGCCCCACCTCTACGCCTGGAAAGGGCCCAAGTGGGTGCGCGGCATCGAGTACATGACCGCCGACCGGCGCGGGTTCTGGGAGGAGCGGGGCTATCACAACGTCGGCGACCCCTGGCGCGAGCAGCGGTACTCGTACCAGGAGGGGCCGGGGGAGGGGCCGGAACTCTGAGATTCAGTGGTGGTGTTGGTGGACCACCGCGTGGCCTTTGCCGCGCCCGATCATCCACTTGTTCACCGGGACGGTGACGAGGAACGCGATCACCAGGGAGATCGCGAGGGAGCCCCAGAACAGGACGTCCGCCAGTTCCGCGTCCATCGCGTCCGGCCACAGCGCGATCACGCCGTTGTCGATCAGCTCCATGACCGCGATCGACAGGGTGTCCGCGGCCAGCGCCACCCGGATGGCCGCCTTCAGCCCGAGCCCGCTCCTCAGCACCCCGCGCAGGGTGAGCGAGTAGCCGAAGAAGAACGCGAGCACGATCGCGAGGACCGTGGTCGGGAGGTTCCCCCACCCGGCCGCCGTACCGATCACCATCCCCAGCACTTCACCGATGGCGCAGCCGGTGAGGCAGTGGAGGGTGGCCTGGATCGCCATGGCCCAGGTCGCGGGCGTGGGGTGGTGGGCGTGCGCCTCGTGCTGCATGGGGGCTCCCGGGGGTCGGTTGCGGGACCTGCACCGGGCTGAACTGTATACCCCCCTAGGGTATTCCGTGCCGGGTCAGCCGTCCCGGAGTTCCTTCAGCCGCGCCACGTCCGCCGCGTGGCCCTCCTTGCCGCCCGGTGTCTCGATGACGAGCGGGACGCCCTCCGTCGCCGGGTGGGTCATCAGGGCGCGGAAAGGGTCCTCGCCGATGTGACCGGCGCCGATGTTCTCGTGGCGGTCCTTGTGCGCGCCCACGACGTCCTTCGAGTCGTTCGCGTGGATCAGCTTCAGGCGGCCCTCGCCGACCGTACCGACCAGCAGGTCGAGCGTCTGGTGCATGCCGGTCGGGCCCGTCAGGTCGTGGCCCGCGGCGAAGATGTGGCACGTGTCCAGACAGACGCCGAGCTTCGGGTGGGCGTCCAGGGCCTCGAAATACGGGCCGAAGTCCCAGGTGCGGGAGCAGAGGGACGAGCCCTGTCCCGCCGTCGATTCGAGCAGGAGGTACGGGTCGTCGTCGTGGGTCAGCTCGTCCAGCAGCGGCAGCATGTGCTCGCGGACCTGGCCCAGCGCCACCTTCCGCTCCCGGCCGCCGGTCGCGCTTCCCGTGTGGACGACGACCCCGAGCGCCCCGATCGCCCGCGCCCGCCGCAGGGAGTGCCGCAGCGACTCCACCGACTTCTCGACGGTCGCCTCCGTGTGGGAGCCGAAGTTGATCAGGTACGGCGCGTGCACGTACGCCGGGACACCCCGCTCCGCGCACGCCTCCCGGAACGCCTCGTCCTGCCGCGGGTTCCCCGCCGGCGTCGCCCACCCCCGCGGGTTCGCGACGAAGACCTGCACGGTCTCCGCCTTCAGCTCCTCGGCGTACGAGAGACCGACGGAGTGCAGACCACCGGCCACGGGGACGTGGCCGCCTACGGGGTTACGGGAGGGGAAGTTCACGCTTCCAGGGTGTCACGCGGGGTGGGGGGCTCCGCGCCGGGTACGGGGGCGGGGCCGGGGGCTGGGCTGGTCGCCGGGGCCGTCGGCCGCGCTGACCGCTGGTGCCGTTGGCCGAGCTGAGCGCTGGTGCCGGTGGCCGGTGCTCGCCGGCCCCGGCCGCCCCGCCGTCCCCGTACCCCCTCATCACCCCCTCACCGGATGGTGATCGTGATCGTCGACCCCTTCGGCGCCGTCTTCCCCGCGTCCACCGACTGGTCCTTCACCGTGTCCCCGAAGAGGCCCAGCAGACCCCGGTCCTCCTCGACCTTGAAGCCGGACTGTTCGAGCTGCTTCTTCGCGTCGTCGACGCTCGATCCGACGACGTCCGGGACCTCGACCATCTCCGGGCCCTTGGACAGGGTCAGCGTGACCGTGTCGCCCTCGGCGGCCTCGCCGTCCGCGCCGGGCGACTGCTGCGCGACCTTGCCCTTGTCCAGCTCGGAGTTGACCTGCGTCGAGGAGATCTCGACCTTGAGGCCGGCCCCCTCCAGCGCGGTCGTCGCCGCGTCGAGGTCCTGCCCGGTGACGTCCGGGATCTCGACGGACGCGCCCTTGCTGACGACCAGCGCGACGGCGGACCCGGCACGCCGGGACGTGCCGACCGCGGGCGTCGTACGGATGACGGTCCCCTTGGTGACCGAGTCGTTGAACTCGCTGGTCACGACGCCCGGTTCGAGCCCGGCGGCGGTGAGGCGCTTGCTCGCCTCGGCCTGCGTGAGACCGGTGACGTCCGGGACGCGGACCGTCTGCGGGCCGTCCGAGACCGTGAGGGTCACCGAGTCGTTCTTGCGGATGCGGGCGCCCGGCGCGGGGTCCGTGCTGATGACGGTTCCGCGCCGCACCGTGTCGCTGTAGGCGTGCTTCACGTCGCCGACGGCGAGCCCTGCGTCGTCCAGCCGCTCCTTCGCGACCGCCTCGGTCTGCGTGAGGACCGCGGGGACGTTCGTGAACTGGCCCGAGTTGATGTACCAGACGCCCGTACCGATCCCCAGGACCAGCAGGACCCCGGCGACGACCGCGACGACGCCCCGCCGGCGCCGCACCGGGCTCCTGCGCGGCGGGGGCGGGGGCGCCTCGAAGCGGGACGTGTGCTGGACGTCCTCCTCCTCGTTCACCGGCAGCAGGCGCGGGACCGTCAGCGACCTCGGGATCACGCTCGTACGGTCCTGCGCGATGTCGTGCTCCGACGCCGTCGACTGCGGCGGCACCGCGTCCAACTGCTCCTCGCTGAGCGCTCCGCGCGCGGTGCGGACCTGGCCCAGCAGCTCCACCGCGTCGTTCGGCCGCACGTCCGGTGTGCGCGCCGTCGCCGACGCGACCAGCTCGTCCAGCTCGTACGCCAGACCCGGTACGGCCGCCGAGGGCGGCGGGACGTCGTCGTGCAGGTGCTTGTACAGCACGATCGCCGGGGTCTCGCCCTCGTGCGGCTGCGCGCCGGTCAGCATCTCGTACAGCAGGACCCCGCACGCGTACACGTCCACGCGCGCGTCCGCCGTGCCCCTCTCCGTCTGCTCCGGCGCCAGATACGCGACCGTCCCGAGCACGCCCCCCGTGCTCTCCGTCACCGTCCCTACGGACCGCACCAGCCCGAAGTCCGCGACCTTGACCCGGCCGTCGTCCCCTATCAGCACGTTCTCGGGCTTCATGTCCCGGTGCACGAACCCGGCACGGTGCGCGGCGCCCAGCGCTGCCAGCACCGGCTCCAGAATGTCCAGCGCGGCCCGGGGCTGAAGCGCACCCCGCTCCCGCAGCACATCCCGCAGCGTGCACCCGGCGACGTACTCCATC
This sequence comes from Streptomyces niveiscabiei, assembly GCF_033794345.1. Taxonomy (NCBI): domain Bacteria; kingdom Bacillati; phylum Actinomycetota; class Actinomycetes; order Kitasatosporales; family Streptomycetaceae; genus Streptomyces; species Streptomyces niveiscabiei. Next base: position 194,345 of record NZ_JARAYJ010000004.1, read on the forward strand.
GCCAGATACACGTAAGGCCCATCGGCCCCCTGATCGAAAACCTGCACCACATTCGGGTGCGCCAACCGGGCGACCGACTTGGCCTCCCGGATGAACCGCTCCACGAACACGCCGTCCGCCGCCAGCGCCGGATGCATCACCTTCACGGCCAGCACCCTGTCCAACCGCATGTCCACGGCCCGATAGACCGTAGCCATCCCGCCAACCGCGATCCGCGCATCGACGCGATAACGCCCATCGAGCACCTGCCCGACGAGAGGGTCCTGAAGGGTCGTATCCACGCCGCCGAGTCTACGAGCCACCACTGACACAGAGATCCGCCCACCCGGAATGGGAACACCCTTGTGACGCGAAACCCCCCTGACCCCTGGAGGGAAGGGTTCCGTCAGTGGCGGGGATCACGGGGCGGGGGGAGAACACGACTGACGACCGGGCCGCCACCCGAGCCCGACATCCGCGCCCGCGCGGAAGCCGCGTGCCTGGTCGGCACCCGCGACCGGAGGTCCTCCGACCCATCCGCGCCCGCGCGCGGGAGCCGCAGCCGGAGCGCCTCGGCTGCCCGGTGGAGACCCGCACATCCGAGCCTGCGGAGGGCGCAGCGTTCCCGGCCTGCGCCGCCCCGCGTCACGCGCATCCGCGCCCGCGCGGAAGCCGCGTCTGTGGTGGGGCTTCGGACGGGAAGCCCCACGGGAGACGCCAGCCTCTCGGCCGACTGGAAACGGTGGTGCGTGGGTGGGGAAGGGAGCGGTCAGAAGGACGGGCGTTCAGGGTCGAACGCCGCCAAGCCCTCCGCCGGGGACGACGCCTCCGCGAAGTACCGGCGAGGGATGCGCCCCGCCAACCGCGCCGAGCGCCCCGCCTCGACCGCGCTGCGCATCGCCGATGCCATCAGGACGGGGTCCTGCGCCCGCGTGACCGCGGACGCCAGCATCACCCCCGCGCACCCCAGCTCCATCGCGAAGGCCACATCGGAGGCCGTCCCGGCCCCCGCGTCGAGAATCACCGGCACGCGCGCGTGCTCGACGATCAACTGGAAGTTGTGGGGGTTGCGGATCCCGAGCCCGGACCCGATGGGCGACCCGAGGGGCATCACCGCCGCACACCCCACATCCTCCAGCTTCCGCGCGAGGACGGGATCGTCGTTCGTGTACGGCAGCACAGTGAACCCGTCGTCCACCAGCACCTCCGCCGCCTCCAGCAACTCGACGGGATCCGGCAGCAGCGTCCGCTCATCGGCGATCACTTCGAGCTTGACGAGCGACGTCCCGAGCGCCTCCCGGGCGAGCCGGGCGGTGAGAACGGCCTCCCCCGCGGTGAAACAGCCGGCCGTATTGGGCAACACCCGAACCCCGAGCCGATCAAGAACGGACAGAACCGATCCCTGGGTGGAGGGATTCACCCGCCGCATGGCGACGGTCGTCAGCTCGGTCCCGGACGCGACGAGCGCACGTTCGAGGACATCGAGACTGGCCGCACCCCCGGTCCCCATGATCAGCCGCGAGGAGTACGCCGTACCCCCCAGCAGAAACGCGTCATCAGCCATGACTCAACCTCCCTGGACAGCCGTGAGCACTTCGACGCGATCCCCGTCGGAGAGAACGGTCGTGGACCACCCCGCGCGCGGGACGACGATCTCGTTGAGCGCGGCGGCGACCCCGGAGGGAACGGGCGCGAGCGTACGGACGACGGAATCGAGCACCGTCCCCGCGTCGACCACCCGCACCTCGCCATTGACGGAGATGTTCATACGGCGTGCTCCAGAAGCGAGCCGGCACCGAAGCGCCGGGGAGTGAAGGAACGGGCTTCCTCGGGTAGCTCACCGCAGGTCAGCGCGTGCGCGAGCGCGTCCCCGGTGACCGGCGTCAGCAGGACCCCGTTGCGGTGGTGCCCGGTCGCGAGGAGCAGCCCGGCGAGCCCGGTCGGCCCGAGAAGGGGCGCGTTGTCGGGCGACCCGGGCCGCAGCCCCGCACGCGTCTCCGTGAGCGGCAGCTCGGTGATCCCGGGCACCAGCTCGTGCGCGTCGCGCAGCAACTCGTACACACCCCCCGCGGTGACGGCGGTGTCCCACCCCTGCTCCTCGGTGGTGGCCCCCACGACGAGCTCCCCGTTCGCACGGGGCACGAGATACACGTGACTCCCGCGCACGACGGCCCGCACGGTACGGCTCAGGAAGGGCGCGTACGCGGCCGGCACGGCGAGCCGCAGCACCTGCCCCTTCACGGGCCGCACGGGCGGCCGTACGGCGTCGGGGACCCCGTCGAGCCGCGCGCTGAGGCTGCCCGCGGCGAGCACGACCTGCCCGGCGCCGAGGAACGCACCCGCGCGCGTGTGCACGCCGGTGGCCCGCCCCCCGGTGACGTCGAGCCGCGCGGCCCACTCACGGTGGAAGGCGACCCCCGCGCGCGTACAGGCGACGACGAGCGCGGCGGCGAGCCGACGGGGATCGACCTGATGGTCGCCGTCGACGCGCAGTCCCCCGCGCACACCGGGCGCGAGCATGGGCTCCAGACGGCGGCACTCCCGCCCGGACAGCCACTCCGACTCCAGCCCGGACTGCCGTTGCAGCACGTGCAGGTCACGCAGGTGGGCCCGGTCGTCGGCGTCGAGCGCGACGGCGAGCGTCCCGCAGCGGCGGTAGCCGACGTCGTGCCCGGTGACCTCGGTCAGCTCGGCCACGAAATCGGGGTACCGGCGCGCGGAGGCGAGGTTCAGACCCAGCAGGGTCTGCTCGCCGTGGTGCAGTTCGGTGACGGCGGCCAGCATCCCGGCGGCGACCTGAGCGGCCCCGCCCCCCGGCTCGGGATCCACCACAGAGGCCCTCAGGCCGCGCTGTGCGGCCCGCCAGGCGGTGACCAGCCCGATGATCCCGCCCCCGACCACGAGGACGTCAGACGGACGCGTAGGCGACATGGGCGTCCAGCCCCTCCCTTCGCCGGCATGACCCGGATCAGGTTCGTACGGTCGGAGGCCGGCCAGCCTCCCTCTCAGCCCGGTACGCCCGGGCTCCCGCGAGTGCTTTACGTTGGCACCACCCTAGCCCGCACCCCCCGCACCTCGTAAAGGGAGCCTCAGTTGACCCTCGACGGCCTCGTGTTCGCCCCCGTCGCCGACCAGGCGCCCGGCCAGGTCGGCACGGGCACCCGGTTCACTTACCACGAGTCCGACGGCGTGGTCTGGGCCGACTACGCGGGCGGGGACGTCGTACGCGGCCACCTCGTCGGCACGCGCGCGGGCGACCGCGTCGACTTCCGCTACGTCCAGCTGCGCACCGACGGGACGACCGCTTCCGGCCACTGCGTGTCGACCGTCGTGATCCTCCCCGACGGACGTCTGCGGCTCGACGAGACCTGGGAGTGGGAGTCCCAGCGGGGCACCGGTACGAGCGTTGTGGAGCAGGTCACGAAGCCGGGCCCCTGACTGACTCACCGTCACGCAACTATGGTGATCGAGTGAGCGAGCAGACGCAGGAGCAGGAAACGGACGCCCCGCGCGTGGTCGTCGTCGGCGCCGGGATGGCCGGGGTGCAGACCGCGGTCGCCCTGCGCGAACAGGGCTTCGCCGGGACGGTCACCGTCGTCGGCGCGGAACCCCACCAGCCGTACGACCGCCCGCCGCTCTCCAAGGCCGTCCTCCTCGGCAAGTCCGACGGCTCCGCCTTCGACATCGACTTCCCGGGCCTCGGCATCGACCTCGTCCTCGGCCGCGAGGCCCTCGCCGTGCGCCCCTCGGATCACGTCGTCGACACGGACGCCGGTACGGTCCCGTACGACGTCCTCGTCCTCGCCACCGGCGCCGAACCGATCCTCCTGCCCGGCACGGAGGGCGTCCCCGGCGTCCACCTCCTGCGCACCCTCGACGACGTCGAACGCCTCCGTCCCGTCCTCGCCGACCAGCACGACGTCGTGGTCGTCGGGGCGGGGTGGATCGGCGCCGAGTTCGCCACCGCCGCGCGCGAGGCGGGGTGCGCGGTGACGGTCGTCGAAGCGGCGGACCGCCCCCTCGCGGGCGCGCTCCCCGCCGACGTCGCCGCACCCATGACCTCCTGGTACGCCGACCTCGGCGTCGAACTGCGCACCCACGCGCGCGTACGGAGCATCGAGCCGGGCGCCGTTGTGCTGGACGACGGCACGCGCATCCCCGCGGGCGCGGTCCTCGTCGGCATCGGCGCGCGGCCCGCGACGGCGTGGCTGCGCTCCTCGGGGGTGACCCTGGGCTCCCACGGCGAGGTCGTCACCGACGAACACCTCCGCACGTCCGCGCCCGACGTCTACGCCGTCGGCGACTGCGCCTCGTTCCCCTCCGTGCGCTACGGCGAACGCCTCCTGATCCACCACTGGGACAACGCCCTCCAGGGGCCCCGCACGGTCGCCTCGAACATCCTGGCGTCCGCCACCGGCGCGCCCCTGACCGCCTACGACCCCGTCCCGTACTTCTGGTCCGAGCAGTTCGGGCGGTTCGTGCAGTACGCGGGGCATCACGCGGGGGCCGACACGATGATCTGGCGCGGTGACCCGTCCGGACCGGCCTGGTCGGTGTGCTGGCTGCGGGAGGGGCGCCTGGTCGCCCTGTTGGCCGTAGGACGGCCTCGGGATCTGGCGCAGGGGAGGCGGTTGATCGAGGCGGGGGCCGTGATGGATGTGGTGGTGCTGGGGGACGCGGGGGCGCCGTTGAAGTCGGCGGTGGCGTGAGGGAGCGGCTGGTTCGGCGGCCGGGTGCCGGCGGTCCCGGCAGGCTCTCGGCGTGGGTGTCCGGGTGGGTGTCCGGGTGGGCTCCGCTTCCGCGTGTCAGTGGCAGATGGCAGGCTTGATGTCGTGACCGAGATTGACACGAAGATCGACGCTCTTGTCCCCGCCTGGCTGACCCTGCCCGACATCGCCGAACTGCTCGACGAGGAGGTGACGCGCGTACGGCAGCTGGTGAAGGAGGGCCAGCTGATCGCCGTCCGCCGCGGCGAGAACCGCGCCCTGCACGTCCCCGCCTCCTTCATCGACGGCGACAAGGTCGTCAAGGGCCTCTCCGGCCTGCTGACGCTCCTGCGGGACGACGGCTTCACGGTCGAGGAGATGATCGAGTGGCTCTTCACTCCCGACCCCACCCTCCCCGGCACCCCGGCCCAGGCACTCCTGGAGAACCGGGGCACCGAGGTCAAACGCCGGGCCCAGGCACTGGCGGTCTGACCGACACGCGGTGAGGTACGGCCGTGCCTCCCGGAGAGACACGGCCGTGCCCCACCCGACACCACCGACCGACCCACCCCGGGGGGACCCCATGCCCGACGCCGCAGTACAGCTAGCCGACGCCCGTCTCTACCTCTGCGTGGACGCCCGTAAGCGCCAGGGCGACCTCCCGGAGTTCCTGGACGCCGTGCTCGCCGGGGGAGTGGACATCGTGCAGCTCAGGGACAAGGGGCTGGAGGCGGCGGAGGAGCTGGAGCACCTCGCCGTGTTCGCGGACGCCTGCGCGCGGCACGGCAAGCTCCTCGCCGTGAACGACCGCGCGGACATCGCGCATGCCGCCGCCGCTGACGTACTGCACCTCGGCCAGGGCGACCTTCCCGTCCCCGCGGCGAGGGCGATCGTGGGCCCGGGGACGCTGATCGGCCGCTCCACGCACTCGGCGGCGGAGGCGGAGGCCGCGGCGGTCCAGGAGGGCGTCGACTACTTCTGCACGGGCCCCTGCTGGCCCACCCCGACGAAGCCCGGCCGCCCGGCCCCCGGCCTCGGCCTGGTCCGCCACACCGCGTCCCTCGCCCCCGCCCGCCCCTGGTTCGCGATCGGCGGCATCGACCTCACGAACCTCGACGAGGTCCTGGAGGCGGGCGCCCGCAGAGTGGTGGTCGTCCGCGCGATCTCGGAGGCGACCGACCCCGGCGAGGCGGCGGCGCGCCTCAAGAAACGCTTGAACGAGGCGTGACCGGGGAAGGCGGCGCAGCCGCCGGACCTGCCCACTTCCCCTACGCCCCGTCCGATAAACGGACACCGCACCCGTGGATTAGGGCAAATTTCCGAGGGCCGGTTGGGGGAGTGGCCCGGTGCTGGCTAACCTGCGGGTATGGCCCTCGGAACCGCATCCACAAGGACCGACCGCGCGCGTACGGTGCGTGACATCCTGGCGTCCGGCAAGACGACGTACTCGTTCGAGTTCTCGGCCCCGAAGACGCCCAAGGGCGAACGGAGCCTGTGGAGCGCGCTGAGGAGAGTCGAGGCGGTGGCACCGGACTTCGTGTCGGTGACCTACGGTGCCGGCGGCTCCACGCGCGCGGGGACGGTGAAGGAGACCCAGCAGATCGTCGCGGACACGACGCTGACGCCGGTCGCGCACCTGACCGCCGTGAACCACTCGATCGCCGAACTGCGCAACATCATCGGCCAGTACGCTGACGCCGGGATCAGGAACATGCTCGCGGTCAGGGGAGACCCGCCCGGCGACCCGATGGCCGACTGGATCGCGCACCCCAGCGGACTGACGTACGCGGCGGAACTGGTCCGCCTGATCAAGGAGTCCGGCGACTTCTGCGTCGGCGTCGCCGCGTTCCCGGAGATGCACCCGAGGTCGGACCACTGGGACACGGACGTCGCGCACTTCGTCGACAAGTGCCGCGCGGGCGCGGACTACGCGATCACCCAGATGTTCTTCCAGCCCGAGTCCTACCTGCGCCTGCGCGACCGCGTCGCCGCCGCGGGTTGCGACACCCCGGTCATCCCCGAGATCATGCCGGTCACCAGCGTCCGCATGCTGGAGCGGCTCCCGCAGCTCAGCAACGCGGTCATCCCGTCCGCCCTGAAAGAGCGGATCCTCACAGCGAAGGACGATCCGGCCGCTGTACGCTCCATTGGTATCGAATTCGCCACGGAGTTCTGCGCGCGGCTGCTCGCCGAGGGCGTCCCCGGACTGCACTTCATCACGCTCAACAACTCCACGGCGTCGCTGGAAATCTACGAGAACCTTGGCCTGCACCATCCCCCGCGGGCCTAGACCGGTCGCACGGAAATAAGACACACTGCGTAGCGGCCACTGGGAGAAGAGGGGCGTACATGGGCTGGACGGTCCTCTACATCGCGTTCGGCGTCGTCGCACTCTGGCTGCTCGGCGAGGTGCTGTTGCAGTACAAGGCGCGACTGCGCTGGCGGCTGCTGGCGTTCGCCGGCTTCCTGGGCGTCGTCTTCGGTGTCCTGATTCCATCGGTCCCGGTGATCGCCGTCGGCGCGGTCGCGTTCGCGATCGGGCAGACGTACGTCACGCTGTCGTTCCGCAAGGGCTTCGAGTCCGGCTGGGCGGTCAGCCGCCCGGGCCTCGCGGAGGGCTTCACGAAGCGCCGCAAGGGCAAGAAGGCCGACGACGACGATCCGGCCGCCCCCGCGACCCCGCCCCCCGGCACGGCCGAGGCCCCCGACGCGCCGTACGAGGCCGCCGACCCCGCCCTCGACGCCGCGGCCACCGCCGCCTTCGAGCGCGCGACCGGCGGCTACGACGACGACTTCGACCACGACGACGTTTTCACCCCGGCCCGCCCCCTCAACCAGTCCGCCGACACGGTCTACGAGCCCCAGCCGATGCCGGACGAGACCGGCACGTACGGCGTCTACAGCGACACCGCGTACGCGGCGGCCACCGGCCAGGACCAGTACGCCGCCTACTACGACCAGCAGCAGGCGTACGGCTACGACGCCACCGGCGAGCAGCAGCAGTACGCCGCCTACTCCGACCCGTACATCGGCACCCAGACCTACGGCACGGGTTCGTACGACACCACCGGCTACGACCAGCAGCAGTACGGCACCCAACAGGGCTACCCCCAGGACCAGTACGCCCAGCAGGGCTACACGGAGACCCCCGCGGGCGGCGTCTGGGTCCCCCAGCAGCGCAACACGGACGACCCGCCCTACGGCGACCTCCCCGCCGACCAGCAGTACTACCAGGACGGCCAGGGCCAGCAGCAGCACGGCAACGGGTACGACGAGCAGCAGTACCGTTTCTGAACCGCCGGGCGTGCGCAGCCGATCCTGCCGGGAGCGTGCGCCCCGTGCCCCCGCCGCTCACCTCCTCACTGCGACCCCCTGAACTCCGGCCCCTCCACGATCAGTCCCGCCACCAGTGCCCCCGACATGCCCGCGTGCGGCAGTCCTCCGCCGGGGTGGGACCAGCCGCCCACGGTGAACAGGCCGGGGAGGGCGGTCGTGTTGGACGGGTGCAGCAGCCGGCCCTCCGCCGCGGCCAGCGCGGGGGGCGGAATCGAGCCACCTTCCGCGCCGGTCGCCGCCGCGACGTCCGCCGGGGTGCGCACCTCACGCCACAGGAGCCGCTCCCGCAGGCCCGGTACGGCCCGTTCGGCGGCCGTCAGCATCGCCTCCGCCGCGGCCTCGTGATCCCCTCCGGCGCCGGCCGGGACCGTGGCCGTGAGGACCATCGCCTCGTGCTCGGCGTCCGGAGCCAGGGTCGGGTCGTCCGGGCGCAGGACGGTGACCGTGGGGGAGGCCGGGGCCGTCGGCTCCGCCCCGAAGAGGGACGCCAACTCGGCCTCGCGGTCGGGGGTGTGGACGACGGTCAGATGCGGGGTGCCCCCGGGGCGAGCGCCACGCAACGCGAGCAGCACCGTCAGCCGGCTCGGCAGCCCCCGCTGCGGCTGCACCTCGCCCTCCCCGCGCGCGGGGACACCGAGGAGGCCGGGAGCAGCGCCGGTGACGACGAAGTCGGCGTCCACGAGGGTGCTGCCGGGGGCGGCGCCGTCGGCCAGGTACTCCCGGGAGGCGCTGCCGGTCGGCGAGCCGTGTGCGGTCCTCCCGTTCGGTGAGTTCCGCGACGTGCTCTCCGTCACCTCCACCCCCGCGACCCGGCCGTCCTTCTCCACCACCCGGACGACCTCCGTGCCGAACACGAACTCCACCCGCCGCGCGAGGCACCGCTCGTACACCGCGCGGGCCAGTTCACGCAGGCCGCCCTGGACGTACCAGGTGCCGAACGCGTGCTCCATGTACGGCAGGACGGCCGCGCTCGCGGGCGCCGTGCGGGGGTCGAGGCCGTGCGCGAGGGCGTGGCTCTCCAGCAGTGCGGTGAGGCGCGCGTCGCGCAGCTCCCAGGCGCCGACCTTGGCGAGCGTGCCCGCCCTGCGCGTGCGCAGGAGCCGCTTGTGCGGGACCGACGGGTACGGCTCGCGCCCGGCCAGCACCTCCCAGTTCGGCCACAGGGGCTCCTCCAGCAACGGCCGCCGCATACGGTCCCACGCCTCGCGCGCCCGCACGAGGAAGTCCCCCCATCGCGCGCCCGCCCCCGCCCCCAGCGCCTCGTCCAACGCCGCGACCACACCCGCGCGCGAGGCGTTCGGCAAGGACACCGCGCTCCCGTCCCCGAACACGTGCCGCGCCGAGGGGTCGACCTGGGTCAGCCCGACGACGTCCTCCAACGCCTCCTTGCCGGTCTTGACGAACAGATCCCGCCACACCGCGGGCAACGTCAGCACCCCGGGCCCCACGTCGAACCGGAACCCGTCCCGCTCCCACCGCCCGACCCCGCCGCCGTACGTCTCCCCCCGCTCGTACACCACCACCCGGTGCCCCGCGATCGCCAACCGCGCAGCCGCCGCCATCGCGCCCATCCCGGCGCCGATCACCACGATCCGTCCCATGCCGGCGACTGTATCGGCCACCACTGACAGCGAGGCCGGGGCGGGTCGCCCCACCCGCCTCCCTCACCTCACCCTGACGGCCCGCTTCGCCCCGCCGGCCTCCGTTCCTCCCGGCGTTGCGCCCTCCGGCGCAGGAAACGGCGGATTCGGGAGACGAGGAAGACCAGGAGGACCACGCCGACGACGAGCAGCGTGCCCGCGATGATCGCCGCCGCCTCCGGATGGAACATCGCGAAGGTCACCAGCCCTCCGACGCCGAGATCCTCCGCAAGGCTCACGATCAGGTTGCTGAAGGGCTCGGGCGACGTGTTGACGGCCATCCGCGTGCCCGCCTTGACCGCGTGGCTCGCGAGGGCCGTGGAGCCGCCCAGGAGGCCCGCGGCGATGTCGGAGAGGGACCCGGAGTGGCCCGCGAGGAGCGCGCCGACCCAGGCGCCCGCGACGGGCCGGATCAGCGTGTGGACGGCGTCCCAGACGGAGTCGACGTACGGGATCTTGTCGGCGACCGTGTCGCACAGGAACAGCACGCCCGCGACGACCAGGACCTCAGGGCGTTGCAGGGTCTCCGGGATCTCGTCGCTGAACCCTGTCGCGCCGAACACGCCGAGCAGCAGCACCACCGCGTACGCGTTGATGCCGCTGGCCCAGCCGCTGGTGAACACGAGGGGGAGTACGGACACGGACGCGATGGTAACCAGGGCGGGACGAGCCGGCCTGGTGATGAGCACACAGCTCTGAGTATCCGTACCTAACCCCCGAGATGAGTACGCGCGCGGATGGGTGCCGACCTGCGTGAACGGGAGAGTGGAGGCACGGAAAGGGGCCCGGCGCCGGTACCGCCGACACGGGGCGGCGGAACCGGCACCGGTCCCGGACCGCTCCTTCCGCCGGCCTGGTCGGCGGGAGCGAGGCACGGGGGACCCCTGGGGGGAACGACCGGACGGGGGACCGACGGGGGAATCGGGGGAACAGGGGGAAACGGGGGGGAGCAAGAGGAAGCGCCGGTTCGACGGTGGCCCGCGGGGGACGCGGCCACGTCGGACCGGCGCTTTCGTCGTACGCCTCGGTAAGGGGCGCTACTCCAGGAGGGCGCCCCTTACAGCCGCCCGCTCACCCGCCCCTGCAACAGCCGCGACAGCGCCGCGTGGACCTCGTCCAGCGACCGCTCCGGCTGGAACGCCTGCCAGTCCAGCGCCGCGACCAGCACCATCCCGACGAGCGCGGCGGCGGTCAGGGGTACGTCGATGTCGTCCGCGAACTCGCGTTCCTCCACGCCCGCGCGCAGGACGTCCTCGACGACGGCCACCGCCTCCTTCCGCACGACCATGAGGGTCGACTGCCAGGCACGGTTCGTGCGCCACAGCTCGGCCACGTACAGCTGGGTGAACGCGGGATACCGGTCGATGAAGACGAGCCCCGCGCGGATCATCGCGTCGAGCGCGTCGACCCGCGTGCCGCCCGCGCGCGCGGAGCGCTCGGCCGCCTCTCTCAGGGAGGCGGTCAGCAGGCCCACGCCGTGTCGCAGCAACTCCTCGAAGAGGACGGACTTGCTGGCGAAGTTGTAGTACACGGTGCCCTTGGCGACGCCCGCGCGCTCGGCGATCTCGTCCACCGTGGTGGCGGAGAACCCCTGCTCGGCGATGAGCGTGACGGCCGCCTCGTAGAGCTTCTGCCGAGTGGCCTCGCGGCGGGTGCCGCCGCCCGACGTGGTGCTGCTTTCCATGCGTCGATTCTCACAGGAACGGGAGCGCCGGGGGACCGGTTCGAAGATCGCGGCGAAGGCGGGACGCGAAAGGCGGCCAGAAGGGGTGATCGAACTCCTGACCGAGACAAAAGACCAGGTCAGAACGGATTGTCAGTGGCATACCTCACGATGGGCACATACGGCCACAGTGCCGTCACCCAGACGACAGGAGGTTCGTCATGGCCAGCAACCGCGCGGCAGCCGCCCACCGGCACAGCGTCACCGGCCCTGCCCCCTCACTGAACGGCCCGGCGAGCGACGTGCACCCCGTCCTGCGCCGGGCCACGGCCCCGCCCGCCGCCCTCGACCTGCTCACGCAGGCGCGCACAGGGCTGGACGAGGCCGCCGTCCTCGACACCCCCAACGAGCGGTACGCCACGGCGCACCTCGCGGCGCTGCGCACCGCCGCCGCCGTCCTCGCGGCCCGCGCCCGGCCCGACCTCACGCCCCGGCGCCGCGCCCGCATCCGCAGCGCCTGGGAGCTCCTCCCCGAGATCGCCCCCGAACTCGCCGAGTGGAGCGCCCACTTCGCCGCGGGCGCCACCCGCAGGGCCCGCGCCGAGGCCGGCATCGTCGGCGCGGCGTCCCCGCGCGACGCGGACGACCTCATACGCGACGTCGCGATGTTCGTGCGCCTGGTGGAGCGCCTGCTGTCCGTCCAGCCGGTCCTGCCGCGCCAGAACCCGCCGGGAGGCGACCGCGACTACCCGCACGCGGGCTGACGGCACGGCCGAGGCAATAGGGTGGACGCGCACGAAGCCCTCACCTCGGGGGTGTCCGTCCGCCCCGCCGGGTAACGCGGCGGGGCCGCGTCTAGGAGTCAGTTGCCGTGTCGGATCCGTCGCGCTCGCCCGCCCCGCAGGAACGTCCGCAGACCGGGGCGCTGGGGACCGATCCGGCGAGGCCGCGTTCGTCACTGCGCACGGCCGTCGTGTGGGAGGTGCTCCAGGAGGCGCTGGAGCACCGGGTCAAGGGCAGCGGCCGTGAGTCGCTCGACGTGCTGGACGCCGGGGGCGGCAGCGGCAACTTCGCCGTACCGCTCGCCCGGCTCGGCCACCGGGTGACCGTCGTCGACCCCAGCCCCAACGCCCTGTTCGCCCTGGAGCGCCGCGCGGCCGAGGCCGGCGTCGCCGAGCGCGTACGGGGCGTGCAGGGCGACGCGGGCGGCCTCTTCGACGTCGTGGAGCGCGGCGGGTACGACGCCGTCCTGTGCCACGGCGTCCTGGAGTACGTCGACGACCCCGCCGACGGCATCCGCAACGCCGTGGCCGCGCTGCGCCCTGAGGGCGTCCTCAGCCTCCTCGCGGCGGGCCTCGGCGGCGCCGTCCTCGCGCGGGCGCTCGCCGGGCACTTCAAGGAGGCCCGGCAGGCGCTCGGTGACCCCAGTGGCCGATGGGGCGAGGGCGACCCCGTCCCCCGGCGCTTCACGGCCGAACAGCTCACGGAACTCGTCGAGGGCGCGGGCCTCGCCGTCGGCGCGGTGCACGGCGTACGGATCTTCGCCGACCTCGTCCCCGGCGTCCTCGTCGACACCGAGCCCGGCGCGCTGGAAGCCCTGCTGAAACTGGAGGAGACGGCGGCGGAACTGCCCGCTTTCCACTCCGTGGCGACCCAGCTCCACGTCCTCGGCGAGACCCGCGCGAGCTGACCGGTCCCTTTACGCCCCCTTGACCCTGGCTTGATCAAGGTCCCGGCCGTGATGGAGTACGCCACAGGCCCTCCGTTACGGCGTCGTGCGCCGTATGATCGAGGGAGACCGTCCGGCATGACGGGTCGGCCGCCGGGGAATGGAAGCCTCAGCGAGCCGGGACGCTCTTGACGGGTTCTGGTTGGCCAATTGGCGTAGAGGGGCGGGTTTCACGGGGGCGATTCCCTGCCTATCCTGAAGGGACCCCCGGGTCGCCCCGGCGACTGCACGATGAGGAGGACGCCGTGCCGCTCTCTGAGCACGAGCAGCGAATGCTTGAGCAGATGGAGCGAGCGCTGTACGCCGAAGACCCCAAGTTCGCGACAGCGCTTGAGGGAAGCGGGCTGCGGACGTACACCCGGCGACGGGTCTACCAGGCGGTCGCCGGCTTCCTCGTAGGTATCGCGCTCCTCATGGCCGGTATGGTCGCCCAGCAGGTCTGGCTCAGCGTGGTCGGGTTCCTCGTCATGCTGGGATGCGCCGTGCTCGCCGTGACCGGTTGGCGCAAGGCCCCCAAGCCGGGCGAGCAGCCCGCGCCCGGCGGCCCCCACGCCCGCCAGCCCCGGTCGAGGCGCTCCATGATGGACCGCATCGAGCAGCGCTGGCAGCGCCGCCGCGACGAGCAGCAGGGCCAGTGACCCGAGGCGCGTAGCGCAGCTCCTGACACGTACGGCTGAGGGGGCCACCCGATCGGGTGGCCCCCTCAGCCATGCGCGCCGGATGGCGTCGGGAACAGCCGAACAGGATGACGGCCGAGCGGGGAAGCCGCCGAGCCGGGGCACAGCCGAACCGGGGCACAGCCGAACCGGGGCACAGCCGAACCGGGGCACAGCCGAACCGGGTGATAGCCGAGAAGGAGGGCCGCCGCGCGGTGTCCGGAGACACCCCGCGGCGGCCCTTCCCGCGCCTCTCAGCCTCCTTGCTGCTGCCCCCGCCCGGCCCACGGCGCCCGCTGCGCCAGGCCGGCCCAGCGGGTCGCCCAGGACGCCTTCGCGGCCGTCCAGCGGTCCATGAGGTCCCACATCGCCCGGACGGCGGAACGAGGGGCGACGAGGGCGCGCAGGCGGACCGGCCAGGTCGCGCGGGCACGGAAAGCGGCGCGGACCGCACGGGCCTCGTCCGCCAGGCCGGCCTCCGCGCGCGGGTGCGGCGCGAAGAGGACCTGCTCCACCGCGCCGGCCACCCGGTGCACGGACCGCGCCGCGGGCTCCTCCAGCTCGCCGAGCCCGACGATCCGCTCGGCGGCCCGCCGGGGCGTGAGCGCCTCGTCCGGCGCGATGCCGAAGTCCCACGCCGTGTCCGTCAGCTCCCGCCACACCGCCAGGACGTGCGCGACGGCGGCCTCACCGGCCCGCACGGAGGGATCCTCACCCGGCGCCAGCGGATCACCCACCGCGCCCTGGGGCCCCGCGCGCTCCCCGCCAGGACCGGCCCCGGCGTGCCGCGCCGACGCCAGCCGCAGCGACCGCCTGCGCAGCCGCCACAGCATCGGCAGCGACGGCACCGCGATCACCAGCACGGCCAGCAGCGACCACCAGGCCACCTTGTACCAGGGGGTGCCCCCGCCGCCGCCCGTCGCCGAGTCCACCGGCAGCGCGCTCGCGCAGCCGTTCTCCTTGCGCTCCACCGCCGAGCAGCTCGCGCTCGCGGACGGCGCCGCGGAAGGCGCCGCGCTCGCCGACGCCGAGCTCTCCGGCACCGCCGGAGCCGCCGTGTCCGCGGAGTCCGGCAGCGTGTACGACGGCGTCGAACCCCGCGTCGGCGTCGGCTCGAACCGGGTCCAGCCGATGCCCTCGAAGTACAGCTCCGGCCACGCGTGCGCGTCCTTCAGGCTCACCTCGACCGTGCCGTTCCCCTGCGGGGTGCCCGGCGCGAAACCGACCGCGACCCGCGCCGGGATGCCCAGCGTCCGGGCCATCGCCGCCATCGCGAACGAGTAGTGGACGCAGAAGCCCTGCTTGTCCCGCAAGAACGTGGCGATCGCGTCCGGACCCGACCCCACCTCGACCTGGGTGTCGTACTGGAAGCCGCCCGTCACCGCGAAGTAGTCCTGGAGCGCGACCGCCTTCGCGTAGTCCGTCTCCGCGCCCCGGGTGATCTGCCGGGCCTGCTGCCACACCACCGACGGCAGCGAGGACGGCACCTCCGTGTAGTCGCCCAGGATCGAGGAGCGCGCCTCGGGCGCCGCCGCGAGCTGCTCCGCCGTCGGCTGCACCTCCAGGCTGCTGACCTGGTACGTCAGACCGCGCGTGTTCTGGCCGTGGTCCCCGACGAGCGTCATGCCCTCCGGCTCGAACCGCCAGTTCCCGGCGATGCGCACCCCGCTCGGCGGGTACGGCATCGGCAGCCAGTCCTGCGCGTACCAGTCGGCGGCCGTGACCTGCGTGGTGACCTCCGTGCGCTTCACGTCCGAGCGCAGGCCCACCGGCGTCGGGAAGCTCTTGGGGACCTCCTGGATGCGCTTGCGGGACGGGCGCCAGGTCGTGCCGTCGAAGTCGTCCAGGGAGACGATCCGCAGGTACATGTCCGACAGGTCGTTGGAGTTCGTCCGCAGCGTCAGGACCGTACGGTCCTGGTCGATGTTCAGGCTGTCGCGCAGCGACACCAGCGGGTTGACCGCCGAGATCGTGCCCCCGCCGCCCGTGCCCGCGCCGACGCCCGCGCCCGTGCCGTCCAGCAGGCCGCCCTGGATCGCCGGGATCGGCAGCAGCGGCACCACCAGGGCGACGCCGAGCGCCGCCATGCCGATCCGCCGCCCCGTGCGCACCGGGGCCACCGGGCCCTCCGCCGCGCCGGGACCGCCGGGCCCGCGCGGGGCGCCGCCGAAGACGCGGCCCCACTGGGAGAGCCGCTCGCGGCCCTCGGCGAGCAGCAGCATCAGATAGCCGGCCGCCGCGACCAGGAACCACAGCCAGTCGGAGCCCCCCTCGGACAGGCCCGCCGCCACCGAGTACAGGGCCAGCAGCGGCAGCCCCGCCGGGGCCGCGTTGCGGAACGTCACCGCGAGGGTGTCCACCAGCAGGCCGATCACCAGGACCCCGCCGATCAGCATCAGCCGGATGCCGTCGGACAGCGGGGCCGGGATCGCGTACCGGCTCACGTCGTCCCCGCCCGCCTGGAACAGGTCCGCGAAGCGCGTGATCGCCTCCGGGCCGGGGACGATTCCCGCGAGTGCCTGCTCGCGGGCGAAGACCAGGGTCAGCAGCAGGACCGTCACCAGCACCTGCGCCGCCACCGTCAGCGGCCGGGCCAGCGGGATGCGGCGGGCCGCCGCGCCCACGCCCGACTGGACCAGCAGGAGCAGCACCGCCTGGAGGAACCACGAGCTGCGGTCGACCAGCGGCAGCAGGGCGGTCGCCGCCATCAGCGTGGCCGCCGCCGAGCACAGCGTCACTCTCGCCCGCCCGCTCATGATCCCGTCCTTCCGGTCGTGCCCACCACGCCCGACCGCTCGCGGTCCGCCTGGCGCCACAGGTCCTCCAGCGAGGCGCCCCTCGGGACGCTCACCGCCGTCCAGCCCGCGTCCCGCAGCATCCTCAGCCGCTCCGCCTGACCCTTCATCGGTTCGGACCCGCCGTTCGGTTCACGGCCCGCCTCCCGGCTCCAGGAGTCGTTGTCGACGAGGAACGCGATCGCTCCTCCGCTGCGCTGGCGCATCTTCGCGGCCACCGCCGCCTGCTCCTCGTCCAGGTCGCCGAGGAACGCGACGAGGAGGCCCTCGTTGCCGCCGCGCAGCACGTCGTACGCGCGCGAGAGGCCCGCGCCGTCGGAGTGGTCGACCACCGCGAGGGTGTCCATCATCAGGCCGGCCGCCTCGGCGGACTCGCCGCCGCCCACGAAGCCCTCGGTGCCCTCGCCGGGGACCGAGCTGCCGGTGTCGGTGAGCAGGCGGACCGTGAAGCCGCGCTCCAGCATGTGCGTCAGGACCGACGCCGCGCCCGAGACCGCCCACTCGAAGGGCGCGTCCGGGCCGACGCCGTCGTACGCGATGCCCCGGGTGTCCAGCAGGACCGTGCAGCGGGCGCGCTGCGGCTGTTCCTCGCGGCGGACCATCAGCTCGCCGTAGCGGGCCGTCGAGCGCCAGTGGACGCGGCGCAGGTCGTCGCCGTAGCGGTAGCCGCGCGGGATCACGTCGTCCTCGCCGGCCAGCGCGAGCGAGCGCTGGCGGCCGTCGCCGTACCCCTTGGCCTCGCCGCTGAAGCGGACCGGGGGGAGGGGGTCGACGCGGGGGATCACGGTCAGGGTGTCGTACGACGAGAACGAGCGGGTCAGCTCGCACATGCCGAACGGGTCGGACAGGCGCAGCTGGAGGGGGCCGAGCGGGTAGCGGCCCCGCAGGTCGGAGCGGACCCGGTAGGAGACCTCGCGCCTGCCGCCCGCCTCGACACGGTCCAGGACGAAGCGGGGGCGCGGGCCGAGGACGTACGGCACCCGGTCCTGGAGCATCAGCAGGCCGGTCGGCATCCGCGACACGTTGTCCATGCGCAGGTGCACGCGGGCCTCACTGCCGGCGGGCACGCGCGCGGGCGCGAGCCTCCGGCTGCCCGCCACCCGGTACCGCGTCCGGTACAGCACTCCCGCGCAGATCAACGGCAGCACCGCGAGCAGCAGCCCGACCCGCAGCAGATCCGGCTGCCCGAGCACGTACGCGCAGATGGCGGCGGCTATCCCGGCGGCCAGGAACGACCGCCCCCGCGTGGTGAGCCCGGCGAGCGCGGTCCGCACGCCACCTTTCTCCCCCGGCTTGCCCTCACCGCGCCCCCCTGCGCCACCCGGGCCACCGCCCACCCGCCCACTCGCGCTCGCCCCCGCAGGCCCGTGCGCCGGTGGCCCCGCAGGCCGCCCGGGATACGCCCCAGGGGCGCCCACCCCGGCAAAGCCACCGGGTACGGCCCCCGCAGGGCCGGCAGATCGCCGGGGGTGTCCGCCCGAAGCAGTCCCGGTGGCATGCCCGCTTGCTGTCGCCCCGGCGGAGTCGGCCGGAGGAGTGCCGGGCCGTTGGGGGGAGGCGCTCGGAGCGCTCCCAGCGGGGGTGCTCGGCGGAGTGCCGGGCCGTCGTGGATACCCGCCTGATGTGGCCCCCGTGGCCTGCCCGCCTGTCGGCGGTGCGAAGGAACCGGCCGCTGCCGGGTCGCCCGGGGTGTCCGGGCGACCGCCCGCAGAAGCACCCGGGGCGCGCCCGGGCTGCGGTGATCCCGTCGGCCGTGCGGGCTCGCCGAACGCCGCCTCGGCCCGGCCGCCCGGGTGCCGCCCGTGTGCCGGCCTCGTGGAGTCGTCGGACGGCGTTCCCGCGAAGCCTCCCCGTGTACCCCCGGCGGCTGCCCCCGCAGGCCGCCCGTCCGGTGTGCCCCCTGCCGGGAACCCGCCGGGCGGCGCCCCTCCGGGCGTCATCACAGACCCCGCGAGCCGTACGGCTGGCCGTAGTCGCGCTGCTGCTGGGGGGTTGCCGGGACCGGGGTGCGCTGGAGGATCTCCTCGACGACCTGTTCCGAGGTGCGGCGGTTGAGCTGGGCCTGGGCCGTGGGCAGGAGGCGGTGGGCGAGGACGGGGACCGCGAGGGACTGGATGTCGTCGGGGAGGGCGTAGTCGCGGCCGGAGAGGGCGGCGGTGGCCTTCGCCGCGCGCAGGAGGTGGAGCGTCGCGCGCGGGGAGGCGCCCAGTCTGAGGTCGGGGTGCGTGCGGGTGGCGCCGACGAGGTCCACGGCGTACCGCTTGACCGCCTCGGCGACATGGACTCCGCGCACGGCGTCGACGAGCTTGACGATGTCGTGCGCGTGCGCGACGGGCTGGAGGTCGTCCAGGGGGCTCACCGCGCCGTGCACGTCGAGCATCTCCAGCTCGGCCTCGGGGCTCGGGTAACCGATGGAGACGCGGGCCATGAAGCGGTCGCGCTGCGCCTCGGGCAGCGGGTAGGTGCCCTCCATCTCGACCGGGTTCTGGGTCGCGACGACCATGAACGGGCTCGGCAGCTCGTACGACTGCCCGTCGATGGTGACCTGGCGCTCCTCCATGGACTCCAGGAGCGCGGACTGCGTCTTCGGCGAGGCGCGGTTGATCTCGTCGCCGATGACGATCTGCGCGAAGATCGCGCCCGGCTTGAACTCGAAGTCACGGCGCTGCTGGTCCCAGATGGACACGCCGGTGATGTCCGAGGGCAGTAGGTCGGGGGTGAACTGGATACGGCGGACCGAGCAGTCGATGGACCGCGCCAGGGTCTTGGCGAGCATGGTCTTGCCGACGCCGGGGACGTCCTCGATCAGCAGGTGCCCCTCGGCGAGCAGCACGGTCAGCGCGAGTCGTACGACCTCGGGCTTGCCCTCGATCACCCCCTCCACCGACCCGCGGACCCTGTCCACGGTGGTGGTCAGATCAGTGAGGCTCGCTCGTTCGTCATAGGTCGTCACCCGGCCCTCCTCGGCCCGTACTGTTCCGGGCCGCCGCTGTCGTGCGAACCGGCCCACCCCGAATCACGGACGCCGCCCCCGGAATGTTCGGCTCGGCGCCCTCACCGCATTCTTGCCGCCGTTACCGATTCGTGTCACTCGCCTGTGGATAACCGCCGGAGATATGTCCTGGGCTGCGGCTTTTGCCGGTAATGGTGACAGGAAGTTGACAGGGCGCGGACCCCGTACTCGCGGTGCTCGCGCTAGTGGGCCGGGTCGATCTCGCGCAGCAGACCCGTCTTCACGTCGAAGACGAAGCCTCGCACATCGTCGGCGTGCAGCAGGAACGGGGACGTGCGCACCCGCTGCATGGACTGCCGGACGTCCTGGTCGACGTCCCGGAACGCCTCCACCGCCCACGCGGGACGCTGGCCGACCTCGTCCTCCAGCTCGGTGCGGAACTCCTCGGTGATCTGCTCCAGGCCGCAGCCGGTGTGGTGGATCAGGACGATCGAACGGGTGCCCAGCTTGCGCTGGCTGATGGTGAGCGAGCGGATCACGTCGTCGGTGACCACACCGCCCGCGTTGCGGATCGTGTGGCAGTCGCCCAGTTCGAGGCCGAGCGCCGCGTGCAGGTCCAGACGGGCGTCCATGCAGGCCACGACCGCGACACGCAGGACCGGGCGGGCGTCCATGCCGGGGTCGGTGAACGCCGAGGCGTAGTGCTCGTTCGCCTGCACCAGCCGGTCGGTGACCGTGCCGCCGTGAGGTATGGCGCCTTCGGAGTCTGTCGATACGGATGCGGAAGTCGTCATATCCATGACGGTACTGGTCACCCGCCTTCCGGTCCCGTTGTGAGAAAGGAAAATGAGGGTCATCGCACCCTCGGTGTGAGGTAAGCCACAAGAGTGAGCAGGTGGGGGCCCAAAGGGTGATTTCTCGCGGTACGCGGCTACCCGCGCGCGAGGGTCCGCGACGCGCAGGCCGGTTGATTGACCGTGAGACAGCGTGGACTAAAGTGACGCGAAGCGGGAGGCGCGGCAGCGGAGGCTCTCCCTGCCGACTCGAACCCGAGAAACTTCCCCGTGGGACCCCGGCCCGGCCGCTCGTGGTCTCCCCGCGTGCGCGGCGCGTACGTACGGGCCCCGCCGGTAACTGAGAGGGCCCCTTGAGCAACAGCCGACACGTCCCCGTGATGCTCCACCGGTGCCTGGACATGCTGGCACCAGCGCTCCAGGAGCCGGGAGCGGTCGTCGTCGACTGCACACTCGGGCTCGGCGGCCACAGCGAGGCCCTCCTGGAGCGCTTCCCCGAGGCCCGCCTCGTCGCCCTCGACCGCGACAAGGAGGCCCTGCGCCTGTCCGGCGAGCGCCTCGCGCCCTTCGGCGAGCGCGCCACCCTCGTCCACGCCGTGTACGACGAACTCCCCGACGTCCTCGACCGGCTCGGCCACCCGCGCGTCCAGGGCGTCCTCTTCGACCTCGGCGTCTCCTCCATGCAGCTCGACGAGGCCGGCCGCGGCTTCGCGTACGCACAGGACGCCCCCCTCGACATGCGCATGGACCAGACGACCGGCATCAGCGCCGCCGAGGTCCTCAACACGTACCCCGGCGGCGAACTGGTGCGCATCCTGCGCGCGTACGGCGAGGAGAAGCAGGCCAAGCGGATCGTCTCGGCCGTCGTGCGCGAGCGCGAGAAGGAGCCGTTCACCAACAGCGCGCGGCTCGTCGAGGTGATCCGGGGCGCGCTGCCGCAGGCCGCGATGCGGACCGGCGGCAACCCCGCCAAGCGGACCTTCCAGGCGCTGCGCATCGAGGTCAACGGCGAGCTGTCCGTGCTGGAGCGGGCGATCCCGGCGGCCGTCAAGTCGCTGGCCGTGGGCGGGCGGATCGCCGTCCTGTCGTACCACTCCCTCGAAGACCGCCTGGTCAAGCAGGTGTTCGCGGCCGGCGCCGCCAACACGGCGCCGCCCGGGCTGCCGATCGTGCCCGAGCGCTACCAGCCCCGGCTCAAGCTGCTCACGCGCGGTGCCGAACTTCCCACCGAGGAAGAGATCGCCGAGAACCGCCGGGCCGCCCCCGCGCGGCTGCGGGGCGCCGAGCGCATCAGGGAGGACGTGGAGTGAGCCGGTCAGGGAGCCGACCGCGAAGTTCCCGGAGCGGGCCGATTCACACATCTGAGCGACTCGGGCCGGTTCGTGCATCTTCGCGGAGGCTTCGGACGTCCTACTGGGTGGAGGCGCTATGAGAACGGGACTCAAGGGACGACTGGCCGGGCTGCTGCCGGCCGGAGGCGGTGCGCAGGCCGGACGGACACCGTTCGTGCTGCTGGTCGTCGTCCTGCTGGGCGGCGGGCTGATCGGCCTGCTGGTGCTCAACTCCGCGCTCAGCGAGGGCTCGTTCCGGATGGACGACCTCCAGAAGGAGACCAAGAGCCTCACCGACGAACAGCAGGCGCTCCAGCGGGACATCGACTCCTACTCCGCGCCGGACGCCCTCCAGAAGCGCGCCCGCGAACTCGGCATGGTCCCCGGCGGCGACCCCGCCTTCCTCCAGCCCGACGGCACCGTCAAGGGCTCCCCCTCACCCGCCGCGCAGCCCTCCGGGGCCCACGCGCGCGAATCCGTACGGCCCCCCGAGGCGATCACGCTGTCGCAGACGAACCAGGACGCGGCGAACCAGAACGCGACGGGCGGGCTCCCCACCGGCCAACTCCCCACCGGCCAGAGCCAGGTCCCCGGCACCCAGGCGAATCAGCCGGGCCGGACGGGGCAGACGCCGAACCAGCCGGGTCAGCCGAACCAGCCCGCCCGGCCGCTCGTCCAGGCGAACGAGCCGAACCAGGGGAACGAGCCGAACCAGTCGGGCCAGCCGCCCCGGTCCGGCCAGACCGGCACCACGAGCCGCCCGGACCGCACAGCCCAGGCCCCCGCCGCCCAACCCCCCGCCCCCACGACCCCCGGCAGGTGACGGAAGTGTCCGACAGGGAACCGCCCCGCCGCCGAGTCCCCGGCCCCGCCCGCCCGCCCCGCCCCGCGCAGAGCGCCCCGCGCAGGCCCGCCCCGGGCGCCCGGCCCCCCGCCCGCCGCCCCGCACCCCCCCGCTCCCCAGCCGCAGCCCCCAAACCTCTGCGCCTCGGCAGCCCGAGGCCCCGCCTGCGGCTGGTCGGCGTGGCCCTCGGCCTCGTCCTGAGCGCCTTCGTCGTCCGCCTCCTCCAGGTCCAGGCGGTCGACGCGAGCACGTACACCGCGAAGGCCGAGCAGAACCGGTACGTCGGACAGGTCCTCGCGGCGGAGCGCGGCGAGATCACCGACCGCAGCGGCGTAGCCCTGGCGACCAGCGAGGACGCGTACGACATCACCGCCGACCCGACGATGTTCTCGGCGAAGCAGCTGAAGATCGACGACGGCCCCGAGCAGGCCGCCGCCCTCCTCGCGCCGATCCTCGGCCAGGACCAGGCCGACCTGGTCAAGAAGCTGAGGCCGAAGAACTCGGCGTCCCGGTACGCGAAGCTGGCGTCCCGGCAGACCCCGCAGGTCTGGAAGCAGATCCGCGACCTGCGGGCCACCCTCGCGGGCAAGGCCAGCACCGACAAGACGGCCGTGAACGTCCTGGGCGGAGTCTTCTCCGTCCCCAGCAGCAAGCGCGTGTACCCCAACGGCGACCTCGCCGCCGGGATACTGGGCTGGGTCAACGCGGAGGGCGTCGGCGGGGGCGGCGTCGAACAGCAGCTCAACAAGCTCCTCGCGGGCAAGGACGGCAAGATCCGCTACGCCCAGTCCGGCGGGCGGCAGGTGCCGACGGCCGGATCGACGGAGACGCCCGCCGTACCCGGCTCCGACGTCGAGCTGACCATCGACCGGGACATCCAGTGGGCCGCGCAGAACGCGATCACGGAGCAGGTCCAGAAGTCGAAGGCGGATCGCGGCTACGTCATCGTCCAGGACACGCGCACCGGCGAGATCCTCGCCATGGCCAACTCCCCGGGCTTCGACCCCAACGACCTGTCCTCGGCGACCTCGGCGAACATGGGCAACGCGGCCGTGCAGGACGCCTACGAGCCCGGCTCGACCGCGAAGGTCGTCTCGATGGCGGCGGTCCTGGAGGAGAACGCGGCGACGCCGCTGACCAAGGTCACCGTCCCGAACCGGCTGCACCGCGGCGACCGGCTCTTCCAGGACGACATCGACCACCCGACCTGGTACCTCACCCTCAACGGCGTCCTCGCCAAGTCGTCCAACATCGGCACCATCCTCGCCACCGGACAGCTCGGCAGGACCCAGCCCGAGGCGAACCAGGTCCTCTACTCCTACCTGCGCAAGTTCGGCGTGGGACAGCCCACCGGCCTCGGCTTCCCCGGCGAGACGCGCGGCATCCTCGCGCCGGCCGCCGACTGGTCGACCTCGCAGCAGTACACGATCCCGTTCGGCCAGGGCATGTCCGTCAGCGCCCTCCAGGCGGCCTCCGTGTACTCGACGATCGCCAACGGCGGCGTACGCGTCGAACCGACGCTCGTGCGCGGCACCGAGGGCCCCGACGGACGGTTCACGCCCGCGCCCGCGCCGCGGACCTCACGGGTCGTCAGCGAGAAGACCGCCAGGACGCTGAGCCAGATGCTGGAGTCCGTGGTCGACGACCGGGAGGGCACCGGCACCAAGGCCCGCATCCCCGGTTACCGCGTCGCCGGGAAGACCGGCACCGCCAACCGAGTCGATCCCGTCACCGGCACGTACAAGGGGTACACGTCCTCCTTCGCGGGCTTCGCGCCCGCCGACAACCCGCGCGTCACCGTCTACTGCGCCATCCAGAACGCGACGAAAGGCAGCTACTTCGGCGGCCAGATCTGCGGCCCGATCTTCAAGCAGGTCATGGAGTTCGCCCTCAAGACCCTCCAGGTCCCGCCGACGGGCGCGAAGCCCGCCAGCCTGCCGGTGACGTTCACCCCATGAGCACCGCAAACGCCACGAACGCCATGAAACCCCCGCCCCTCCCGTTCAGCGCCGAACAGCCAGGAACCAGCCCGTGACCATGATCACTCCCGACCCGGGGAACCACACCCCGCCCCCGTCCTCGCTTCGCTCCGGAGCGGGTCGGCCCGGTACGCTCACCGCCGTGCCACACGCTGATCAGTCCCGAAACCACCAGACACCCCGGCCGCAGCAGGTCACCGCGACACCCCTCGCGGACCTCGCCGACCGGCTGGGCGCGCGGCGGCAAGACGAGAGCGCTGCGGAGGTCACGGGCATCACCCACGACTCGCGCGCCGTCCGCCCCGGCGACCTGTACGTCGCCCGCGCGGGCGAGCGCACGCACGGCGCCGACTTCGTCGCCCAGGCCGCGGCCCAGGGCGCCGCCGCCGTCCTCACCGACCCGGCGGGCGCCGACCGCGCCGCCGCGACCGGCCTGCCGGTCCTGGTCGTCGACGACCCGCGCGCGCGGATGGGCGAACTGGCCGCCGACGTCTACGGCCGTCCGGCCGAGGCCCTGCTGAAGATCGGCATCACCGGCACCTCGGGCAAGACCACCACCGCCTACCTCGTCGAGGGCGGCCTGAAGGCCCCCGCCGGCCTCATCGGCACGGTGGAGACCCGCATCGGCGACGAGCAGATCAAGTCGGAGCGCACCACCCCCGAGGCCACCGACCTCCAGGCCCTGTTCGCCGTCATGCGCGAGCGCGGCGTCGAGTCGCTCGCCATGGAGGTCTCCAGCCACGCCCTGTCGCTCGGCCGGGTCGACGGCGTGGTCTTCGACGTCGCCGTCTTCAACAACCTCAGCCCGGAACACATGGAGTTCCACTCCGACATGGAGGACTACTTCCGGGCCAAGGCCACCCTGTTCACCAGGGAGCGCAGCAGGCGAGGGGTCGTCAACTACGACGACGCGTACGGCCGCAGGCTCGCCGCCGAGGCCGAGGTCCCGGTCGTCACGTTCTCCGCCGAGGGCGACCCGGACGCCGACTGGCGCGCGGTGGACGTCCACATCGGCGCGATGGACTCGGACTTCACGGTCGTCGCCCCCGACGGGTCCCGGATCGCCGCCAAGTCGCCGATCGCCGGCCCGTTCAACGTGGCCAACAGCCTCGCCGCGATCGTCGCCCTCGTCGAGGCCGGCGTCGACCCGCACACCGCCGCCGAGGGCGTCGCCGCCGTACCCGGCGTGCCGGGGCGCCTGGAGCGGGTGGACGCGGGACAGCCGTACCTCGCGGTCGTCGACTACGCGCACAAGACGGACGCGGTCGAGTCGGTGCTCAAGGCGCTGCGCAAGGTCACCAAGGGGCGGCTGCACATCGTGCTCGGCTGCGGGGGCGACCGGGACGTCACCAAGCGCGCGCCGATGGGCGCGGCGGCGGCCCGGCTCGCCGACACGGCCGTACTGACCTCCGACAACCCCCGCTCCGAGGACCCCCTCGCGATCCTCACCGCGATGCTCGACGGCGCCGCCTCCGTGCCCGCGCACGAGCGCGGCGAGGTGCTCCTGTTCGAGGACCGCGCCGCCGCCATCGAGGCGGCCGTGGCCCGCGCGCACGCGGGGGACACCGTGCTGGTCGCGGGGAAGGGCCACGAGCAGGGCCAGGACATCGCCGGCGTGATCCGTCCCTTCGACGACCGCCAGGTGCTTCGCGAAGCTATCCAGAAGACCCAGGGATGAACTTGTGATCGCCCTCTCCCTCGCCGAGATCGCTGAAGTCGTCGGCGGGCAGATGCACGCCATACCGGATCCGTCCGCGCGCGTCACCGGACCCGTCGTCCGCGACTCCCGCGAGGCCGGACCCGGCAGCCTCTTCGTCGCGTTCGTCGGCGAACGCGCCGACGGCCACGCCTACGCGCGCCAGGTCGTCGACGCGGGCGCGGTCGCCGTCCTGGCGTCCCGCCCGGTGGACGCGCCCGCGATCGTTGTGGACGACGTCACCAAGGCGCTGGGCGCCCTCGCGCGCCATGTCGTACGACGCCTCGGCGCGACCCCCGTCGCGCTCACCGGATCGGCCGGCAAGACCAGCACCAAGGACCTCATCGCCCAGGTGCTGAACAGCCACGCGCCGACCGTCTGGCCCGAAGGCAACCTCAACAACGAGATCGGCCTGCCGCTGACCGCGCTGCGCGCCACCGACGAGACGAAATACCTCGTCCTGGAGATGGGCGCGCGCTACATCGGCGACATCGCCTATCTCACACAGCTGACGCCCCCGAAGATCGGCCTCGTCCTCAACGTCGGCACCGCCCACATCGGCGAGTTCGGCGGCCGGGAGCAGATCGCGCAGGCCAAGGGCGAACTGGTCGAGTCGCTGCCGGCGGACGGCGCCGCGATCCTCAACGCCGACGACCCCCTGGTGCGGGCCATGGCCTCCCGTACGACGGCGAAGGTGGTCCTTTTCGGCGAGAGCGACGAAGCGGACGTACGCGCCGAGAACGTGCGACTCACGGACAGCGGACAGCCCTCCTTCAGGCTTCGCACACCCTCCGGTGCGAGTGACGTGACCATGCGCCTGTACGGTGAGCACCACGTGTCGAACGCGCTCGCCGCCGCCGCCGTCGCCCATGAGCTGGGCATGTCCGCACAGGAGATCGCTGAGGCGCTCTCCGGGGCGGGCACCCTCTCCCGCTGGCGGATGGAGGTCACCGAGCGCCCGGACGGCGTGACGATCGTCAACGACGCCTACAACGCGAACCCCGAGTCCATGCGAGCGGCGCTGCGCGCGCTCGTGGCCATGGGCAAGGGGCGGCGGACCTGGGCGGTGCTCGGCAAGATGGCCGAGCTCGGGGACGAGGCGCTCGCCGAGCACGACGCGGTCGGACGGCTCGCCGTCCGGCTCAATGTCGGCAAGCTCGTCGCGGTCGGCGGCCGGGAGGCCGCCTGGCTGCAACTGGGCGCATACAACGAGGGTTCGTGGGGTGAGGAGTCGGTGCACGTGTCCGACGCACAGGCGGCTGTCGACCTGTTGCGCAGCGAGTTGCGCCCGGGGGACGTCGTACTCGTGAAGGCGTCCCGATCGGTCGGTCTGGAGAGTGTCGCCGAGGCGCTGCTCGCCGCTGAGGGCGAGGTTTCCGCCCGATGATGAAACAGGTCCTGTTCGCGGGAGTCATTGGTCTGTTCCTGTCGCTGGTCGGCACCCCGCTGCTGATCAAGCTGCTGGCGCGCAAGGGGTACGGCCAGTACATCCGTGACGACGGCCCGCGCGAGCACGCCAGCAAGCGCGGTACGCCGACCATGGGCGGTATCGCGTTCATCCTCGCGACGGTCGTCGCCTACTTCGGCGCGAAGATCATCGCCGGCAAGCCCCCGACGTACTCGGGCCTGCTGGTGCTCGGTCTGATGATCGGCATGGGTCTGGTCGGCTTCCTGGACGACTACATCAAGATCGTCAAGCGCCGTTCGCTGGGTCTGCGGGCCAAGGCGAAGATGGCCGGACAGCTCATCGTCGGCATCGGATTCGCGGTGCTGTCGCTCCAGTTCGCGGACAACAGAGGCAATACGCCCGCGTCCACGAAACTGTCGTTCATCACGGACTTCGGCTGGTCCATCGGACCGGTGCTGTTCGTCGTGTGGGCGCTGTTCATGATCCTGGCCATGTCCAACGGCGTGAACCTGACGGACGGTCTGGACGGCCTCGCCACCGGCGCCTCGGTGCTGGTCTTCGGCGCGTACACGTTCATCGGCGTCTGGCAGTACCAGGAGTCCTGCGCCAACGGCGAGACGCTCACCAACCCCAACGCCTGCTTCGAGGTACGAGACCCCCTTGACCTCGCCGTGGTGTCGGCGGCGCTGATGGGGGCCTGCCTCGGCTTCCTGTGGTGGAACACCTCCCCGGCGAAGATCTTCATGGGCGACACCGGCTCGCTGGCCCTCGGCGGTGTGCTGACCGGCCTCGCGATCTGCTCCCGCACGGAGCTGCTCGTGGCCCTCATGGGCGGCCTGTTCGTCCTCATCACCATGTCGGTCGTCATCCAGGTCGGCTCGTTCCGCCTCACCGGCAAGCGCGTCTTCCGGATGGCACCGCTCCAGCACCACTTCGAACTCAAGGGCTGGTCCGAGGTCCTGGTCGTGGTCCGCTTCTGGATCATCCAGGGCATCTGCGTGATCGTCGGACTCGGCCTCTTCTACGCGGGATGGGCAGCGGACAAGTGACCGACTGGCAGGGCAAGCACGTCACCGTCGCCGGACTCGGCGTCTCCGGCGTCCCGGCGGCCAAGGTGCTGCGCGGGCTCGGCGCGGAGGTCACCGTCGTCAACGACGGCGACGGCGACCGCGCACGCGCGCAGGCCGACGAACTCCGTGAACTCGGCGTCACCGTCCGCCTCGGCGACGGCAGCACCCTGCCCGAGGGCACCGGCCTCGTCGTCACGGCGCCGGGCTGGCAGCCCGACAAGCCCCTCTTCACGGCGGCCCGCGCGGCCGGCGTCGAGATCTGGGGCGACGTCGAGCTCGCCTGGCGCCTGCGCGGCCCGGACGCCCCGCCCTGGCTGTGCGTCACCGGCACCAACGGCAAGACGACGACGACGCAGATGCTGGCGTCGATCCTGACGGCCGCCGGCCTGCGTACGGCCGCCGTCGGCAACATCGGCGTCTCCCTGCTGGACGCGGTCAACGGGGACTACGACGTCCTCGCCGTCGAGCTCTCCAGCTACCAGCTCCACTGGGCGCCCTCCCTGCGCGCCCACTCCGCCGCCGTCCTCAACCTCGCCCCGGACCACCTCGACTGGCACGGCTCCATGGAGGCGTACGCCGCCGACAAGGGCCGCGTGTACGAGGGCAACCGGGTCGCCTGCGTCTACAACGTCGCCGACAAGGCCACCGAGGACCTGGTGCGCGAGGCGGACGTCGAGGAGGGCTGCCGCGCGATCGGCTTCACCCTCGGCACGCCGGGCCCCTCCCAGCTCGGCGTCGTCGAGGGCATCCTCGTCGACCGCGCGTTCGTCGAGAACCGGCAGCAGAACGCGCAGGAACTCGCCGAGGTCGCGGACGTCAACCCGCCCGCCCCGCACAACATCGCCAACGCCCTCGCCGCCGCCGCCCTCGCGCGCGCGTACGGCGTCCCCGCCAAGGCGGTCCGCGACGGGCTGCGCGCGTTCACGCCGGACGCGCACCGCATCGCCCATGTGGCCGACGTGGACGGCGTCTCCTACGTCGACGACTCCAAGGCGACCAACACGCACGCCGCGCAGGCGTCGTTGGCCGCGTACGAGTCGGTCGTGTGGATCGCCGGAGGGCTCGCGAAAGGCGCCGCCTTCGACGAGTTGGTGGCCGGTTCCGCCGAACGGCTGCGCGGCGTCGTCCTGTTCGGCGCGGACCGTGCGCTGATCCGGGAGGCCCTCGCGCGACACGCCCCGCAGGTACCGGTCGTGGACCTCGACCGGACCGACACTGGGGCGATGCTCCAGGCGGTGCGGGAGGCTCAACGCCTCGCGACCGAGGGCGACACCGTTCTTCTCGCCCCGGCTTGCGCCTCGATGGACATGTTCACCAACTACAACCAGCGTGGGGACGCGTTCGCGCAAGCGGTTCGCGAACTCGCCGGCACCTGACCCGGCCGCCTGCCGGGGCGAGCTATGGGAGGGACCGTGATGTTCGGCTGCGGGTCGTGGGGGGCTGGTCGCGCCCCCGTGGCGGAGCCGCAAATGTCGGGGCCCCGCGCCCCTAAAAGACGGGGTGCTGCCGGTGCCTAGCAGTCGTACCGGGGGTCCTCCCGTCCAAAGAACTGTGCGGCGGCCGGTTGTTCGCAGTCCCAAGCGGCGTGACAACCCTCTCATCCGCCTCCACACCCGCGCCCGCAAAGCCTGGGACCGCCCCCTCACCGCCTACTACCTGATCCTCGGCGGAAGTCTCCTCATCACCGTCCTCGGGCTCGTGATGGTGTACTCCGCGTCGCAGATCACCGCGTTGCAGCAGTCCCTGCCCGGCACGTTCTTCTTCCGCAAGCAGTTCCTCGCTGCGTCCATCGGGGCGTTGCTGCTGGTGGCGGCGTCCCGGATGCCCGTCAAGCTGCACCGGGCGCTCGCGTACCCCATTCTCGCCGGGGCCGTGTTCATGATGGCGCTCGTGCAGGTGCCGGGGATAGGGGTGGCCGTCAACGGGAACCAGAACTGGATCTCGCTCGGGGGCTCGTTCCAGATCCAGCCGAGCGAGTTCGGGAAGCTGGCGCTCGTGCTGTGGGGGGCTGATCTGCTCGCGCGCAAGCAGGACAAGAAGCTGCTCGCGCAGTGGAAGCACATGCTCGTCCCGCTCGTCCCGGTCGCGTTCATGCTGCTCGGACTCATCATGCTGGGCGGCGACATGGGCACGGCGATCATCCTGACGGCCGTGCTCTTCGGCCTGTTGTGGCTCGCGGGAGCGCCGACGCGGCTGTTCGTGGGGGTGTTGTCGATCGCCACCCTGATCGGGCTGATCCTGATCAAGACGAGCCCCAACCGCATGGCCCGCCTCCAGTGCATCGGCGCCACGGACCCCAAGGCGGGACCGGTGGACTGCTGGCAGGCGGTGCACGGCATCTACGCCCTCGCGTCGGGCGGCATCTTCGGTTCCGGCCTCGGCGCGAGCGTGGAGAAATGGGGCCAACTCCCCGAAGCGCACACCGACTTCATCTTCGCCGTCACCGGTGAGGAACTGGGCCTCGCGGGGACGCTGTCGGTCCTCGCCCTCTTCGCGGCTCTAGGCTATGCGGGTATCCGCGTGGCCGGACGCACGGAGGACCCCTTCGTCAGGTATGCCGCGGGAGGCGTGACCACCTGGATCATGGCCCAGGCCGTGATCAACATCGGTGCGGTGCTCGGCCTGCTGCCGATCGCCGGTGTCCCTCTCCCGCTGTTCTCCTACGGGGGTTCGGCCCTGCTGCCGACCATGTTCGCCATCGGGCTGCTGATCGCGTTCGCGCGTGAGGACCCCGCTGCGCGGGCGGCGCTTGCGATGCGGCAGACCCGTTCTGCTAGAAAGCGGGGCGGGGGTCCTCGGGAACCCCGGAGATGGAACACGATGCGACGGCGTGCCCCGGCACGTACGTCCGGAGAGCGGTGAATTTCGGTGCATGTCGTACTCGCAGGCGGAGGGACCGCCGGCCACATCGAGCCCGCGCTCGCCCTCGCGGACGCGCTGCGCAGGCAGGACCCGACCGTGGGCATCACGGCCCTGGGGACGGAGCGCGGCCTGGAGACCAAGCTCGTCCCGCAGCGGGGCTACGAACTCGCGCTGATCCCGGCCGTACCGCTGCCCCGCAAGCCCACCCCCGAGCTGATCACCGTCCCGGGCCGGCTGCGCGGCACCATCAAGGCGGCCGAGCAGGTCCTGGAGCGCACCAAGGCGGACTGTGTGGTCGGCTTCGGCGGGTACGTCGCCCTGCCCGGCTACCTCGCCGCCAAGCGCCTCGGCGTGCCGATCGTCATCCACGAGGCCAACGCCCGCCCCGGCCTCGCCAACAAGATCGGCTCCCGGTACGCCGCCCAGGTCGCCGTCTCCACGCCCGACAGCAAGCTGCGCGACGCCCGTTACATCGGCATCCCGCTGCGCCGCTCCATCTCCACCCTGGACCGCGCCGCGGCCCGCCCCGAGGCCCGCCACCTGTTCGGCCTCGACCCGAACCTGCCGACGCTGCTGGTCTCCGGCGGTTCGCAGGGCGCCCGGCGGCTCAACGAGGTCGTCCAGCAGGTCGCGCCCTGGCTCCAGCAGGCCGGGATCCAGATCCTGCACGCGGTCGGCCCGAAGAACGAACTGCCGCACGTGCAGCAGATGCCGGGGATGCCCCCGTACATCCCGGTAAGTTACCTGGACCGGATGGACCTCGCGTACGCCGCGGCCGACATGATGCTCTGCCGCGCGGGCGCGATGACCGTCGCCGAGCTCTCCGCCGTCGGACTCCCGGCCGCCTACGTCCCGTTGCCCATCGGCAACGGCGAACAGCGGCTGAACGCCCAGCCGGTGGTCAAGGCCGGTGGCGGACTGCTGGTCGACGACGCGGAACTGACGCCGGAATGGGTCCGGGAGAACGTCCTGCCCGTCCTCGCCGACCCGCACCGGCTGTACGAGATGTCGCGCGCGGCCAGCGAGTTCGGCCGCCGGGACGCGGACGACCTGCTCGTCCGCATGGTGTACGAGGCGATCGCCTCGCGCCGTTAGACGCGCCGTTAGCGGCATCGAGAAAGGGCGGGCAGCGTGGCCGGAGGACCCTCCACCGTCGAGCGCGGTGCGGAACGTCGGCAGGGACCCACCGGCCCGCCCCTCGTCCGCCGCCTGGACCCGCGCAGGCTCCGCCTGATCGTCGTCCTGGCCGTCGCCGCCGTCCTCCTCGGGGCGGGCGGCGCCTGGGTGTTGTACGGCTCCCCGTGGCTGCGCGTCGAGGACGTCTCGGTGTCGGGGACGGACGTCCTGACGCCGGAGCAGGTCCAGGACGCGGCTCAAGTCCCGCTGGACACACCGCTGGTGTCGATCGACACCGACGAGATCGCGTCACGTCTCCAGCGGGCCCTGCCGCGTATCGGCGAGGTGGACGTGGCCCGTTCGTGGCCGCACGGCGTCACGATCGAGGTGACCGAGCGGACCCCGGTCCTGCTGATCCGGCACGGCTCCGGGTACACCGAGGTCGACGGCGAGGGCGTCCGGTTCGCGACGGTCCCTCAACCGCCGAAGGGCGCGCCCCTGTTGGAACTGGCCCTCACGAACTCCGGTTCGACCGCCGCGAGTCTGCGCCGCTTCGACGAGGACCGCCTCGTCCGCGAGGCCGTCCGCGCGGCCGGCAGCCTTCCGTCCGGCGTGCTGAAAACCACAAAAACCGTCAAAGTTCGTTCGTACGACGATATTTCACTCGACTTGACGGATGGTCGCACGGTCGCGTGGGGGAGCGCCGAGAAGGGCGCGGCGAAGGCCCGTACGCTCAGTGCCCTCATGAAAGCCGCGCCGGACGCCCGGCACTTCGACGTGAGCGTCCCCACCGCCCCTGCGTCATCAGGGAGTTGACGCACATACGCGCAGGCCAGCACCCTGGTTGGGCAGCGACATGGCTGATCACATAGGGTGAAAAGAAAAACGGGAGGTTCGGCGTGTTCGTTGAACGGGCGCCACTTGTCGACTTAGTGTCCTGTTCGGAAGACTCCAAGGAACAGACACACTGGTAACCCTAAACTTCAGCGTTAGGGTTCGGGTCGGCGCTACGGACCGTCCCATTCGGCATCCGTCGTCGGGGCTCGGGCAACCGGGCAGCGGCGACAACGTAATTCGAGGCGAGAGGCCTTCGACGTGGCAGCACCGCAGAACTACCTCGCAGTCATCAAGGTCATCGGTGTCGGCGGCGGTGGTGTCAATGCCATCAACCGGATGATCGAAGTCGGTCTCAAGGGCGTCGAGTTCATCGCCATCAACACCGACGCGCAGGCGCTGTTGATGAGCGACGCCGACGTCAAGCTCGACGTCGGCCGCGAACTCACCCGAGGACTGGGCGCAGGCGCCAACCCGGCCGTCGGCCGCAAGGCCGCCGAGGACCACCGCGAGGAGATCGAGGAGGTCCTCAAGGGGGCCGACATGGTCTTCGTGACGGCGGGCGAGGGCGGCGGCACCGGCACCGGCGGCGCACCCGTCGTCGCCAACATCGCGCGCAACCTGGGCGCCCTCACCATCGGCGTGGTCACCCGCCCGTTCACCTTCGAGGGCCGCCGGCGCGCCAACCAGGCCGAGGACGGCATCGCGGAGCTGCGCGAAGAGGTCGACACCCTCATCGTCATCCCCAACGACCGGCTGCTGTCCATCTCGGACCGCCAGGTCTCCGTCCTCGACGCCTTCAAGTCGGCCGACCAGGTCCTGCTCTCCGGCGTCCAGGGCATCACCGACCTCATCACCACCCCGGGCCTGATCAACCTCGACTTCGCCGACGTCAAGTCCGTGATGTCCGAGGCCGGTTCGGCGCTCATGGGCATCGGCTCGGCCCGCGGCGACGACCGCGCGGTGGCCGCCGCCGAGATGGCCATCTCCTCGCCGCTCCTCGAAGCCTCCATCGACGGCGCCCGCGGTGTCCTGCTCTCCATCTCCGGCGGCTCCGACCTCGGCCTGTTCGAGATCAACGAGGCAGCCCAGCTGGTCTCCGAGGCCGCCCACCCCGAGGCGAACATCATCTTCGGCGCCGTCATCGACGACGCCCTCGGCGACGAGGTCCGCGTCACCGTCATCGCGGCCGGCTTCGACGGGGGCCAGCCCCCGGCCCGGCGCGACAACGTGATCGGCTCGGCCTCCACCCGCCGCGAGGAGCCCGCGCCGGTCAGCCGGCCCGAGTCCCGCCCGTCCTTCGGCTCGCTCGGCAGCGTGACGCCGAAGGAGGACCCGGAGCCCGCGCCGGAACCGGTCGCCGACCTGCCCCCGCTGAGCCCGCCGGTCCCGCCGTCGCGGACGTACTCGGACAGCGCCGCCGAGGAACTGGACGTACCGGACTTCCTGAAGTGATAGGACAGCGCGAGAGCGTGCGCGGCGCGCACTTCGCCTTCACCGACCGGTGGGGCGGGGTGAGCGCCGCTCCGTATGAGGAGCTCAACCTGGGCGGCGCGGTCGGCGACGACCCGGCCGCCGTCCTGACCAACCGTGAACTGGCCGCCAAGTCGCTCGGTCTCGACCCGGCGTCGGTGGTCTGGATGAACCAGGTGCACGGCGCCGACGCCGAAGTCGTGACCGAGCCCTGGGGCGCGAAGCCGGTGCCGGAGGTCGACGCGATCGTCACCGCCCGCCGCGGCCTCCCCCTCGCCGTCCTCACCGCCGACTGCGTCCCCGTCCTGCTGGCCGACCCGGTCGCCGGTGTCGCCGCCGCCGCGCACGCGGGCCGCCCCGGCATGGTGAAGGGCGTCGTCGCCAGTGCCGTACGCGCGATGGCGGAGCTCGGTGCCGAGCCCGCCCGGATCGTCGCCCGTACCGGGCCCTCGGTCTGCGGCCGGTGTTATGAGGTGCCGTCGCAGATGCGTGCCGAGGTCGCCGCGCTCGAACCGGCGGCGCACGCCGAGACCAGCTGGGGCACTCCCGCCGTCGACGTCGCCGCCGGGGTGCACGCGCAGCTGGAACGGCTCGGGGTGCGCGACCGGGCGCAGTCGCCGGTGTGCACGCTGGAGTCGCACGACCACTTCTCGTACCGCCGCGACGGCGCCACAGGGCGACTCGCGGGATATGTCTGGCTGGACTGATGGGGCATGACGGACCGTAAGGACGAACTCGCCGGGAATCTGGCGAAGGTGGAGGAGCGCATCGCGCGCGCGTGCGCGGACGCCGGGCGGGCCCGGTCGGAGGTGACGCTGATCGTCGTCACCAAGACCTACCCGGCGAGCGATGTGCGGATGCTGTCGGAACTCGGTGTGCGGCACGTCGCCGAGAACAAGGACCAGGACGCCGCGCCCAAGGCCGCCGAATGCGCGGATCTGCCGCTGACCTGGCACTTCGTCGGGCAGTTGCAGACCAACAAGGCGCGTTCCGTGGTGGGTTACGCGGATTTCGTGCAGTCCGTCGACCGGGACCGGCTCGTCGTCTCGCTGTCGAAGGAGGCCGAGCGGGCCGGGCGCGAGGTGGGGTGCCTGATCCAGGTCGCGCTGGACGCGGGGGAGAGCGCGCGGGGTGAGCGCGGGGGCGTCGCGCCGGGCGGGATCGGGGAGTTGGCCGGGCTCGTCGCGGCCTCGCCGGGGGTGCGGCTGGACGGGCTGATGACCGTCGCTCCGCTGACCGGTGAGTACGCCGGGCGTGAACGGGCAGCGTTTCAGCGGTTGATGGATTTGTCGACCGACCTGCGCCGGAGCCATCCGGCTGCCACCATGGTGTCAGCGGGGATGAGTGCGGACCTTGAGCAGGCCGTGGCGGCCGGGGCGACACATGTGCGCGTCGGCAGTGCGGTACTCGGAGTCCGTCCTCGGCTCGGGTAACGTCGCCAGGAAGTCGGACCACAGTAGAAAATATGGTCATTACCCGCCAGGAGGCGGACACAAGGGCCACGTGGATCGCGGGACTTGGCAGTCGTCAACCGATCCACCACAGAGCGGAGGACTCAGAGCATGGCCGGCGCGATGCGCAAGATGGCGGTCTACCTCGGCCTCGTGGAGGACGATGGGTACGACGGCCGGGGCTTCGACCCCGATGACGACTTCGAACCCGAGCTGGACGAACCCGAGCGCGACCACCGGCGGCACGAACCGTCGCACCAGTCGCACAACGCACATCAGTCCCAAAGGGACGAAGAGGTGCGAATCGTCCAACCCCCCGCCCCTCGTGAGCCGGTGGTCCGCGCGGCGGCGCCGACCGCGGAATCCGGACGCCCCGCACGCATCGCGCCCGTGGCGTCCATCACACAAGAACGTCAGTCCCTGGAGAAGAACGCACCGGTGATCATGCCCAAGGTCGTGTCCGAACGAGAGCCTTACCGGATCACCACGCTTCACCCGCGGACCTACAACGAGGCCCGTACCATCGGGGAACACTTCCGTGAGGGCACCCCGGTGATCATGAACCTCACCGAGATGGACGACACGGATGCGAAGCGACTTGTCGACTTTGCCGCCGGTCTGGTGTTCGGTCTCCATGGCAGCATCGAGCGGGTGACACAGAAAGTGTTCCTGTTGTCTCCTGCTAACGTCGATGTCACGGCGGAGGACAAGGCCCGCATCGCAGAGGGCGGGTTCTTCAACCAGAGCTGAGACGCACCACCGGATTTACCCGGCAAGACAAGACAGAGCACGCGTAAGCAGGGGAGAGGGAAGCACCGAACATGGGCGTGGTCCTGAACATCATCTACATCGCGCTGATGGTCTTCCTCATCGTGCTCATCTTCCGGCTGGTCATGGACTACGTCTTCCAGTTCGCCCGCTCGTGGCAACCCGGCAAGGCGATGGTGGTCGTTCTGGAGGCCACCTACACTGTCACCGATCCACCGCTCAAGCTTCTTCGGCGGTTCATCCCGCCGTTGCGTCTCGGGGGCGTGGCGCTCGACCTGTCCTTCTTCGTACTGATGATCATCGTCTATGTCCTGATCTCGATCGTGATCCGGCTGTGAACGATGTGACCTACCGTCTTGCCGATGCCGAAGACAACGTTGAGGTGAAGAGATGCCGTTGACCCCCGAGGACGTGCGGAACAAGCAGTTCACGACCGTCCGCCTCCGAGAAGGCTATGACGAGGACGAGGTCGATGCCTTCCTCGACGAGGTCGAAGCCGAACTGACCCGCCTCCTGCGCGAGAACGAGGACCTGCGCGCCAAACTGGCCGCGGCCACCCGCGCCGCCGCGCAGAACCAGCAGCGCAAGGCCCCGGAGCCGCAGGACCAGCAGCAGGGCATGCCCCAGCAGCAGGGAATGCCGCCCCAGCAGGGCATGCCGCAGCAGGGGATGCCCCAGCAGCAGGGCATGCAGCAGCCCGGGATGCCCCAGCAGGGCATGCCCCCGCAGGGGATGCCGCAGCAGGGCATGCGAGGACCGGGCGCCCCGGTGCCCGCAGGGATATCGGGCCCGCCGCAGCAGCAGATGGGCGGCCCCATGGGCGGCCCGCCCCAGCTGCCGAGCGGTGCCCCGCAGCTTCCGGCCGGTCCCAGCGGCCAGGGTCCCCAGGGTCCCGGTCCGATGGGCCAGGGTCCGATGGGCGGCCCCATGGGCCAGGGCCCGATGGGCGGTCAGCCGCCCATGCAGCAGCAGATGGGCGGCCCGATGGGTGGCCCCATGGGCGGTCCGATGGGCGGCCCCGGTCAGGGCCCCGGCGGCGACAGCGCCGCCCGCGTCCTCTCGCTGGCCCAGCAGACCGCCGACCAGGCGATCGCCGAGGCCCGCTCCGAAGCCAACAAGATCGTCGGCGAGGCCCGTTCGCGCGCCGAGGGCCTGGAGCGCGACGCCCGCGCCAAGGCCGACGCCCTGGAGCGGGACGCGCAGGAGAAGCACCGCGTCGCCATGGGCTCCCTGGAGTCCGCCCGCGCCACGCTGGAGCGCAAGGTCGAGGACCTGCGCGGCTTCGAGCGCGAGTACCGCACCCGCCTGAAGTCCTACCTGGAGTCGCAGCTGCGCCAGCTGGAGACCCAGGCCGACGACTCCCTCGCCCCGCCGCGCACCCCCGCGACGGCCTCCCTGCCGCCGTCCCCGTCGCCCTCCATGGCCCCGGCCGGCGCGGGCGCCCCGTCCTACGGCGCTGGTGCGCCCGGCATGGGCTCGGGCATGGGCGGTCCCGGCATGGGTGGTTCGGGCATGGGCGCGCCCAGCCCCGCCGCCCCGTCCTACGGCGGCCAGCAGCAGATGTCCCCGGCGATGACCCAGCCGATGGCTCCCGTCCGTCCGCAGGGTCCCTCCCCGATGGGCCAGGCTCCCTCGCCGATGCGCGGCTTCCTCATCGACGAGGACGACAACTGACGGCCTCCTAGAGGCCCCTACGGCACGTAGTACGCCGTAGACACAGGCAGCGTTCAGGGCGCGGCCCCGGATTCGTCCGGGGCCGCGCCCTTTTTACGCGAGTTGCGGCGGAGTTGACGACAAAGGCCCGGCTCCCCCCTGTCGTAGCGGGGGAGCCGGGCCTCGGTCGTACGGCGGTTACGCCTTGCGCAGGCGGAACGTCAGGGCGAGCCCCTCGTCCGTGAACGGCTCGCCGTACGTGTCGTCGGCAGGGCCGGTCG
Organism: Streptomyces niveiscabiei; assembly: GCF_033794345.1. Classification (NCBI taxonomy): domain Bacteria; kingdom Bacillati; phylum Actinomycetota; class Actinomycetes; order Kitasatosporales; family Streptomycetaceae; genus Streptomyces; species Streptomyces niveiscabiei. The sequence continues at coordinate 233,362 of NZ_JARAYJ010000004.1, forward strand.
CGAAGTCCGTCGCGAGGACCTCGTCGGCGATGAGGGTGCTGTGGCCGGTGAGGGCCTCGGTGACCGCCGGGTCGGCGGACTCCCAGCGCAGGGCGATGCGGTCGGCGACGTCGAGGCCGCTGTTCTTGCGGGCCTCCTGGATCAGGCGGATCGCGTCACGGGCCAGGCCCGCGCGGCGCAGCTCCTCGGTGATCTCCAGGTCCAGGGCGACGGTCGCGCCCGCGTCGGAGGCCACCGACCAGCCCTCGCGGGGCGTCTCGGTGACGATGACCTCGTCCGGGGAGAGGGTGATCGTCTCGCCGTCGACCTCGACCGACGCCGTGCCCTCGCGCAGGGCCAGCGACAGGGCCGCCGCGTCCGCGTTCGCGACCGCCTTGGCGACGTCCTGGACCCGCTTGCCGAACCGCTTGCCGAGCGCCCGGAAGTTGGCCTTCGCCGTCGTGTCGACCAGCGAGCCGCCGACCTCGCTCAGCGACGCCAGCGACTCGACGTTCAGCTCCTCCGTGATCTGCGCGTGCAGTTCGCGGTCGAGGGCGTCGAAGCCGGACGCCGCGACCAGCGCGCGCGACAGCGGCTGACGCGTCTTCACCCCGGACTCGGCGCGGGTCGCGCGGCCCAGTTCGACCAGGCGCCGGACCAGGACCATCTGCCGGGACAGCTCGGCGTCGATCGCCTTCTCGTCCGCCTCCGGCCACGCCGACAGGTGCACGGACTCCGGGGCGCCCGGGGTGACCGGGACGACCAGGTCCTGCCAGACCCGCTCGGTGATGAACGGGGTCAGCGGCGCCATCAGCTTCGTGACCGTCTCGACGACCTCGTGCAGCGTGCGCAGCGCCGCCTTGTCGCCCTGCCAGAAACGGCGCCGGGAGCGGCGTACGTACCAGTTCGACAGGTCGTCGACGAACGCGGACAGGAGCTTTCCGGCGCGCTGGGTGTCGTACGCGTCCAGAGCCTGCGTCATCTGCGCGGTGAGGGTGTGGAGTTCGGACAGGAGCCAGCGGTCCAGGACCGGGCGGTCCGCCGGGGACGGGTCGGCCTCGGACGGGGACCAGTTCGACGTGCGGGCGTACAGGGCCTGGAAGGCGACCGTGTTCCAGTACGTCAGGAGGGTCTTGCGGACGACCTCCTGGATCGTGCCGTGGCCCACCCGGCGCGCCGCCCACGGGGAGCCGCCGGCCGCCATGAACCAGCGGACCGCGTCGGCGCCGTGCTGGTCCATCAGCGGGATCGGCTGGAGGATGTTGCCCAGGTGCTTGGACATCTTGCGGCCGTCCTCGGCCAGGATGTGGCCCAGGCAGACGACGTTCTCGTATGACGACTTGTCGAAGACGAGCGTGCCGATCGCCATCAGCGTGTAGAACCAGCCGCGGGTCTGGTCGATCGCCTCGGAGATGAACTGCGCCGGGTAGCGGGACTCGAAGAGGTCCTTGTTCTTGTACGGGTAGCCCCACTGCGCGAACGGCATGGAACCCGAGTCGTACCAGGCGTCGATGACCTCGGGGACGCGCGTCGCCGTCTTCCGGCACTGGGGGCACGCGAAGGTGACCGCGTCGATGTACGGGCGGTGCGGGTCCAGGGACGACTGGTCGGTGCCCGTCAGCTCGGTCAGCTCCGCGCGGGAGCCGACGACCGTGAGGTGGTCGTCCTCGCAGCGCCAGATCGGCAGCGGGGTGCCCCAGTAGCGGTTGCGGGACAGCGCCCAGTCGATGTTGTTGGTGAGCCAGTCGCCGTAACGGCCGTGCTTGACCGTGTCCGGGAACCAGTTCGTCTTCTCGTTCTCCTGGAGGAGCCGGTCCTTGACCGCGGTCGTGCGGATGTACCAGGAGGGCTGCGCGTAGTAGAGGAGCGCGGTGTGACAGCGCCAGCAATGCGGGTAGCTGTGCTCGTACGGGATGTGCTTGAAGAGGAGGCCGCGCTGCTGAAGGTCCTCGGTGAGCTTTTCGTCCGCCTTCTTGAAGAAGACTCCGCCGACCATCGGTACGTCCGCGTCGAACGTGCCGTCCGGGCGGACCGGGTTCACGACCAGGAGGCCGTACGCGCGGCAGACCTTGAGGTCGTCCTCGCCGAACGCCGGGGACTGGTGGACGAGGCCGGTGCCGTCCTCGGTGGTGACGTACTCGGCGTTGACGACGAAATGCGCTTCTTCTGGGAACTCCACGAGCTCGAACGGACGTTGGTAGTTCCAGCGCTCCATTTCGGCGCCGGTGAAGGTCTGGCCCGTGGTCTCCCAGCCCTCGCCGAGCGCCTTGGCGACGAGCGGCTCGGCGACGACGACCTTCTCCTCGCCGTTCGTCGCGACGACGTACGTCACCTCGGGGTGCGCGGCCACGGCCGTGTTGGAGACCAGCGTCCAGGGGGTCGTCGTCCACACCAGGAGGGCGGCCTCGCCGGCCAGCGGACCGGAGGTGAGGGGGAAACGGACGTACACGGACGGGTCGACGACCGTCTCGTAGCCCTGGGCCAGCTCGTGGTCCGAGAGGCCGGTGCCGCAGCGGGGGCACCAGGGGGCGACGCGGTGGTCCTGGACCAGGAGACCCTTGGCGAAGATCTCCTTCAGCGACCACCAGACCGACTCGATGTACTCCGGGTCCATCGTCACGTACGCGTCGTCGAGGTCGACCCAGTAGCCCATGCGGGTCGTCAGCTCGGAGAAGGCGTCCGTGTGGCGCAGCACCGACTCGCGGCACTTCGCGTTGAACTCCGCGATGCCGTAACGCTCGATGTCCTGCTTGCCGGAGAAGCCCAGCTCCTTCTCGACCGCCAGCTCCACCGGCAGGCCGTGGCAGTCCCAGCCGGCCTTGCGGGCGACGTGGTAGCCGCGCATCGTGCGGAACCGGGGGAAGACGTCCTTGAAGACGCGGGCCTCGATGTGGTGGGCGCCGGGCATGCCGTTCGCGGTGGGCGGGCCCTCGTAGAACACCCACTCCGGGCGGCCCTCGGACTGCTCCAGCGTCTTGGCGAAGATCTTCCGCTCGCGCCAGAAGTCGAGCACTGCGTGCTCAAGGGCGGGCAGGTCGACCTGGGCGGGGACCTGGCGGTACGTCGGCTCTGTCATCTGCGAGCTTCCTCCAACGGACTTGCTGCCTTCCGTCGGAGGGACGAGAGCCGTTTCGCTCCCGCGGTACCACCCTCCTTGGCCCGCCCGTCCTCCGGGGAGCCCCCTCATTGGGTTCGCGAAACCGGGTCTACTCGCCTGACGGCTTTCTTCCGGCGGCTCCGGGGTGATCTTCACGACGCGCTCGCCCCCGGGCTCCCACCGTCCCCGGGTCGCTCTCGGCCGCGTACGCCGCTACTCGTCCCCATCCACGCTTTCTCGCTCCGCTCAGTGTACGGGGCTCCGGGCGGGGCGGCCGAACGGAATTCCCGGGGTGCGCGACGGGTGGTTCGACCTGTTGCCGACCGGGTGAAGTCGATTTATCGTCCCAGCACGATTCGCGTGCAAGATCACGGTATGTGAAGGGGCCGCGGCCATGGTGGCGAAGAACAAGAAGAGTGCGGGTACGGCTGTGCTGGCTGTACGGAAGGGGGAGGAGCCATGGACTCCGGCGGAGGTGGCGGAGGCGCGGGCCGAGCTGCTGTCCGAGGTGCTGCGGCTGCGGGGGGAGATCGACGCGTCCGAGAACGCGCTGGTGGGCCTCATGCGGGACTCCGGGGACGGGGCCGGTGACGACCAGGCCGACACCGGGACGAAGAACATCACGCGCGAGCACGAGATGGCGCTCACCGCGAACGCGCGGGAGATGCTGGAGCAGAGCGAGCGGGCGCTGGAGCGGCTCGACGCGGGGACGTACGGGCTGTGCGAGAGCTGCGGGCAGGCGATCGGAAAGGCCCGGATGCAGGCGTTTCCTCGGGCGACGTTGTGCGTGGAGTGCAAGCAGAAGCAGGAACGGCGCTACTGAAGGGGGTGGCGGGGGTTCGGTGGCGAGTGCGGCTGCTTTGTGGCTGGTCGCGCAGTTCCCCGCGCCCCTAAAGATGGCGCTGCGCGCCCATCTTTTCAGGGGTGTCGTACCCTCGTCCTCACTGGTACCTAGGTCGAGGGACACACGTGGCAGAGGTGGAGCGCGTTATCGGTACGTCGGAGACTCCGGAGGACGAACAGCCTCGGGGGAAGCGGCGGGTTCTCGTGTTGTTCGCGGTGGCCGCTGTCGCTTATGCGCTTGATCTCGTCAGCAAGATCATTGTGGTGGCCAAGCTGGAGCACCACGCTCCTGTCGAGCTGATCGGGGACTGGCTCAAGCTGGACGCGATCCGCAACTCCGGGGCCGCGTTCAGTTTCGGGGAAGCGTTCACCGTGATCTTCACGGTGATCGCCGCCACCGTGATCGTCGTGATCGTGCGGCTGGCCCGCAAGCTGTACAGCCTGCCGTGGGCCGTCGCGCTGGGGCTGCTGCTCGGGGGTGCGCTCGGGAACCTCACCGACCGGATCTTCCGGGCGCCCGGGGTGTTCGAGGGGGCCGTCGTCGACTTCATCGCCCCGAAGCACTTCGCCGTGTTCAATCTCGCCGACTCCGCGATCGTCTGCGGGGGCATTCTGATCGTCCTCCTGTCGTTCAAGGGACTGGACCCGGACGGGACCGTCCACAAGGACTGACATACTCGACGGGTGAGCACGATTCCCGAGATCCGAACCCTGCCCGTGCCCGACGGCCTGGAGGGCGAGCGCGTCGACGCCGCCATCTCCCGCATGTTCGGCTTCTCCCGCACGAAGGCCGCCGAGCTGGCCGCGGCGGGGAAGGTCTCGGTGGACGGCTCGGTGGTCGGCAAGTCGGAGCGCGTGCACGGCGGCGCCTGGCTGGAGGTCGAGATGCCGCAGGCCCCCGCCCCCGTACAGATCGTCGCCGAGCCGGTCGAGGGCATGGAGATCGTGTACGACGACGATGACGTCGTCGTCATCGTGAAGCCGGTCGGCGTCGCCGCGCACCCCTCCCCGGGCTGGACCGGCACCACCGTCATCGGCGGGCTCGCCGCCGCCGGGTACCGCATCTCCACGTCCGGCGCCGCCGAGCGCCAGGGCATCGTGCACCGGCTCGACGTCGGGACGTCCGGCCTCATGGTCGTCGCCAAGTCGGAGCGGGCGTACACCTCGCTGAAGCGGCAGTTCAAGGAACGCGTCGTCGACAAGCGCTACCACACCCTCGTCCAGGGCCACCCCGACCCGACCAGCGGCACCATCGACGCGCCCATCGGACGCCACCCGCAGCACGACTACAAGTGGGCCGTCACCGCCGACGGCAAGGCGTCCGTCACCCACTACGACCTCATCGAGGCGTTCCGCTCGGCCTCCCTGCTCGACATCAAGCTGGAGACCGGCCGCACCCACCAGATCCGCGTGCACATGTCCGCGCACCGGCACCCCTGCGTCGGCGACCTCACGTACGGCGCCGACCCCACCCTCTCCAAGCGGCTGCGCCTGACCCGGCAGTGGCTGCACGCGGTCCGCCTCGGCTTCGAGCACCCCGGGGACGGGGAGTGGGTCGAGTTCTCCAGCGACTATCCCGCGGACCTCCAGCTCGCGCTGGACCTGGTCCGGGAGGAGACGTACGGCTGAGCCCGGCGTGCGAGGCTTGTTCTTGATCGGTTGTGTCGAGAGAACGCCGGAGCCGTCGCCGTGGATCAGCTGGCCCTCTTGTTCGTCCTGCTGCTCGGGGCCGTGATCAGTGTGCCCGTGGGGGACCGGCTCGGGTTGCCGTCCCCGGTGCTGATGACGCTGCTCGGGATTCTGCTCGCCGTCGCGGACTTCGTGCCCAACGTCGACATCCCGCCCGGGCTGATCCTGCCCGTGCTGCTGCCGCCGCTGCTGTACGCGGCCGTGCGGCGGACCTCCTGGCGGCAGTTCGCCGCCAACCGGCGGCCCATCTTCCTGCTCGCCGTCGCGCTCGTCTTCGTGACGACGTTCTCCGTCGCCGCCGTCGCTCATGCGATCGTGCCCGGGCTGTCCGTCGCCGCCGCCGTCGCCCTCGGAGCGCTCGTGGCCCCGCCCGATCCCGTGGCCGCCACCGCCGTCGCCGGACAGCTCGGGCTGCCCCGGCGGCTCGTCTCCATCCTGGAGGGGGAGGGGCTGTTCAACGACGTCACCGCGATCGTGCTGTACCACGTCGCCATCGCGGCCGTCGTCAGCGGGGAGTTCCGGGCCGGTGAGGCGGTTCTCCAGTTCGTGCTGTCCGCCGTCGTCGCGGTCGTCGTGGGGGTCGCGCTCGGGTGGGGGGCCAACAAGCTCCTCGATCTGCTGGGGGACGCGACCCTCCAGATCAGTCTGACGCTGCTCGTGCCGTTCGCCGCCTACGTGCTGGCCGAGGAGCTGCACGGGTCCGGGGTGCTGGCCGTGCTCACCTGTGCGCTGTTCCTCGCGGAGTACGCCGCCGACCCCGACGACGTCGTCAACCGGCTCGCCGGGCACGCGTTCTGGGACATCGTCGACACGCTGGTCACCGGTGTGGCCTTCGGGCTGATCGGGCTCGAACTGCACAACGCCCTGCGCACCGCTTCCGGGCGGTGGGGGGAGATGCTCGGGTGGGCCGCGGTCGTCGCCGGGGTCGTCATCCTCGTACGGCTCCTGTGGCTGCTTCCGGCGGGGTGGCTGGCCCGGAAGTTGCACGCCCGGCGGGACGTCGACGAGGAGATTCCCGTGAGCTGGCGGGAGACCGTCGTCATGTGGTGGTCCGGGATGCGGGGGGTCGCCTCCGTGGCCCTCGCGCTCGCCATTCCGCTGCACATCGACGACGGGTCCGCGTTCCCCGCCCGCGACGAGATCGTGTTCATCGCCTTCGGGGTCATCATGACGACCCTCGTGCTCCAGGGGCTGACCCTTCCGTTCCTCGTGCGGCGGCTCGGGGTGCGGGCCGACACCGAGCGGGAGAAGGAGTACGAGCGGGAACTGGCGGTCCGGGCCGCCAAGGCCGCCAAGCGCAGGCTGCGCGAGATCGAGGAGGTGGAGGAGCTGCCCGAGGAGGTCTCCGAGCAGTTGCTGCGGCGGGCGTTCGAGATCGGGGTGCGGATCTCCCCGCACATCGCCGAGGACGAGCGGCGCGAGGGGCACGAGCAGCGGGTGCGCCGGCTGAAGCGGGTCCGGCGCATCCAGGGCGAGATGATGAGCGCGGCCCGCCACGAGGTGCTGGCCGCGCGCAGCGAGAGCGGCGCGGACCCGGAGATCGTGGACCGGGTGCTGCGGCAGCTGGACGTACGCAGCCTGCGGTGACACCGTGCCTCATCGGTACGCCCCTGTCACCGTCTCCCGCTACCCCCGCCCCCCGTGCGGCGGCTCGTACGCCCGGCGTGGTGACGCCCCGTCCGGGCGCGGCGTTGCCGAGGGGAGCTGGGCGTCCGCCGTGTTGACCCGGGGGAGGGCGTACGGGTGGTGGTCGCACAGCCAGCGGATCATCTGTTCGCGGACGATCACCCGCACCTTCCAGATGTCGTCCGCGTCCTTCGCCGTCAGGAGGGCGCGGACCTCGATCGTGTTCGGCGTGGTGTCGGTCACCGCGAGGTCGTAGGCGCGTCCGTCCCAGTGCTCGCACGCCCTCAGGATGTCGCGGAGGTGGACCCGCATCGCGTCCAGCGGGGCCGAGTGGTCCAGCTGCCAGAAGACCGTGCCGGTCAGCTGGGCGCCACCCCGGGACCAGTTCTCGAACGGCTTGGACGTGAAGTACGACACCGGCATGGTGATCCGGCGTTCGTCCCAGGTGCGGACGGTCAGGTACGTGAGCGTGATGTCCTCGACCGTGCCCCACTCCCCGTCGACGACGACCGTGTCGCCGAGCCGGACCATGTCCCCGAAGGCGATCTGGAACCCGGCGAACATGTTGCTGAGTGTCGACTGGGCGGCGACACCCGCGACGATGCCGATGATGCCGGCGGAGGCGAGGAGGGAGGCGCCGGCGGCGCGCATCGCGGGGAACGTGAGCAGCATCGCGGCGATCGCGACGACCCCGACGACCGCCGCGACGACCCGCATGATCAGGGAGACCTGGGTGCGTACCCGGCGTACGCGCGCGGGGTCGCGGTGGGCGCGGGAGCTGGCGTACCGGGTGAACGTGGTCTCGACGATCGCGGCGGCGATGCGGACGACGAGCCAGGCCGCCGAGCCGATGAGGACGAGCGTGAGGGTGCGGCCGATGCCGACGCGGTGGTCCTGGAGCAGCTCGGCCCTGTCGTAGGAGCCTCTGAGCAGGGCGGCGCACAGCAGGAGCTGGTAGGGGACGCGGCCCCGGCGCAGCAGGCCCCACAGGGGGGTCTCCGAGTGGCGGGCGTCGGCCTTGCGCAGGAGGCGGTCGGTGGCCCAGCCGATGAGCAGGGTCAGGGCGAGCGAGCCGCCCACGACGATCACGGGTCGGAGCAGGTTCTCCATACCGTCGAACGTAACCGCTCAGGGATGCCCGTGAACATGGGGGCCGTGAGGCTCGTGTGAAGGGCGCGGCTGGCACCATGTGGGCATGAACATCATGCTTTTCCACTCGGCCTACGGTCTCCGGCCCGCCGTACAGGACGCCGCGCGGCGGCTGCGCGAGGCCGGGCACGTGGTCTGGACGCCCGATCTCTTCGAGGGGCGGACGTTCGACGAGGTCGAGGCGGGGATGGAGTTCAAGGAGGCCGTCGGCAAGGAGGAGCTCCTCAAGCGGGCCGTCCTCGCCGCCGCCCCCTACTCCGAGCGCGGACTGGTCTACGCCGGCTTCTCGCTGGGCGCGTCGATCGCGCAGACCCTCGCGCTGGGCGACGAGAAGGCGCGCGGCCTGCTCCTCCTGCACGGCACGTCGGACATCGCGCCCAACGCCTCCGTGGACGACCTCCCCGTACAGCTCCACGTCGCCTCGCCGGACCAGTTCGAGACGGACGACTGGCTGAACTCCTGGTACCTCCAGATGCGGCGGGTCGGCGCCGACGTCGAGGTCCACCGGTACGCCGGGGCCGGCCACCTCTACACCGACCCCGGGCTGCCCGACCACGACGAGGAGGCCGCCGGCATCACCTGGCGGGTGGCGCTCGGCTTCCTCGACACGCTCTAGCTACACCGGGTCGTAGGTCCGCTCGACCTTCTGGGAGCCGGCGAGCGTGCGGTAGGACCGCGACCACGACGACGTCGCGTTCTGCTTCGTCTTGTCGGAGAGCGTGTAGTAGTCCATCTGCGCGCGGGCCTGCGTGATGTCGAGCACGCCGTAGCCGTGGCGGTCGGTGTCGACCCACTGGACGTGGCGGTTGGCGGCGCGGATCACCGGCGAGGCCAGGGCGGAGATGACGCCCTCGGGGGCGTTCGTGAGGTCGTCGAGGTTGTCGGAGGTGACCGACGTGACGACGAACTCGGTGGCCGCCGACGGGGAGAGCGGGTAGGTGCCGGCGTCCACGGGGACGTCGTTCGCCCACGCCATGTGGATGTCGCCGGTGAGGAAGACCGTGTTGGATATCGCGTTCGACCTCAGGTGGGCCAGCAGTTCGCGCCGGTCGTCCGTGTAGCCGTCCCACTGGTCGGTGTTGAGGGCGAGGCCCTCCTCGGGCAGGCCGAGCAGCTTGGCCAGCGGCTTGAAGAGGTCGGCGGCCAGGGAGCCGATCGCGAACGGCGAGATCATCACCGAGTTCCCGACGAGCTTCCAGGTCGTGTCGGAGGACTTCAGCCCGGCCTTCAGCCAGTCCAGCTGGGCGCGCCCGGTGATCGTGCGCTCGGGGTCGTCCACCGAGCCGCTGCCGGTCTTGACCTGCTGCGAGCGGAAGGACCGCAGGTCGAGCAGGGAGAGGTCGGCGAGCTTCCCGAACCGCAGCCGCCGGTAGGTCGTCCCGGCGAGGGCGGGGCGCACCGGCATCCACTCGAAGTACGCCTGCTTGGCCGCCGCCTGACGCGCGCTCCAGGTGCCCTCGGCGCCCTCGGTGTGGTTCTCGGCGCCGCCGGACCAGGAGTCGTTGGCGAACTCGTGGTCGTCCCAGATCGCGACGACCGGTGCCTTGGCGTGCAGGGCCTGGAGGTCGGTGTCGGTCTTGTAGGTGCCGTGCCGGGCGCGGTAGTCGGCGAGGGTGGTGATCTCGTGGGCGGGGACGTGCGGGCGGATCACCTTGCCGCGGGTGCCGTACTGGCCGGTGCCGTACTCGTAGATGTAGTCGCCGAGGTGCAGCCAGGCGTCGAGGTCGTTGCGCGCCGCGAGGTGGCGGTAGGACGCGAAGTAACCCGCCTCCCAGTTCGCGCAGGAGACCACGCCGAAGCGCAGGCCCGCGACGGACGCGTCGGCGGCCGGGGCCGTACGGGTGCGGGCCACGGGGGAGAGGGTGCCTCCCGCCGAGAAGCGGAACCAGTAGTCGGTCGCCGGGGCGAGGCCGCGGACGTCCGCCTTGACGGTGTGGTCGAAGGCGGCGCTCGCGGTGACCGTGCCGCGCGCGGCGATGTCCGTGAGGGCCTTGTCGCGGGCGATCACCCACTCGACCTCGGTGTCCGGGCCGAGCCCCGAGCCGGGGAGCGCCTCGGGCACCGGCGTCACCCGGGTCCACAGCAGGACGCCGTCGGCGAGGGGGTCGCCGGAGGCGAGGCCGTGGAGGAAGGCCGGGGCGGTTTCGGAGGCGGCGCGCGCGGGCAGGGCGGCGGCCAGCGGACCCGCCAGGACGGCGGTCGCCGCCGCGGCCTTGACGACCGTACGGCGGCGAGGGGTGAGGGACGTGTGGGCGGGGCTCTGCGCTGTGGGTCTCTGCGGTGTGGTCACGAACCCTCAGGTTACTGATCGGTATGAACGCCGGTGGGCGAACTCGTGAAGTCCGCCCACCGGTTGTTCACCCGGCAGGGGTTCAGCCCTTGAGCGCGGCGTCGACCACCTGGTTGAACTGGTCCACCGTCATCATCGGCTTCCCGTCGTTGAGCTGCTTGCCGTCCATGACGAAGCCGGGCGTGCCCTGGACGCCTTCCTTGTTGTCGTCGAACGTCTTGGACATGGCCATCGCCCAGGCGTCGTAGGTGCCCTTCTTCACAGCGTCCTGGAACTTCGCGTTGCCCTTGAGCGCGGGGACCGTGTCGGCTATCTCGATGAGGTAGCCGTCGTTCTTGAACTTGTCGTTCGTCTCCTCCGGGTGCCACTTCGTCGAGTACATCGCGGCCTTGTACTCCAGGAACGCCTCCGGGCTGACGTTCAGTGCCGCGCCCAGCGCGCTGAGGGCGTTCTTGGAGCCCTCGCCGTTGTCCTTGTTGTCGATGAAGGTCGCGCCGACGTACTGGAACTTGTACTTGCCGGAGTCGATGTCCTTCTTCACGGTCGTCCCGACCGTCTGCTCGAACTGGGCGCAGATCGGGCAGCGCGGGTCCTCGAAGATCGTGAGGGTCTTCTTCGCGGTGTCCTTGCCGATGACGACGGTCGTGCCCTTGTCGCCGGTGGTGTTGGCCGGGGCGACGACCGTGTCGCTCTTCACGGCCTCCCAGTGGTCCGGCTTGTTGGCCTGGATCACCGCGTAGCTGATCCCGCCGGCCGCCGCCAGCACCGCCAGCGCCGAGGCGCCGACGACGACCTGCCGCTTGGCCTTGTCCTTCTTCGCCTGCCGCTCGCGCTCCTGGCGCAGCCGCTCACGGGCCGCCGTCTTCGCCGCCTGGCTGTTGCGCTTGCTCATGTCGGTGTTCTCCCTGGGAAAGATGCTGGGTACGGGGGTGTCGCGTCGCGTGCCTGGTCAAGCTCGGGCTCAGGCGGCGAGCGGCGGGCCCCTGCGGCCCAGGGAGTGGACGAGGAGCAGGTCGCGGACGGCGGCCGTACGGCGCGTCGCGCGCGGCAGGCGGCCACGGGCGCCGGTCTCGGGGCGCGGCCGGTGGGTGACGGCGGCCACCGCGAGCAGCAGCGGCCGGAACGTCGTCACGGCGGCGGCCCGCAGCAACTGGGCGAGGGCCCGCTCGCCCCGGCGCAGCCAGGCGGCGGCGACCAGGCCGACGCTGACGTGCGCCGCGAGCAGCCCCCACGCGGTGGCCGGGTCGGCGTGCGCGAGGAGCGCCGGGACCTGGCCGGAGTGGGTGACGCGGGCGAGGGGGGTGCCGAGCGCGGTGCCGTCGCCGCACAGGACGTTCCAGCCGACCGAGCGCAGCGGGCCGGTGACCGGGCCGCCGGCCGGGCCGTAGCAGACGTTCTGGCCGGTCGTGAAGACCGTGTCGGCCGCCAGCTCCAGCGGGACCAGCAGCGCGGCGATCCGGGCGTAGCCGCGTTCGCGGCCCGCGAGGAGGTAGGCGAGCGCGAACACGGCCACGGCGATGACCGCGACCGTGTTCAGCGGCAGGGGGGCCCGGGACAGCAGGACGTGCGACGCGGTGCTGAGCGTCACGACGAGTGCCGTGAACAGCGCCGCGCGAACGGCTCTGAGTCGGGTCCCGGATATGTTCATAACACCGGCAGTGTGACATGGTCCGCCGTAAGAGACCCCTAAAAGCTGCCTGTGAGAGGCCCCGGGGCGGCTATGCGTGACCTCGGCGCGACCTGCGCGTCACAGACCCGGTATCCGGCCGTTGCGGAACAGGTCGACGAAGATCTGGTGGTCCTGGCGCGCGCGGGCGCCGTACGCGTGCGCGAAGTCCACCAGGAGCGGCGCGAAGCCCTCCTCGTCGGCCGCGAGCGCCGCGTCGATGGCGCGCTCCGTGGAGAACGGGACCAGCGACTCGCCCGAGGTGTCGTCCGCCGCCGCGTGCATCGTCGCCGTGGCCCGGCCGAGGTCGGCGACGACCGCCGCGATCTCCTCCGGGTCGTCGATGTCGCCCCAGTCCAGGTCCACCGCGTACGGCGACACCTCGGCGACCAGCTGGCCCGCGCCGTCCAGCTCGGTCCAGCCCAGCCACGGGTCCGCGTGCGCCTGGAGGGCGCGCTGGGAGATGACCGTGCGGTGGCCCTCGTGCTGGAAGTAGTCCCGGATCGCGCGGTCCGTGATGTGCCGGGACACGGCCGGGGTCTGGGCCTGCTTGATGTAGATCACGACGTCGTTCTCCAGGGCGTCGCTGTGCCCCTCCAGCAGGATGTTGTACGACGGCAGCCCGGCCGAGCCGATGCCGATGCCCCGGCGGCCGACGACGTCCTTCACGCGGTACGAGTCGGGGCGGGCCAGCGAGGAGTCCGGGAGGGTCTCCAGGTAGCCGTCGAACGCGGCCAGCACCTTGTAGCGCGTCGCCGCGTCCAGCTCGATGGAGCCGCCGCCCGGCGCGAAGCGGCGCTCGAAGTCGCGGATCTCCGTCATCGACTCCAGGAGGCCGAAGCGGGTCAGCGAGCGGGCGTCCCTGAGCGCGTCCAGGAGCGGGCCCTCGGCCGTGTCCAGCGTGAAGGGCGGGACCTCGTCGCGCTTCGCGCCCGTCGCGAGCGCGTGCACACGCTCCCGGTACGCGCCCGCGTAGACGCCGACCAGCTCGCCGATCTGCTCGTCGCTCAGCGCCTTCGCGTACCCGATGAGGGCGATGGAGGCGGCGAAGCGCTTGAGGTCCCAGGTGAAGGGGCCGACGTACGCCTCGTCGAAGTCGTTGACGTTGAAGATCAGGCGGCCCGTCGCGTCCATGTACGTGCCGAAGTTCTCCGCGTGCAGGTCGCCGTGGATCCACACGCGCGCGGTGCGGTCGTCCAGGTAGGGGCCGCCGTGCTTCTCCCCGTCCAGGTCGTGGTAGAAGAGAGCGGCCGTCCCCCGGTAGAACGCGAACGCGGAAGCCGCCATCTTGCGGAACTTCACGCGGAACGCGGCCGGGTCGGCGGCCAGGAGCTCGCCGAACGCGGTGTCGAAGACGGCGAGGATCTCCTCGCCGCGCTGCTCGTCGTTGAGCCGGTTGACCGACATCGCCGGGTGCCTCCTGGTGCGTACGTGTTCGACAGTGTTTCTGCCGACTCCAACGGGCGGGGCCTTCGAGAAGTGCCCGCCTGTGAAGGTACGCGGGGGAGCCCCGTGCGTGTCAGTGCCGAGGCATAGACTTCACGCCGACCCCCAGACCGCTCCCAGGAGGCCACGCCGTGTCGAAGCCGCCGTTCACGCACCTGCACGTCCACACCCAGTACTCCCTGCTGGACGGTGCCGCGCGGCTCAAGGACATGTTCGACGCGTGCAACGAGATGGGCATGACCCACATCGCGATGTCCGACCACGGCAACCTCCACGGGGCGTACGACTTCTTCCACACGGCGAAGAAGGCGGGCATCACGCCGATCATCGGCATCGAGGCGTACGTCGCCCCCGAGTCCCGGCGCAACAAGCGCAAGATCCAGTGGGGCCAGCCGCACCAGAAGCGCGACGACGTCTCCGGCTCCGGCGGTTACACGCACAAAACGATGTGGGCCGTGAACAAGACGGGCCTGCACAACCTCTTCCGCCTCTCCTCCGACGCCTACGCGGAGGGCTGGCTCCAGAAGTGGCCCCGGATGGACAAGGAGACCATCTCCCAGTGGTCCGAGGGCATCGTCGCCTCCACCGGCTGCCCCTCCGGCGAGCTCCAGACCCGCCTGCGCCTCGGCCAGTACGACGAGGCCCTCAAGGCGGCGGCCGACTACCAGGACATCTTCGGCAAGGACCGCTACTTCCTGGAGCTGATGGACCACGGCATCGAGATCGAGCACCGGGTCCGCGACGGCCTCCTGGAGATCGGCAAGAAGCTCGGCATCCCGCCCCTGGTCACGAACGACTCGCACTACACGTACGCGCACGAGGCGACCGCCCACGACGCCCTGCTGTGCATCCAGACCGGCAAGAACCTCTCCGACCCGGACCGCTTCAAGTTCGACGGCACCGGCTACTACCTCAAGTCCACGGACGAGATGTACGCCGTCGACTCCTCGGACGCCTGGCAGGAGGGCTGCGCCAACACCCTCCTGGTCGCCGAGATGGTCGACACCACCGGCATGTTCGAGGCCAAGAACCTCATGCCGAAGTTCGAGATCCCCGAGGGCTACACCGAGGTCACCTGGTTCCGCGAGGAGACCATGGCCGGGATGCGCCGCCGCTTCCCGAACGGCATCCCGGACGACCGCATGAAGCAGGTCGAGTACGAGATGGACACCATCATCTCGATGGGCTTCCCGGGCTACTTCCTCGTCGTCGCCGACTTCATCATGTGGGCCAAGAAGCAGGGCATCGCGGTCGGCCCCGGCCGAGGCTCGGCGGCCGGCTCGATCGTCGCGTACGCCATGGGCATCACCGACCTCGACCCCATCCCGCACGGCCTGATCTTCGAGCGGTTCCTCAACCCCGAGCGCATCTCCATGCCGGACGTCGACATCGACTTCGACGAGCGCAGGCGCGTCGAGGTGATCCGGTACGTGACGGAGAAGTACGGCTCCGACAAGGTCGCCATGATCGGCACCTACGGCAAGATCAAGGCCAAGAACGCCATCAAGGACTCCGCGCGCGTGCTGGGCTACCCGTACGCGATGGGCGACCGCCTCACCAAGGCCATGCCCGCCGACGTCCTCGGCAAGGGCATCGACCTCGACGGCATCACCAACCCCTCCCACCCGCGCTACAACGAGGCGGGCGAGATCCGGGGGATGTACGAGAACGAGCCGGACGTCAAGAAGGTCATCGACACCGCCAAGGGCGTCGAGGGCCTGGTCCGGCAGATGGGCGTGCACGCCGCCGGCGTCATCATGTCCAGCGAGCCCATCGTCGACCACGCCCCGGTCTGGGTGCGGCACACCGACGGCGTGACCATCACGCAGTGGGACTACCCGAGCTGCGAGTCGCTCGGCCTGCTGAAGATGGACTTCCTCGGCCTGCGCAACCTGACGATCATGGACGACGCCGTCAAGATGGTGAAGTCCAACAAGGGCGTCGAACTCGACCTGCTGGCGCTGCCGCTCGACGACCCGAAGACCTTCGAACTCCTCCAGCGCGGCGACACGCTCGGCGTGTTCCAGTTCGACGGCGGGCCCATGCGGTCGCTGCTGCGGCTGATGAAGCCCGACAACTTCGAAGACATCTCCGCCGTCTCCGCGCTCTACCGTCCCGGCCCGATGGGCATGGACTCGCACACGAACTACGCGCTGCGCAAGAACAAGCTCCAGGAGATCACCCCGATCCACAAGGAGCTGGAGGAGCCGCTCGAAGAGGTCCTCGCCGTCACCTACGGCCTGATCGTCTACCAGGAGCAGGTGCAGAAGGCCGCGCAGATCATCGCCGGGTACTCGCTCGGCGAGGCCGACATCCTGCGCCGCGTGATGGGCAAGAAGAAGCCCGAGGAACTCGCGAAGAACTTCACGATCTTCCAGGCGGGCGCCCAGAAGAACGGCTACAGCGACGAGGCGATCCAGGCGCTGTGGGACGTGCTGGTGCCGTTCGCCGGGTACGCGTTCAACAAGGCGCACTCCGCCGCGTACGGGCTCGTCTCCTACTGGACCGCCTACCTCAAGGCCAACTACCCCGCCGAGTACATGGCCGCGCTCCTGACGTCCGTCAAGGACGACAAGGACAAGTCCGCGATCTACCTCAACGAGTGCCGGCGCATGGGCATCAAGGTGCTGCCGCCGGACGTCAACGAGTCCGTGCACAACTTCGCCGCCCAGGGTGACGACGTGATCCTCTTCGGGCTCGAAGCGGTCCGCAACGTCGGCACGAACGTCGTCGAGTCGATCATCCGCAGCCGCAAGGCCAAGGGGAAGTACGCCTCCTTCCCCGACTACCTCGACAAGGTCGAGGCCGTCGCCTGCAACAAGCGGACCACCGAGTCGCTGATCAAGGCCGGGGCGTTCGACTCCCTCGGGCACACGCGCAAGGGGCTCACCGCGCACTTCGACACGATGATCGACAACGTGGTCGCGGTGAAGCGCAAGGAGGCGGAGGGGCAGTTCGACCTCTTCGGGGGGATGGGGGAGGAGGACAGCGACGAGCCCGGGTTCGGGCTGGACGTCGAGTTCACCACCGACGAGTGGGAGAAGACGTATCTGCTCGCGCAGGAGCGGGAGATGCTCGGTCTTTACGTCTCCGACCACCCCCTGTTCGGGCTCGAACACGTGCTGTCCGACAAGGCCGACGCGGGGATCGCGCAGCTCACCGGGGGTGAGCATGCCGACGGGGCCGTCGTGACCATCGGCGGGATCATCTCCGGGCTCCAGCGCAAGATGACCAAGCAGGGCAACGCCTGGGCCATCGCCACGGTCGAGGATCTCGCCGGGTCCATCGAGTGCATGTTCTTCCCGGCGACGTACCAGCTGATCTCCACGCAGCTCGTCGAGGACGCGGTCGTGTTCGTCAAGGGGCGGCTCGACAAGCGGGAGGACGTGCCGCGGCTCGTCGCGATGGAGCTGGCTGTGCCGGATCTGTCCAACGCGGGGACGAATGCGCCGGTGATCCTCACGATCCCGGCCACCCGGGTCACGCCGCCGATGGTGAGCCGGCTGAACGAGATCCTCACGCATCATCGGGGGGACAGCGAGGTGCGGATCCGGTTGCAGGGGCCGACGAAGACGACGGTGCTGCGGCTGGACCGGCACCGGGTGAAGCCGGACCCCGCGTTGTTCGGTGACCTCAAGGTGCTGCTTGGGCCGGCTTGCCTTGCGGGGTAGGGGGAGGGTGGATCGGTTGTAGGCCGGCTGCGGGGTGGTGGGGGCTGGTCGCGCCCACGCGGCGGTAGCCGCCTATCAGATACAGCCCCGCGCCCCTAGAAGACTTAGCCCAGCCCGGCGCTTAGAAGCACAGCTTGTTGGCGTGGACGAGGGGCGCATCCCTTTGTGGGTGCGCCCCTCTTTGTCTTACTGCCTCAGTTGTGGCCGAAGCGGCGTTCCCTGTGCTTGCGGGCCATGTCCATCGGGCTGGCCGTCGTCGCTCGCTTCGCTTCCGCTTCCATCGCGGTCTGCTGGGCCTGCTGCTGGCCTCGTTCCGCCTGGGAAGCCTGGGCGCGGTTCTGTTTCTTGTGCTTGGCCATGGGGATCTGCCTCCTGAGGATGGTTAGGGGCTAGGGCCTGGTTCAGACTCACACGGGTGGAGATAAGCCGCATTTCGGATCATTGCCCTGTGTGACCAAGGGGTCGGAGGGGGCAATGTCCCCAAACGCCACGCCGAAGATCGAGTTCCGGCCGTTAACCCTCGCGAGGTCGGGCAGACTCGAAGGAAGCCCGAAGCACAACTCCCGGGAAGAGGGTGAGTCGCGTGGACCGCTGCATCGTCCTGGTGGACGCCGGGTATCTGCTCGGGGCCGCCGCCAGTCTCCTCGCCGGCGAGCCCTCGCGCTCCCGTATCAGCGTCGATCACAGTGCACTCGTACAAGGACTGCGAGAACAGGCGGAGTCCGACACCGAACGGCCGCTGCTGCGGATCTACTGGTTCGACGGCGCCCCCGACCGCGTCCCCCAGCCCGAGCACCGCAGGCTGCGCGTGATGCCCCGGGTCACCGTCCGGCTCGGCGCGCTGACCCGCAGCGACGGACGCTGGGCGCAGAAGGGCGTCGACGCCGCGATGCACGCCGAGCTGACCGAACTGGCCCGCAACCGCGCCTGCTCGGACGTCGTGCTGGTGACCGGCGACGGCGATCTGCTGCCGGGGATGATGGCCGCGAAGGAGCACGGCGTCGCCGTCCACCTGTGGGCCGTCCAGGCCGCCGACGGGGACTACAACCAGTCCGAGGACCTCGTCGCGGAGGCGGACGAGCGGCGGGTCCTCGACCGGACGTGGATCACCAAGGCCGTCCGCGCGAAGGAGCACGGCGGGGTGTGCGCGCCGCAGCCCGTGCCGCGCCCGGAGATCGCGGCGATCCTCGCGGCCCCCCTGCCCGACGCGCCGCGTCCCCCCGCCCCCGAGCCGCACGAGCACGCGCAGGCCGACAGCAACGGCGTGTCGGAGCGCGTCCCCGCCCCCAAGGGCATCCCCACGCCGAAGGACCTCGCGACCCTGCGCGCCTCCGGCGAGAAGCCGGTGCCCGCGCCGAACGCGACCCTGCGCTGGTCCTCCGACAAGGGCTGGGTCGACCGGCCCGCCGCCGAGCCCCCCGAAGCCGCCGCGATGCCGACGCTCGCGCAGCTCACGACCGCCGAGCAGCGCTGGGCGGACCGCGAGGAGGACATCACGACCGTCGGCGGCGACCCGTACGAGGTAGGACAGGTGTTCGCGCGGCGCTGGATCGCCCGTCTCGGTGACCAGAGTCACCTCCCGAAACTGTCCGGAATGTATCCCCGCGTACCCCACCGCATCGACGGCGAGCTGCTGCGCTACGCCGCCCGCTTCGGGCTCCTCGCGCACAAGGACGACCAGATCGACGAGCACGACCGGTACGCGATCCGGGCCGGATTCTGGCGTGAGATCGACGCCAGGACCGGCGTCGAGCACGCGCCCGCGGCCGACTGAGCGGCGACCCGGACAAGGGCCGGGCCCGCCGACCCCGTACGCTCTCCCCTTGTGAGTACGCGCGCGGCACCGGCAGTCCGGCACACGGAGGACGTCGTGATTGCCGTGCGCGGGCTGACCAAGACCTACCGGGCGGTGCGCGGCAGGCGCGGCGCGCCCGGCACGCCCGAGGTGCGGGCCACGGACGACGTCTGCCTCGACATCCACCGCGGTGAGATCTTCGGACTGCTCGGGCCCAACGGCGCCGGGAAGTCCACCCTCGTACGGCAGCTGACCGGGCTGATGCGGCCCGACTCCGGCAGCGTCGAGATCCTCGGGCACGACATCGTGCGCCACCCCGAACGGGCGGCGCGGCTCCTCGCGTACCTCGGGCAGGAGTCCACCGCGCTCGACGAGCTCACCGTCTCCCTCGCCGCCGAGACCACCGCGCGGCTGCGCGGGCTCGACGTGCACGAGGCGCGCGCCGAGCGGGACGCGGTCCTCGACGAACTCGGGCTCACCGCTCTCGCCGGACGGCCCTTGCGCAAGCTGTCCGGGGGGCAGCGGCGGCTCGCCTGCTTCGCCACCGCGCTCGTCGGGGAGCGGCGGCTGCTCGTCCTCGACGAACCCACCACCGGCATGGACCCCGTCGCCCGGCGCGCCGTCTGGTCCGCCGTCGACCGGCGGCGCGCCGAGCGGGGGACGACCGTACTGCTCGTCACCCACAACGTCATCGAGGCGGAGACCGTCCTCGACCGGGTCGCCGTCCTCGACCGGGGGCGCGTCATCGCCTGCGACACGCCTACGGGGCTGAAGGAGCAGGTCGCCGGGGAGGTGCGCGTCGATCTCGTGTGGCGGGAGAAGGCGCCGCTGGACGTCCCCGAGGTGGCCGCGCTGCGGGAGCGGGCGATCGAGTCGGGGCGGCGCTGGACGCTGCGGCTCGCGCCGGAGGAGGCCCGGGCCGTCGTGTCGACCGTGACCGGCGGGGCCGCGTTCGCCGCGCTCGACGACTTCACGCTGGCCACGCCGAGTCTTGAGGACGTGTACCTCGCGCTCGGGGGGAATTTCCGGCAGGGGCTGGTGAAGGCATGAAGGGCCCTTTTGGCGTCCTGTGTGACGGGATGAGTTTTTCGGGCGCCGGATCCGTACGGGACGGGGCCGGGGTCCTGGAGAAGAGGAGCAGCGCCACGTGAGTGTCGTACCCGCCGGGGTTCTGCCGGGGAGCGTGCGGGGGGCGGAGCAAGGAGGGCGTGAGGCCGCCGAGCTCGGGCCTCGCGCCCGGCTGTGGCCGTCCCTCGCCGCCGTGTACCGCGCGCAGCTCTCGCGTGCGCGGGTGGCGCGGATTCCGCTGCTCTTCGTCGCGACGTTCCAGTCCGTCGGGATCCTCATCATGATGCGCGGGGTCGTCGACGGGGGGAGCGAGGCCGAGGCCGTCGTCGCCGGGTCCGCCGTGCTCGTCGTCGCCTTCGTCGCGTTGAACCTTCTCGCGCAGTACTTCGGGCAGTTGCGGGCCAGCGGCGGGCTCGACCATTACGCGACGCTCCCCGTGCCGCCCGCGGCCGTCGTGCTGGGGGCCGCCGGGGCGTACGCGTCGTTCACCGTGCCGGGGACCGTGGTGACCGCCGTCTTCGGGTGTGTGCTCTTCGGGTTGCCGCTGACGCACCTCTGGGTCCTGGTCGCCGTGATCCCCCTGGCGGGGGCCGCGCTGTCGGGGCTGGGGGCGGCGCTGGGGCTGCTGGCGCCCCGGCCCGAGCTGGCCACCGTGATGGGGCAGCTGGGGATGTCGGCCGCGCTGCTGCTGGGGGTGCTGCCGCCGGACCGGATGCCGGAGGCGGTGCGGTTCGCCCGGGATCTGCTGCCGTCGACATACGGGGTGGAGGCGATGGCGCGGACGTTCGCGGAGCGGCCCGACTGGGGGTACGTGGTGGGGGATCTGGCGGTCTGCGCCGGGGTGGGGGTCGTGTCGCTGGCGGTGGCCACGTGGGCTTATCGGCGGGCCGCGGTCCGGTAGAGGGGCGGGTGGTGGAGGCCGCGGGGCGGGTGTGGGGCGTGTGCGGTCGGTCGCGCCCGCGTGGCGGCAACTGCCGGCCGGTGTGGCTGCGCGCCCCTGGGGCAGGCCGGCCGGGCAGGGGGCCGGCGGCCGGGTGCGAGGCACTGAGTGGCCTCCGGTGGGGCGGGCCACAGGCGGGCCTGGCACGATGGCAGGGTGACCGCTCCGCTGACTCCGCCTACGCCGCCGCACGAACCGTCCCCGCGCGGGGACTGGCCTCCGCCGCCTCCGGAGGGGTACGGGGAGGTGGTGGGCGTGAAGGACCGGGCCGAGCTGTTGGGTGATCTCCGGGACGGGGCGCTGGTCGCCGTGGCGGTGACCGTGCTCGGCGTCGTGCTGGGGCTGCTGTGGCTGTGGCTCGCGCCCCGCGTGCCGCTCGTGGGCGACCAGTCCGACGGGAGCTGGGTCGTCTACCTCAAGGACTCCGAGGGCGAACAGGCCATCGGCGTCGACGGAACGTTCACGCTGCTCGCGCTGGCCTGCGGGGCGCTCAGCGCGGTCGGCGTCTTCCTGTGGCGCCGGCGGGGCGGCATCCCGCTCGTCGTCGGGCTCGCCCTCGGGGGTGTGCTGGCCTCGGTCGTCGCGTGGAAGCTGGGCACCTGGCTCGGGCCGACCTCCGACGTCATCGCCCACGCGAAGAGCGCGGGCAAGGGGGTGACGTTCTCGGCGCCGCTGAAGCTGGGGGCGAAGGGGGCGCTGATGGTGTGGTCCATCGGGGGGCTGCTGGTGCATCTGGGGTTGACGGCGTTGTTCGGGCCTCGGGATCCGGAACTGTACGAGCACCCGTATTTGACGCCGCCGGTGTAGGAGGGCGTCGGCATCCGCGCGGGGCGCTCGCGCGGGGCGGGGGCGCGGTGGGGCCGCGGCGCGGTGGGGCGGGGTGCGTGGAGGCGAGGCGCGCGGCGGGGGCGGGCCGGGCGGAGGTGGGGTGCGTGGCGGAGGCACGGCTGCCCGAGCTGGAGTCCGGGCGTTGTCGGTGCGTGCCCGTTCGCCCTCGCCGTACGGCCGCCCCCGGTCCCGGCGTCGCGGCGCATCCGGTGCGGGCGTCCCGGCGGGCGCCTCCGGTGCGGGCGTGGGCAGCCCGGCCCCGCCCGCACCGCGAGCCCTACGCCGGTCGCCTCCCGTGGTTCGCGCGCCGTTTCTTGATCCGCCACTTGCGCTTGCGTGTGCGTTTCGACATGCCCTCTCTGCTTAACGGAGAGAGGGCGGCGCGTCGAGAGGTCACGTACGTCCGATGGGGGCCAGGACCGCTTGCGTGAGGGTGGCGAGGTCGCCGGGGGAGAGCTCGACCTCCAGGCCGCGGCGGCCGGCGGAGACGCAGATGGTGGGGTGGGCGTCGGCCGAGGCGTCGAGGACGGTCGGGAGCCGCTTGCGCTGGCCCAGGGGGGAGATGCCGCCCCGGACGTACCCCGTGGTGCGTTCGGCGAGGGCCGGGTCGGCCATGGCCGCCTTCTTGCCGCCCACGGCCGTCGCCAGGGCCTTCAGGTCGAGGGTGCCGGCCACCGGGACCACCGCGACCGTCAGCGCCCCGTCGACGTCCGCCACCAGCGTCTTGAACACCCGCTCCGGCGACACCCCCATCGCCTCGGCGGCCTCCTCGCCGTACGAGGGGTGCGCGGGGTCGTGGTCGTAGGAGTGGACCGTGTACGCCACCCCCGCCGCCGTCAGCGCGACGGTCGCCGGGGTGCCGCCGGCCTGTTTCTTCGGCTTCTTCGCCACCGGGGTCCTCAGTTCAGGCTGGTCGGGCCGCGCGTCAGGTCGGACGCGGGCAGGGAGGGCAGGCCGCGCAGGATCGCCGACTCGACGCGCAGGAGCTTCAGCTCGTCCCGCAGCCGGGACGCGAAGTCCGGTGCCTGGAGGAGCCGTTGCTTGGTCGGCGTGTCGAGCATCATCGTCGCGGCGACGAGGTACGACACGACGCCGGGCTCGTCGGGGAGGTCGCCGGAGAGGACGGACAGCTCGCGCGCGCCGGCGAGCCGCTTCTGGTACTGGCGGAAGGCCCGCAGGACGGCTTCCGCGAGCCCCTGCGCCTCCTCGCCGCGCTCCTCCGGCAGCTCCTCCAGCTCGGCGGTGAGGTACGGCCCCGAGGCGTCGACGGACAGCAGCCGCACCCGGGTCGTACCGGTCGCCAGCACCTCGAACGTGCCGTCGCCCCGCTCCCGGACGGTCGCCGCGTCGGCGACGCAGCCCACGGAGTGGAACGCCTTGAGCGGGTCGGGGCCGAACCCGGCGAGCGGTCCGCGCCGCGGCAGCGCGGTCGGGTCGGGCATGCCCTGGGCCGCGGGCGCGACCTCGTGGCCGTCGCGGATGGCGACGACGGCGAACCGGCGCGGCTCGTCCTCCGGCGTCTTGAGCAGCGAGCGCATCATCGCGCGATAGCGCTCCTCGAAGACGTTCAGCGGCAGCACGAGCCCGGGGAACAGCACCGAGTTCAGGGGGAAGAGCGGGAGCCGGACGGTGGTCACGGTGCGGAAGCCTAATGCTCCGCGCCGGTCGGATGTCCGTCGTGACCGTTCCACGGGCGGTCCTGACGGCCGTGGAGGATGTCCTCGCGGGCCGCGAGGAAGAGCCCGAGGGGGTCCTCGGAGAAGCGGTTCCAGGGGAACGAGGTCACGTACGGGCCCAGCAGCCGCAGCTGGACGAGCGCGTCCTCGCGCCGCCCGAGGCGGTCCAGGACGTAGACGAGGCCGTTGCGGACCTCGGCCGCGCGCGCGTCGCCCGCGCCGAGCCGGGCGGACAGGACGATCGCCCGGTCGGCCGCCGCGTCGAGCCGCTCGCGCGCCACGAGGGGCCCGCAGCCGTCCGTCAGGTACGAGAACGCGACGAGCGCCGGCAGGGACTGCACGAGGGAGTCGGCGGGGGCGTCCTGCGCGGCGCGGTCGGCGAAGTCGAAGCACTCGCGGTGCGAGCCGTGCCAGGAGGCGCCCAGGTAGCGCAGCGCGGCCACATGGCACCCGAAGTGGTGGGGCGAGCGGCGCACGGCCGCCTCCCACAGCTCGCCGAAGTACTTGTGTCCGGCGTGCGCCCCGCGCGCGTGGTCGAGGGCGATGCGCCAGGGCACCGGGTCGCGGTCCCAGGCCTGCGCCGCCGCCGTGATCAGCGGGCTCACCTCGCGCAGCAGTTCAGCGCGCGCCGGGGAGCGCCAGGCGCGGCCCACCGCGAGCTGCGCGGCGACCAGCAGGACGTCCGGGTCGCGCGGCGCGCCCGCCCGCCACACCTCGAACCACTCGGGCCGCGCCATCGCGAACGCCGCGAGGCGTTTGACGTACCGGTCGCGGGCCTCCCAGTCGCGCCGCACGCGGGTGCGCGCGAGGAGTCCGGCCGCCGGTCTGTGCTCGCCGCGCCCGGCCGCGACGAGCGCGGGGCCGAGGAGGTCGTCGGGGACGTCGAGCAGCATCTCGTCGTCGGCCGGCAGTCCGGTGACGGCGAGGGGCGGCGCGGCCTTCGGGGCTTTCGGCGCGCGGGCCGGGCGGATGAACGGGGGCAGCAGAGCCATGGTGCCGACCATTGAAAAACGCTGGTCGGCGACGCGCCAGAGGTAAAGCGCAACCCATGGAAAGTTGTACGCCCCAAGGTCAAGGGAAGGTAAAAGGTTACCGTTCAGTCGCCACGGTACGGGCACAGCGTGCGGTTTCCGTGGCCTTGGGGCCGCCTGGAGTGCGGGTTCCGTGGGGGTTGCGGCGCGCATGTTTCAGTCCCTCCGCAGCAGCCGGGTCGCGCCCGCCGCCACCGTCGTCGCCAGGATCCAGCCCAGCAGGATCATCACGGCCGCCGTCCACTGCCAGGCCCCCTCCAGCCGCCACTGCCCGGCCTGGCCGAGGTCGATCACCGGCAGCAGGAGGTCCAGGGCGAACAGGACCGGGTCCCAGGTGGGGCTGCTCCCGCCCGTGGGGTGGTGCGGGGCGTGGCCGAAGGCGACCGACCCCGCCGCCCACAGCACCCCCATCCACACCGCCGCCCGGCCCGGCCGGTACCCGTAGGCGACCGTCCAGTCCTGCGCGTACCCCCAGAGCTTCGCGCCCGGCGGGAGGGTCTCGCGGCGTCTGCGCTGCTTGGCGAGCAGGACCTCCCGCGCGTCCTCGTCCTCCCCGCCCGCCCGCAGGACCGCCGCGAGGCGCTCGTACGGCTCCGGCGCGTACTCCGCGGTCGCCGCCGCGACCCACTCCAGGCGCGCGGCCAGCGGGAACGGGCCGACCGGGATCAGGTTGTCGTACGTGAACCCGGCCATGTGCAGGCGGCCGGGGCCCGGCCAGGCCGTCGCGCGGTCGATCAGGTTGACGACCCGCGTGCCCGACAGGACGACCGTGCCGTGCTCCGGGTGCTGGCCGAGGAAGCGCAGCTCCGACGCGTGGACCCGGCGCAGGGACAGCTCCTGGTCGTCCGTGAGGGTGAAGCGCGCGGACTGGAGGTCCACCGCGTCCCCGAACCGGCCGTCGTCCAGCCTCAGGCCGCCCCGGCACTCGAAGCGCTGGACGCGGACGCCCCGCGCGGGTGTCACCCCGGGCGCCTGCCGGCCGCCCGCCGCCGCGGGCGTCAGGTACAGCGAGCGCTCGACGGTGAGCTGCGGGGCGTTGAGCGCGAACCGGCCCTGCGGGTCGGCGAGGCGGGCTCCGCGCAGGCTCAGCGACACGCCGACCTTCGCGCCGCGCAGGCTCAGCTCGCCGTAGGACTCCAGCAGGTCCGCCTGGATGTCCTGGCCGACCGTCATCCCGTCGGCGGTGACGGAGCGCCCGCTGCGGTCCTGGTGCACCACTGCCTGGCTGAGCAGCAGGTCCGTGCCTATGTGCGCGTCGGTCAGGCGGATGCCCTCGGGGAAGCGGCTGCGCGGGAGGTGCAGGTCCCCTTCCGTGTGCACCCGGGCCGCCTCCAGGCGGGGCACCGCGCAGTCCACGAGGCGCAGCGTCGTGAACCGGGCCTCCGGGAGCAGCACCTCCCGGTCGAACCGGCAGCCGCGCAGTTCCACGTAGGGCAGGACCCGGCCGCCCGACACGTCCAGCGTGCCGCTGACGCGGACGCCGACCAGCTTCAGCGACGACACCCGGCCCGTCAGCGCCGGCGGGCCGTCCAGCAGGAGCCAGGCCACCACCCTGGCCCGCACCGTCCGCCCCTCGCCCCAGGGGTGGCCGCCGTGCGGGTCGTCCACCTCCGGGTTGCCGCAGCTCAGGTCGTACACCCCGCCGTCGCGGAACGCCTGCCACAGGCCCGCCTCGACCGCCGTCAGGTCTCCCGGGAGGTCCCTGACATGCGCTCCGGCCCCCTCGATCGCCACTGCCCCTCCTTCCTCGTACATCTGTTCTCCTCGCACCTGTTCTGCCCGCTCCGTGAGGCTTTGAACACTGAACGTGACATCGATCTTCGAAAGTTCCCAACCTGTCCGAATTCATTGCCACGTTGTGTGACGGGGTGGTTCTGTATCAGCCATTGATACGCGCGGACGGCCCCGGAACCAGGTCTGCGAGAATTGGTTCCGTGATCTCGCGAATCGATCTGCGCGGCGACGCCCTCCCCGAAGGGCCCGCCCTGCGCGACCTGCTGCCCCGAGCCGACTTCGACGTCGCGGCTGCCCTGGAGAAGGTGCGGCCCATCTGCGAGGCCGTGCATCATCGGGGCGACGCGGCACTGATCGACTTCGCCGAGAAGTTCGACGGCGTACGGCTCACGTCCGTACGCGTCCCCGCCGAGGCGCTCACCGAGGCGCTGGCCGGCCTCGACACGGCCGTCCGCGCGGCCCTGGAGGAGTCGATCCGGCGGGTCCGCTTCGTGCACCGCGCACAGCGCCGCGGCACCCACACGACCCAGGTCGTGCCCGGCGGCACCGTGACCGAGAAGTGGGTGCCCGTCGACCGGGTCGGGCTCTACGCGCCCGGCGGGCGGTCCGTCTACCCCTCCTCCGTGATCATGAACGTGGTGCCCGCGCAGGAGGCCGGCGTCGGCTCGATCGCCCTCGCCTCGCCCGCGCAGGCCGAGTTCGACGGCCTGCCGCACCCGACGATCCTCGCCGCGTGCGCGCTGCTCGGCGTCGACGAGGTGTACGCGGCCGGCGGCGCCACGGCCGTCGCGATGTTCGCGTACGGCACCGAGTCCTGCCCGCCCGCGAACATGGTCACCGGACCCGGCAACATCTGGGTCGCCGCCGCCAAGCGCTACTTCACCGGCCGGATCGGCATCGACGCCGAGGCCGGGCCGACCGAGATCGCGATCCTCGCGGACGCCACCGCCGACCCGGTGCACGTCGCCGCCGACCTGATCAGCCAGGCCGAGCACGACCCGCTCGCCGCGGCCGTCCTGGTCACCGACTCCGCCGAACTCGCCGACGCCGTCGAGAAGGAACTGATCCCGCAGGTCGCCGCCAGCAAGCACATCGACGACCGCATCGCCCCCGCGCTCGCGGGCCGGCAGTCCGCGATCGTCCTCGTCGACGGCGTCGAGGAGGGCCTGCGCGTCGTCGACGCGTACGGCGCCGAGCACCTGGAGATCCAGACCGCCGACGCCGCCGCCGTCGCCGACCGGGTGCGCAACGCGGGCGCGATCTTCGTCGGCCCCTGGGCGCCCGTCTCCCTGGGCGACTACGCGGCCGGCTCCAACCACGTCCTGCCCACCGGAGGCTGCGCCTGCCACTCCTCCGGCCTGTCCGTGCAGTCGTTCCTGCGCGGTATCCACATCGTCGACTACACGCGCGAGGCGCTCGCCGACGTCGCCCACCACGTGGTCACGCTCGCGGAGGCCGAGGACCTCCCGGCGCACGGCGCGGCGATCAAGGCGAGGTTCGGCTGGAAGGTCCCGGAGAGCAAGTGACAGGCATCGACGATCTCCCCGTACGGGACGAGCTGCGCGGCAAGTCCCCCTACGGAGCGCCCCAACTGGACGTCCCCGTACGGCTGAACACGAACGAGAACCCCTACCCGCTCCCCGCGGAACTGGTCGAGCGGATCGCC
Source organism: Streptomyces niveiscabiei (assembly GCF_033794345.1). NCBI lineage: Bacteria > Bacillati > Actinomycetota > Actinomycetes > Kitasatosporales > Streptomycetaceae > Streptomyces > Streptomyces niveiscabiei. Next base: position 261,556 of record NZ_JARAYJ010000004.1, read on the forward strand.
GAGCGCGTGCGCGAGGCCGCCCGCGACCTCAACCGCTACCCCGACCGGGACGCCGTCGAACTGCGCACGCAGCTCGCGAAGTACCTCACGGACACCACCGGGTACGAGGTCGCGCTCGCCAACGTGTGGGCCGCCAACGGCTCCAACGAAATCATCCAGCAGCTGCTCCAGACCTTCGGCGGGCCCGGCCGCAGCGCGATCGGCTTCGAGCCGTCGTACTCGATGCACGGCCTCATCGCGCGCGGGACGGGCACCGAGTGGCTCACGGGCCCGCGCGCGGACGACTTCACGATCGACGTCGACGACGCCACGCGCGCGATCACCGAGCACCGCCCCGACGTCGTCTTCGTGACGACCCCCAACAACCCCACCGGCAACGCCGTCCCGGCCGGGACCGTCCTCGCCCTGTACGAGGCCGCGCAGGCCGCGAAGCCGTCCATGGTCGTCGTCGACGAGGCGTACATCGAGTTCAGCCACGGCGACTCGCTGCTGCCCCTCCTGGCGGGCCGCCCCAACCTGGTGATCTCGCGGACGATGTCCAAGGCGTTCGGCGCGGCGGGCCTGCGCCTCGGCTACCTCGCCGCGCACCCGGCGGTCGTCGACGCCGTCCAGCTCGTCCGGCTTCCCTACCACCTCTCCGCGGTCACCCAGGCGACCGCGCTGGCCGCCCTGGAGCACACCGGGACGCTGCTGAAGTACGTCGAGCAGCTCAAGTCGGAGCGCGACCGGCTGGTCGGCGAGCTGCGGGCCATCGGCTACGAGGTGACCGAGTCCGACGCCAACTTCGTGCAGTTCGGCCGGTTCGGCGACCCGCACGCGGCGTGGCGATTCATCCTCGACCGCGGCGTCCTGATCAGGGACAACGGGGTACCCGGCTTCCTCAGGGTGTCCGCCGGGACCCCCACCGAGAACGACGCGTTCCTCGACGCGGTCCGTGAACTCAAGAAGGAGCAGCCCGCATGAACCGCGTCGGCCGCATAGAGCGCACCACCAAGGAGACGTCCGTCCTGGTCGAGATCGACCTCGACGGGACGGGCAGAACCGAGATCTCCACGGGCGTCGGCTTCTACGACCACATGCTCGACCAGCTCGGCCGGCACGGTCTGTTCGACCTGACCGTGAAGACCGAGGGCGACCTGCACATCGACTCGCACCACACCATCGAGGACACCGCGCTCGCGCTGGGCGCCGCCTTCAAGCAGGCCCTCGGCGACAAGGTCGGCATCTACCGCTTCGGCAACTGCACGGTGCCCCTGGACGAGTCCCTCGCGCAGGTGACCGTCGACCTGTCCGGCCGCCCCTACCTCGTGCACACCGAGCCCGAGAAGATGGCGCCGATGATCGGCGAGTACGACACGACGATGACCCGGCACATCCTGGAGTCCTTCGTCGCGCAGGCACAGATCGCCCTGCACGTGCACGTGCCGTACGGGCGCAACGCGCACCACATCGTCGAGTGCCAGTTCAAGGCCCTCGCGCGCGCGCTGCGCTACGCCAGCGAGCGCGACCCGCGCGCGGCGGGCATCCTTCCTTCCACGAAGGGCGCGCTGTGACCGGCCTGTCGACCGTTCTGATCGTTCTCGGCCTGTTCCTGCTCGGCGGTGTCTACTCCTTCGCCAAGCAGAAGATGCCGACGAGCCTGATCGTGCTGCTCTCGATCAGCGCCGCGCTGTGCCTGGTCGCCGGTGTCCTGAGGCTGGAGGTGTGGAATTGAGCGGCTCACCGAAGAAGGTCGTCGTCTTCGACTACGGCTTCGGCAACGTCCGGTCCGCCGAACGCGCCCTCGCGCGCGTGGGCGCCGACGTGGAGATAACGCGCGACTACGACAAGGCGATGAACGCCGACGGCCTCCTGGTGCCCGGTGTGGGCGCCTTCGCCGCCTGCATGAAGGGCCTCACGGCCGCGCGCGGTGACTGGATCGTCGGCCGGCGGCTGTCCGGCGGGCGCCCGGTGATGGGCATCTGCGTCGGCATGCAGATCCTCTTCGCGCGCGGCATCGAGCACGGCGTCGAGACCGAGGGCCTCGACGAGTGGCCGGGCACGGTCGAGCCCCTCAAGGCCGACGTCGTCCCGCACATGGGCTGGAACACCGTGAGCGCCCCTGAGAGCTCCGAACTCTTCGCCGGGGTCGAACCGGACGCACGCTTCTACTTCGTGCACTCCTACGGCGTCCAGGACTGGTCCCTGGAGGTCCGCAACCCGGCCATCAGGGCCCCCAAGGTCGCCTGGACGACCCACGGCACCCCGTTCGTCGCCGCCGTCGAGAACGGCGCCCTGTGGGCGACGCAGTTCCACCCCGAGAAGTCCGGCGACGCCGGAGCCCAGCTCCTCACCAACTGGATCGGAACACTGTGACCAAGCTCGAACTCCTTCCCGCCGTCGACGTCCGCGACGGCCAGGCCGTCCGCCTCGTGCACGGCGAGTCCGGGACCGAGACGTCCTACGGCTCCCCCCTGGAGGCCGCGCTCGCCTGGCAGCGCGCGGGCGCGGAGTGGCTGCACCTCGTCGACCTGGACGCCGCGTTCGGCACCGGCGACAACCGGAAGCTCATCGCCGAGGTCGCCGGCGCGATGGACATCAAGGTCGAGCTGTCCGGCGGCATCCGGGACGACGACACGCTGGCCGCCGCCCTCGCGACGGGCTGCACGCGCGTGAACCTCGGTACGGCCGCCCTGGAGACGCCCGAGTGGGTCGCCAAGGTCATCGCCGAGCACGGCGACCGGATCGCGGTCGGCCTCGACGTCCGCGGCACGACCCTGCGCGGGCGCGGGTGGACGCGCGACGGCGGGGACCTGTACGAGACGCTGGAGCGGCTCAACGCCGAGGGCTGCGCGCGGTACGTCGTCACCGACATCGCCAAGGACGGCACCCTCCAGGGCCCCAACCTGGAGCTGCTGCGGGGCGTCTGCGCCGCGACGGACCGTCCCGTCGTCGCCTCCGGCGGCGTGTCGTCCCTCGACGACCTGCGCGCGATCGCGGAACTCGTCCCCCTCGGCGTCGAGGGCTCCATCGTCGGCAAGGCCCTGTACGCGAAGGCGTTCACCCTCGAAGAGGCGCTGGCGGCGGTGTCGTCATGACGTCCGTACGGCGGGTGCAGAGCGGCAGCCCCTGGGAGGAGCCCTTCGGCTTCGCGCGCGCGGTCCGGGCGGGCGACCGGGTCGTCGTCGGCGGCACGACGTCCTTCAAGGGCGGCGTCCTGTACGGCGAGGGCGACCCGTACGAGCAGGCCAGGACGGCGTTCGGGACGGCGCTCGCGGCCATCGCCGAGTTCGGCCTCGGGCCGGAAGCGGTCATCCGTACGCGCCTGTACCTCACGCACGCGCGGGACGTCGACGAGGTGGGACGCGCCCACAAGGAGATCTTCGACGCGGTGCGCCCGGTCAGCACGATCGTCGTCGTCACCGGGTTCGTCGACCCGCGCATCCTCGTCGAGGTCGAGCTGGAAGCGTTCTCGGGAGCCTCGTCATGACCCTCGCCGTACGCGTCATCCCCTGCCTCGACGTCGACAACGGGCGCGTCGTCAAGGGCGTCAACTTCCAGAACCTGCGCGACGCGGGCGACCCCGTCGAGATGGCCAAGGTGTACGACGCGGAGGGCGCCGACGAGCTGACGTTCCTCGACATTACCGCGTCCTCCGGGAACCGGGAGACGACCTACGACGTGGTGCGGCGCACCGCCGAGCAGGTGTTCATCCCGCTGACCGTCGGCGGTGGCGTGCGCGCGCCGGAGGACGTCGACAAGCTCCTGCGCGCGGGCGCGGACAAGGTGGGCGTCAACACGGCCGCCATCGCCCGCCCCGAGCTGATCCGCGAGATCGCCGAGCGGTTCGGGAGCCAGGTGCTCGTGCTGTCCGTGGACGCGCGGCGCACCGCGTCCGGGTCCTTCGAGGTCACCACGCACGGCGGGCGCCGGGGGACCGGCATCGACGCCGTCGAATGGGCCCACCGGGCCGCCGAACTCGGCGCCGGGGAGATCCTGCTCAACTCGATGGACGCGGACGGGACGAAGGACGGCTACGACATCGAGATGATCGAGGCCGTCCGCAAGCACGTGTCCGTGCCGCTGATCGCCTCCGGGGGCGCCGGGAAGCTGGGTGACTTCGCGCCGGCCGTGGGCGCGGGCGCGGACGCCGTGCTGGCCGCGTCGGTGTTCCACTTCGGGGACCTGCGGATCGGGGAAGTGAAGCAGGCGCTGCGGGAGGCCGGGCACCCGGTGCGGTGAGGTTCCAGCGCGTTGCTGTAAGCCCCGTTCGCCTGGCGAGCGGGGCTTACTTGTGCCGTGACGCGAAAGAGAAGTTGCGCAAAATATGTTGCGCAACTTTTCTTTCGTATCTAGCGTGGTTCGCATGGCAAGCCAGGAGAGGGACCGGCGGATCACCGACGTGGGCACGCTCAAGGCGCTCGCGCACCCGCTGCGGTCCGCGCTGTACCGGGGGCTGACCGTCGCGCGCGTGGCGACCGCCTCGCAACTCGCCGCGCAGGTCGACGAGGCCGTGTCCCTCGTCAGCTACCACCTGCGCAAACTCGCCGAGCACGGGCTCATCGAGGAGGCCGAGCCGCAGAGCGCGGACGGACGCGAGCGGTGGTGGCAGCGGACCTCCGACGGGCTGCGCGTCCACGACGCGGACTTCCGCGACGCGCCCGAGGCCGCCGCCGCGCACACCGCCGCGAACCGGCTCTTCTTCGAACAGCGCGCCGATTTGTACCGGCGCTTCCTCGACGAGCGCGCGCACTGGAGCGCCGAGTGGAACGCCGCCGCCGAGTCCTCCGAGTCCAACCTGCGGCTCACCGCGGCGGAGCTGTCCGAGCTGAACCGTGAGGTGCTGGCCCTGCTCCAGCGCTACGACGAGCGGGGGCGGGCCGCCGAGGCCGCCGGTGACACCGACGGGCGGGAGAACGTGCAGATCCAGACCTACGCGTTCCCGTTCCGGCTGTGAGCGGCTCCGTGCGCGCGCGGGGCGCTCACCGGGATCCGAACGTCCTGCGCTGGCTCGCCGGGTTCACCCTCTCCGGGGTCGGCGACAACGTGTACTACGTCGCCCTCTCCTGGACCGCCGTCCAGTCCGGGACACCCGTCCAGGCGGGGCTCGTGACCGTCGCGGGAGCGCTGCCCCGCGCCGTCCTCATGCTGGGCGGGGGCGTGCTGGCCGACCGGTACGGGGCTCGGCGGGTCGTTCTGGGCAGTACGGGGGTGCGGTGCGCGCTCGTCCTGTCCGCGGCCGTACTGCTGCTCCTCGCGCGCCCCGGGCTCTGGGTCCTCGGCGCCGTCGCCGTCCTCTTCGGGACCGTCGACGCCGCGTTCCTGCCCGCCGCCGGGGCCCTGCCGGCCCTCATAGCCCCGCCGGGGGAGTTCGGGAGGGTGCAGGGCCTCCGGGGCCTCTCCACCCGCCTCGCGAACGTCCTGGGCGGACCGCTGGGCGGGCTGGGCGTCGCGGTGGGGGGTACCGCGGGGGCGTTCGGGGCGGCGGCGTTGCTGATCGGCGTGTCGTGGCCGGTGCTGGGGGCGGTCCGGGTGCGGGCGGGGGCGGAGGCGGAGGGCCCCGCCCCGCGCGGGCGGGCGGGTTCGGGGGACGCGGTCCCCGTGCGGGGTGGGGCGGCTGGGGGGAGCGACGCGCCCGCGCCGGGGACGGCCCCGGCTCGCGGCGCATCCGCGCAAGGCCGGACGGCTTCCGGGGGTGTGGTTCCCGTGCGGGGTGCGGGCGGGGGTTCGGGGCGAGCCGAAGGGGAGGTGACTTCGGCCGGGGAGGGCTTCTCGCGGGGGAGTGCGCCGGGGGAAGGGCGTTTTGTGCGGGGGCGGGTGCGGCGGGAGGGAGCCGCCGACGAGGTCCCCGCGCGCGGGGGGTTGGCCGCGTCTGTGCCGTCCACGCCTGTTGCTCCGCAGGGCGGCCGATGCGACGGGTGTCAGGAGGTGTCGTCCGAGCCCAGGCGTTGTGCCCCTGCGCCGCTCGCGCCCGCGCGTGAGGCGGTGCGGCCTGGCGGGGTACGTGGGTGGCGTGCCTGGTGGTGGGGGGAGGCGGGAGCTGGAGGGGTAGGTGGTCGCGCGCGGGTGCGTGGTGAGGTGGTGCGGCTCGGCGGGGTGCGTGGGTGGTGTGCCCGGTGGCGGGGGGAGGCGCGAGCCGAGAGGGCCGGTGTGTGGGGTGGCCGGTGGCGTGGCGTGGTGGGGGAGTTGGTGGACGGCTTGCGGTACGTGCGGCGGGATCGGGTGCTGTCCGCGCTCGTGCTGTCCATCACGCTCAGCGATCTGGGGTTCGTGGGGCCGATGAATCTCGGGTTGACCTTGCTCGCCGGGGAGCGGGGGTGGGGGGCCTCCGGGCTGGGGCTCGTGCTCGCCGGGTTCGGGGTGGGGGCCGGTGCGGCGTCGTTGCTGCTCGCCTGGCGGGGGCGTGTTCCGCGCGCGGGGCTGGTGCTCGCGGTCGCCACTGTGGGCGGTGCCCTCGCCATCGCCGCCCTCGCGCGCGTGCCGTCCGTCGCCGGGGCGGTCGCCGTCGCCCTGGGCGTCGGACTGCTCGCCGGGCTCGGCGGCGCGCTCGCCGGAACGCTGGTCCAGGCGCGCGCGGGCGCGTCGTACATCGGGCGCGTCACCGCCGTATCGACCCTCATCGGGTACGGCGTCGCCCCGCTGACCTTTCCCGTCGTCGGCTGGGCCGTCTCCCTGTGGGGCACCGGGCCGGTCTTCACGGCGTGCGCGACGCTGAACGGGCTCAGCGCGGTGGTGGTGCTGGGCGTACGGGGGCTGCGGCGGGCGGAGCTGCCGGGGTGAGGGACGGGGCGTCTCTGCGCCGAGGCTGCTCGCTCTGGCGTTCGTTCCACGCGGGCCGCGGCTCGACCGCGGTCGAGCCGCGGCCCGCGCGCGGTGCAGCCCGGCCACGGTTGCCTCGTCCCGCGCGCGGGACGGTGTGTTCCCCTCAGATGCCCAGCTGCTTGCCCGACTGGAGTCTCTCGATCGCTTCCTTGTCGCCCTCCAGGTCGACCTGGGCCGTGGACTGGCGGCCGAAGACGAACATCAGGAGTTCGGAGGGTTCGCCGGTGGCGGTGACGACCGGGGTGCCGCGGTGGGCGACCGCGGTGCGGCCGTCGGGGCGGCGCAGGACCAGGCCGGTGGGGGAGGAGCGGGCCATGAGGCGGGCGGTGCGTTCCAGGCGGGACCAGAGGGCGTCCTGGAAGACGGGGTCCAGGGGGCGGGGGGTCCAGTTGGGCTGGGCTCGGCGGACGTCTTCCGTGTGGATGTAGAACTCCACCGTGTTGGCCGCCTCGTCCAGTTGCTTCAGGGCGAAGGGGGAGAAGCGCGGAGGGCCGGTGCGGATCAGGGCGATCAGGTCCTCGTACGGCTTCGCCGTGTACTCGTCCATCACCTTGTCCAGGCGGGACGCCAGTTGCTTGATCAGGGTTCCGCCCGCCGCGTCGGGACGGCGCTCGCGCACCACCACGTGCGCGGCGAGATCCCGGGTCCGCCAGCCCTCGCAGAGCGTCGGGGCGTCCGGACCGCAGGTCTCCAAGAGGTCGGCGAGGAGGAGCCGTTCACGCTTGGCGAAGGTCGACATGCCGCCAGCCTACGACCGCCGCGGACGTCCGCACAGTGGACACCGGACCGTCACTGTCAGTGGCAGGCGGCACAATGGCAGACATGACCAGCACGACCGGCGACCCCCGGCCCAGCAGCCTCGATCCCGAGATCGCGGCCCGCCTCAAGCGCAGCCCCGACGGCCTCGTACCCGCGATCGCCCAGCAGCACGACACCGGCGAGGTGCTGATGCTGGGCTGGATGGACGACGAGGCGCTGCACAGGACGCTGACGACCGGCAGGTGCACGTACTGGTCGCGCAGCCGCGCCGAGTACTGGGTCAAGGGCGACACGTCCGGGCACGTCCAGTGGGTGAAGTCGGTCGCCCTGGACTGCGACGCGGACACGCTGCTCGTGAAGGTCGACCAGGTCGGCGCCGCCTGCCACACGGGCGCGCGCACCTGCTTCGACAAGGATGTGCTCCCCATCGCCTCGGGTCAGTAGGGTCGGCCGCCATGGACCTCGACACGTTCCGCAAGCTCGCCGTCGACCGGCGCGTCATCCCGGTCACCCGCAAGCTCCTCGCCGACGGCGACACGCCGGTCGCGCTCTACCGCAAGCTCGCCGCCGAGCGCCCCGGCACGTTCCTGCTGGAGTCCGCGGAGAACGGCCGGACGGCGTATCAGTGGTCTCGCTACTCCTTCGTGGGCGTCCGCAGCGCCGCCACCCTCACCGCGCGCGACGGCCAGGCGCACTGGCTGGGCACCCCGCCCGTGGGCGTCCCCGTCGACGGCGACCCCCTCGCGGCCCTGAGGGCGACCATCGAGACGCTCCACACGCCCCACGCGGAGGACCTCCCGCCGTTCACCGGCGGCATGGTCGGCTATCTCGGCTACGACATCGTCCGCCGCCTGGAGAAGATCGGCCCCGGCGAGCGCGACGACCTCCGGCTCCCCGAGCTGACCATGCTCCTCACCAGCGACCTCGCGGTGATGGACCACTGGGAGGGCTCGGTCCTGCTGATCGCCAACGCGATCAACCACAACGACCTCGACACGGGCGTCGACGAGGCGTACGCGGACGCGGTCGCGCGGCTCGACGCGATGGAGGCGGACCTCTCGCGCCCGGTCGCCCAGCCGCCCGCCGTCCTGCCGCCCTCCGAACTGCCCGAGTACACCGCCCTGTGGGGCGGGCCCGACTTCATGGCCGCCGTCGAGGACATCAAGGAGCGCATCCGCGCGGGCGAGGCGTTCCAGGTCGTGCCCTCGCAGCGGTTCGAGACGCCGTGCACGGCCAGCGCGCTCGACGTGTACCGGGTGCTGCGGGCGACCAACCCGTCGCCGTACATGTACCTCTTCCGGTTCGACGGGTTCGACGTCGTCGGCTCGTCCCCCGAGGCCCTCGTCAAGGTCGAGGACGGGCGCGCGATGGTGCACCCCATCGCCGGGACCCGGCACCGGGGGGCGACCCCGCAGGAGGACCAGGCCCTCGCGGACGAGCTGCTCGCCGACCCCAAGGAGCGCGCCGAGCACCTGATGCTCGTCGACCTCGGGCGCAACGACCTGGGGCGAGTGTGCGAGCCGGGGTCCGTGGAGGTCGTCGACTTCATGTCCGTCGAGCGGTACTCCCACGTGATGCACATCGTGTCGACCGTCACCGGGCGTGTCGCGCCCGGCCGTACCGCCTTCGACGTCCTCACGGCCTGCTTCCCCGCCGGCACCCTCTCCGGCGCGCCGAAGCCCCGCGCGATGCAGATCATCGACGAACTCGAACCGTCCCGGCGCGGCCTGTACGGCGGCTGCGTCGGCTACCTCGACTTCGCGGGCGACTCCGACACGGCGATCGCCATCCGCACGGCGCTGCTGCGCGACGGCACCGCGTACGTCCAGGCGGGCGCGGGCATCGTCGCCGACTCCGACCCGGTCGCCGAGGACCAGGAGTGCCGCAACAAGGCGGCGGCGGTGCTGCGGGCGGTCCACACGGCCAACCGGCTCGGCGGGAGCGCCTGACGCGGGCGGGACGAAGGCGGGCGCGGCAGGCTTTTCGCCGGGCGGCGGGCGCGCGCGGATGCTCGTCCAAGAGGCGGCAAGCACGCGCGCGGGTGCTCGTCCAAGAGGCGGCGAGCACCGGCCCGTCGGCTCCCTCCGGCCGAGCACCGCGCGCCGGAAATGAACCCCGGGTGACGGAACGCCCGGGGTTCAGGCGATAGTGGGGTACGTGACTGCTGTGCCTCAACCCCGCCCCGGAGCCGGAGCCGCCCGCTCCGGACGTCGTAGCCTCGCCCTCGCCCTGCTCAGCGGGGCGCTGGGGGCGGCTGTCGCGTTGCTGGCCACCCGGCAGCGCTGGTCGGAGGGGACCGCGTCGGTCGCGGGCGGCGCCTTCCGGCTCACCGCGAAGGGCAGCGACGTCACGGGCGTGCCCGCGGCGCTCGCGATAGTGGGCCTCGCCGCGCTCGTCGCCGTCTTCGCCGTCCGCCGGGCGGGCCGCCTCGCCGTGTCCGCCGTTCTCGCGCTCTCCGGCGCCGGAATCCTGTTCGCCGCGCTCTCCGGCGCGGACGACAGCTCCGCGCTCGACGAGCAGGCCGCGAAGGCCTCCGGCGACACGTCCGCGACGGTCGCCGCGCTCTCCCACACGGCCTGGCCGTACGTCGCCGCCGCGGGTGGCGCCCTGCTCCTGCTCGCCGGGCTCCTCGCCCTGCGCTACGGCCGGCTGTGGCCCGGCATGTCGGGCCGGTACGAGCGTGACGGCACGCCGCGGCCCCGCCGTACCGCCAAGCCGGCCGACCCGGACCGGCCCGAGGACATGTGGAAGGCGCTGGACCGGGGCGAGGACCCCACGGGGGCGGATCCGGCGTAGCGTTCGCCGGGCCCGTACGCACGCCTGGTCCCGTTGTGGTGAATCGGGCGTCGGCGCGGGACACCCCGGCGTCCCGCGCGCGGGTGCGTGCGGGACAATGTGGGTGAGCGTCCGGGTTGGGCGTCACATGGACAGCATGAGGAGCAAGTCATGGCGGGCAGCAGCCACGGTCACACTTTGGCCGCTTGGACCGGTGTCACGATCTGTTTCATCGGGTTCTGCGTCGCGGGCGCGTTCATGGTGATGGCGGAGCCGCTGGGTTTCTGGGCCGGCATGGTGATCTCGGTCCTCGGCGGTGTCGTCGGCCTGATCATGAAGGGCATGGGCCTCGGCCAGCCGAAGGGCTTCCGCGACCTCCCCGAGCACATCACCTACGGCACCCCGGCCAAGGCCGAGAGCTGACCCGACTCCCCCCGAGTCACGAGACTTCCGAGGGCGGCCCGGACACCGAGAGGGTGTAACGGAGCCGCCCTCGCGCGTGCGCGGGTGCTTTCGCCGCCCCCGCGGGCACAATGCGAGACATGACGACGACCGACAGCACCGAGAGCCCGGTGAAACCTTCCTCCGGCGTGTTCGCGCGTTTTGCCGTCCCCGCAGGGATCATGGCGGCCGTCGTGGGGGCGTTCGGATACGTCGCGACCGTCGACCCCAACGAACCCGGGCACTACCCCGTCTGCCCGCTGTTCCAGCTCACCGGCGTGTACTGCCCCGGCTGCGGCGGGCTGCGCAGCGCGCACGCCTTCGCGCACGGGGACCTCCTGGGCGCGCTCCAGGACAACGCCGCCGCCGTGCTCGCCTATCTGGGGTTCGCCGTCGTGTGGACTGTCTGGGTGGTCCGCGCGGCGCGGGGGCGCCCCGCGCGCGTGGTGCTCGGAAACGCGCATCTGTGGGCGATCGGCGCGTTCCTGCTGGTCTTCACCGTTGTCCGGAACCTGCCGGTCGGTGGCTGGCTACGGCCTTGATCGACGGGGAAATGTCCAGGTAGTGGGACCGGTGTCGGCCTGATGCGGGGCTCGTGCGGTACGGCGGATACCATCGCTGTCAAGGAAAAGTCACCACCCGGAAGGGGGCCACTCGCGTGAGTGTGCTCGACGAGATCATCGACGGAGTCCGTGCCGACCTCGCGGAGCGGCAGGCGCGCGTCAGCCTCGACGAGCTGAAGGAGCGCGTGGCCAAGGCTCCGGCGGCCAAGGACGGCGTCGCCGCCCTCAAGGGCGACGGCGTCAAGGTGATCTGCGAGGTCAAGCGCTCCAGCCCCTCCAAGGGCGCGCTGGCCGCGATCGCCGACCCGGCGGGCCTCGCCGCCGACTACGAGGCGGGCGGCGCCGCCGCGATCTCCGTCCTCACCGAACAGCGCCGCTTCGGCGGCTCGCTGGCCGACCTCGACGCCGTACGCGCGCGCGTGGACATCCCCGTCCTGCGCAAGGACTTCATCGTCACGTCGTACCAGCTGTGGGAGGCGCGCGCGCACGGCGCGGACATCGCGCTGCTGATCGTCGCCGCCCTCGACCAGCCCGCCCTGGAGTCCCTGGTCGAGCGCGCCGAGTCGATCGGCCTGACCGCGCTCGTCGAGGTCCACGGGGAGGACGAGGTCGAGCGCGCGGTCGCCGCGGGCGCGAAGGTCATCGGCGTCAACGCGCGCAACCTCAAGACCCTTGAGGTGGACCGCTCCACGTTCGAGCGCGTCGCCCCCGAGATCCCCGACGGCATCGTCAAGATCGCCGAGTCCGGCGTCCGGGGCCCGCACGACCTGATCGCCTACGCCAACGCGGGCGCCGACGCCGTACTCGTCGGCGAGTCCCTCGTCACCGGCAAGGACCCGAAGACGGCGGTCGCGGACCTGGTCGCGGCGGGGGAGCACCCGGCGATCCGCAACAGCCGCGGCTGATCACCCGTTAGGCTGACGACGATGACTCCCACTCCGGCCTCCCAGGAACGGCACGCACGCCTCGCGCGCGGCTGCCGCCCCCGGGGCTGCCGCGCGCCCGCGCGCAAGGTGCACGGCCGGAGGGTGCGGTACGTCATCGGGGACGAACCCGGTCAGGTGAACGGCATGCGATGGCAGCGCCGCCCCAATCTCAGGGGCGCGGGGGCCTGCGTGTCGTAAGTCCCCGTACCCCACGGCGAATTGATGCTTCTCCCATCCGACTCACCGTGAGGTTTTCGCATGTCCAGCGAGTTCTTCATTCCCGACCCCGAGGGTCAGGTCCCCAGCGCCGAGGGCTACTTCGGCGACTTCGGCGGCAAGTTCATCCCGGAGGCTCTCGTCGCCGCCGTGGACGAGGTCGCCGTCGAATACGACAAGGCCAAGCACGACCCGGAGTTCGCCCGCGAACTCGACGATCTGCTGGTCAACTACACCGGCCGCCCCAGCTCCCTCACCGAGGTGCCCCGCTTCGCGCGGCACGCGGGCGGCGCGCGGATGTTCCTCAAGCGCGAGGACCTCAACCACACCGGCTCCCACAAGATCAACAACGTCCTGGGTCAGGCCCTGCTCACCAAGCGCATGGGCAAGACCAGGGTCATCGCGGAGACCGGCGCGGGCCAGCACGGCGTCGCGACGGCCACCGCGTGCGCGCTGTTCGGCCTCGACTGCACGATCTACATGGGCGAGATCGACACCCAGCGCCAGGCGCTGAACGTCGCGCGCATGCGCATGCTCGGCGCCGAGGTCATCGCCGTGAAGTCCGGCAGCCGCACGCTGAAGGACGCGATCAACGAGGCGTTCCGCGACTGGGTCGCCAACGTCGACCGCACGCACTACCTGTTCGGCACGGTCGCGGGCCCGCACCCGTTCCCGGCGATGGTCCGCGACTTCCACCGCGTGATCGGCGTCGAGGCCCGCCGTCAGATCCTGGAGCGCGCGGGCCGCCTCCCGGACGCGGCGATCGCCTGCGTCGGCGGCGGCTCCAACGCCATCGGCCTGTTCCACGCGTTCATCCCCGACACGGACGTACGCCTCATCGGCTGTGAACCGGCGGGGCACGGCGTTGAGACGGGTGAGCACGCGGCGACCCTGACGGCCGGTGAGCCCGGCATCCTGCACGGCTCCCGGTCGTACGTCCTCCAGGACGACGAGGGACAGATCACCGAGCCGTACTCGATCTCGGCGGGGCTCGACTACCCCGGCATCGGCCCGGAGCACGCGTACCTCAAGGACAGCGGGCGCGGCGAGTACCGCGCGGTCACCGACGACGCGGCGATGCAGGCCCTGCGCCTCCTGTCGCGCACCGAGGGGATCATCCCGGCGATCGAGTCCGCGCACGCCCTCGCGGGCGCGCTGGAGGTCGGCCGGGAGCTGGGCGAGGACGGCCTGATCGTCGTCAACCTGTCCGGGCGCGGCGACAAGGACATGGACACGGCGGCCCGTTACTTCGGCCTGTACGACACCGAGGGGGACTCGAAGTGAGCGGCAACATCCAGCTGTTGAGCGACACCCTCGCCGCCGCGAAGGCCGAGAACCGGTCCGCGCTGATCGCCTACCTCCCGGCCGGTTTCCCGACCGTGGACGGCGGCATCGAGGCGATCAAGGCCGTCTTCGACGGCGGCGCGGACGTCGTCGAGGTCGGGCTCCCGCACAGCGACCCGGTGCTCGACGGGCCGGTCATCCAGACCGCCGACGACATCGCCCTGCGCGGGGGCGTGCGGATCGCGGACGTCATGCGGACGGTCCGCGAGGCGCACGAGGCGACCGGCAAGCCGGTGCTGGTGATGACGTACTGGAACCCCATCGACCGCTACGGCGTCGAGCGGTTCACCGCCGAGCTGGCCGAGGCGGGCGGCGCGGGCTGCATCCTGCCCGACCTGCCCGTCCAGGAGGCCGGGCTGTGGCGGGAGCACGCGGCCAAGCACGGGCTCGCGACGGTCTTCGTCGTCGCGCCGAGCAGCAAGGACGCGCGCCTCGCGGAGATCACGGCGGCGGGCAGCGGGTTCGTGTACGCCGCTTCGCTGATGGGCGTGACCGGTACGCGCGAGTCGGTCGGCGCGCAGGCGCAGGACCTGGTCGAGCGGACCCGGGCGACCCGGGACGACCTGCCGGTCTGCGTCGGGCTCGGGGTGTCCAACGCCGCGCAGGCCGCCGAGGTGGCCGCCTTCGCGGACGGCGTGATCGTCGGGTCGGCGTTCGTGAAGCGGATGCTGGACGCGCCGGACGCGGCGGCCGGGGTCGAGGCCGTGCGGGAGCTGGCGGCGGACCTGGCGAAGGGTGTGCGCCGGTCGGCGTAGTGCCCGGAGCGTCCGGTAAGGCCGTGTCTGCGGCTTTTGTTCGGGCGTAACGGGTGAATCGGTCACTCGATCGAGTGGTCCTGGGACAGGGGAGGCGCAATGCGTCTCCCCTGTTCGTTTGCGGGGTGTGAGCGAGAAGAATCGAGTGGGAAAGCTGTCGGCGCGGGAGCGGCTGGCGGTCGAGCGTGAGAAGCAGAAGGCCGCGGAGAAGCGGCGCAAGGTGCTGATCGTCGGGGCGAGCGTCGTGGCCGTGCTGGGGGTCGCGGCGGGCATCGGGGTCGTCGCGGCGAACGCGGGCAAGGACGGCGGGGCCGCCGAGGGTCCGGTCGTCGCGCCGTCCGGGGCCAACGGCAAGGACGCGCTGGCCATCCCCGTCGGCAAGGAGAGCGCCAGGTCGACGCTGACCGTGTGGGAGGACTTCCGGTGCCCGGCCTGCAAGTCCTTCGAGACGGCGTACCGCTCGGTGATCCATGAGCTGACCGGCGCGGGGAAGCTCAAGGTCGAGTACCACCTGGCCACCCTCATCGACGGGAACCTGCGCGGCAGCGGCTCCCGCAAGGCGGCCAACGCGGCGGCCTGCGCGCAGGACGTCGGCAAGTTCCCCGCGTACCACGACGTGCTGTACGACAACCAGCCGCAGGAGACCGACGACGCGTACGCGAAGGAGGCGAAGCTCATCGAGCTGGCCGGGAAGGTCGACGGGCTCGACACGCCCGCCTTCCGGGCGTGCGTGGAGAAGGGGACGCACAACGCGTGGGTGAAGAAGTCCGCCGCCGCGTTCAGCAATGGCGGGTTCGGGGGGACGCCGACCGTGTTGTTCAACGGGAAGAACATCTACCAGGACCAGTCGATGACGCCGGCGAAGCTGAAGCAGATGGTGGAGGACGCGGACAAGGGGTGAGGCGCCCGCCGACAGGGGATCGACAGGCGTTCCCCCGTGTTTGACCCGCCCGTTATGCAGCCGTTGCCGGGCCGCCCGTCGTGGGTCCGGTCCGGCAGGGTAGCGTCGACCCTGCCATGGAACTTGCCTACATTCCCAGCCCGTCGCGCGGGGTCATCCACCTCGGACCCATTCCGCTGCGCGGCTACGCGTTCTGCATCATCGTCGGCGTCTTCGTCGCGGTCTGGCTCGGCAACAAGCGGTGGGTCGCTCGGGGCGGCCGGGCCGGGACCATCGCCGACATCGCCGTCTGGGCGGTGCCGTTCGGGCTCGTCGGGGGGCGGCTGTACCACGTCATCACCGACTACGAGCTGTACTTCAGCGAGGGCCGGGACTGGGTCGACGCCTTCAAGGTCTGGGAGGGCGGCCTCGGGATCTGGGGGGCCATCGCGCTCGGGGCGCTCGGGGCGTGGATCGGGTGCCGGCGGCGGGGGATCCCCATGCCGGCGTACGCGGACGCGGTGGCGCCGGGGATCGCGCTCGCGCAGGCGATCGGGCGCTGGGGCAACTGGTTCAACCAGGAGCTGTACGGCAAGGCCACCGACCTTCCCTGGGCCCTGCACATCACGTCCTCGGCGGACGGCCGTGTTCCCGGGTACTACCACCCGACGTTCCTGTACGAGTCCCTCTGGTGCGTCGGCGTCGCCTTCCTCGTCATCTGGGCGGACCGGCGGTTCACGCTCGGGCACGGGCGGGCGTTCGCCCTCTACGTCGCCGCGTACTGCGTCGGGCGGTTCTGGACCGAGTACCTCCGCGTCGACGACGCGCACCACGTCCTGGGGCTGCGTCTCAACAACTGGACCGCGCTGCTGGTCTTCCTGCTGGCGGTCGTGTACCTGGTGATCTCCGCGAAGAAGAGGCCCGGCCGGGAAGAGATCGTCGAGCCGGGGGCGCTGGAGGAGAAGGCGGAGGCCGCGGCTTCTGGTGAGGCGGAGTCCGAGAAGGCCGAGGACGACAAGGCTGACGAGGGCAAGGCCGACGAGGGCAAGAAGGCTGACGCCGAGAGCGGGTCGGCGAGCAAGAAGAGCTAGCCGGGTCCACGACGGTGAGGGCGCCCAGGGTTTCCTGGGCGCCCTTAGTCGTCGTGGATGTCAGCGTGTGATCAGGGACAGGGTTCTGTGGGCCGCCTCCAGGATCGCCCTGTCGATGAAGGTGCCGTCCGGGAGGGCTTGGGCTCCCTCGTTCGCCTCGGCCGCCTTGACGATCGACTCCGCCTTCTCGATCTCCTCCTCCGTGGGGAGGTAGGCCCGCTCGATGACCGGGAGCTGGCGGGGGTGGATGGCCGCTCTGCCTAGGAAGCCCAGGGCCCGGCCTGCCGCGCTGGTGGCGGCCAGGGCGGTGAGATCGCGGGTGTTGGTGTGGACCGACTGGGGCGGGGGCGGGAGGGCGGCGGCCCGGGCGGCGAGGATCGTGCGGGAGCGGGGGTAGGCGAGGGACGCGTCCGAGGTGGTGTTCAGGTCCGCCTTCAGGTCGGCCTCGCCCAGGGCCAGACCCGCCAGGGCGGGGTGCGCGGTGGCGATGGCGTACGCGTTCTCGATCGCCAGGGCTGATTCGAGGAGGGCGTACAGGGGGATCTCGCGGGACAGGAGGCCGGTCGTCGCCGTGATGTCCCGGGGGGTGGTGACCTTCGGGAGGCGCAGGGCCGAGACGCCGGGGAGGGGGGAGAGGGCCGCGAGGTCGGCGCGGGACCAGGGGGTGTCCGGGGCGTTCACGCGGACGTGGATCCGGTGGGCGTGGGGGTCCGAGAGGCGTTCCGCTGTCGCCGCCCGGGCGTAGTCCTTGCGGTCGGGGGAGACCGCGTCCTCCAGGTCGATGATCACCACGTCGGCGCCTGCGGCGAGGGCCTTGGTGACCACCTCGGGGCGGTCGCCGGGGACGTAGAGCCAGGTCAGGGGGAACTTTCTCATACGGCGCCCTGTTCGCGGAGGGTGGCCGACTCCTGGGCGGTCAGGCCGAGTTCGCGGAGGATCTCGTCCGTGTCGGCGCCGTGCGCGCGGCCGGTCCAGCGGATCGCGCCGGGGGTGGCGGAGAGGCGGAAGAGGACGTTCTGCATGAGGAGCGGGCCGAGGTCGGGGTCGTCGACGCGGGTCAGGGTGCCCAGGGCCTCGTACTGGGGATCGTGGACCACGTCGCGGACGTCCTGGACCGGGGCGACAGCGGCCTCTGCCTTCTCGAAGGCCGGGAGGACCTCGTCGCGGGGGCGGGCCGCGATCCACTGGGCCACCGCCTCGTCCAGCACGTCGGCGTGCGCGGCGCGTCCGGCGCCCGTCGCGAACCAGGGCTCGGTGATGAGGTCGGGGCGGCCGACCAGGCGCATCACACGTTCGGCGACGGACTGCGCGGAGGTGGAGACGGCGACCCAGGTGCCGTCGGCCGTGCGGTACGTGTTGCGGGGGGCGTTGTTCGCGGAGCGGTTGCCGGTGCGCTGCTGGACGTGGCCGAGCTGGTCGTACCAGGTCGGCTGCGGGCCCAGGACCGTGAGGATCGGCTCGATGATCGCCATGTCGACGACCTGGCCCTCGCCGGTGAGGTCGCGGGCGGACAGGGCCGTCATGACCGCGTACGCCGTCGCCAGGCCCGCGATGGAGTCGGCGAGGCCGAACGGCGGGAGCGTCGGAGGTCCGTCCGGCTCGCCGGTGACGGCGGCGAAACCGCTCAGCGCCTCCGCGAGGGTGCCGAAGCCGGGGCGGTGCGAGGCGGGGCCGAACTGGCCGAACGCGGTGACGCGCGTGAGGATCAACCGGGGGTTCACGGCGTGGAGTTCGTCCCAGCCGAGGTCCCACCGCTCCAGGGTGCCCGGGCGGAAGTTCTCGATGATCACGTCCGCGGTCTCCGCGAGGCGCAGGAGCGTGGAACGGCCGCCCGGCGTCGAGAGGTTCAGGGTCATCGTGCGCTTGCCCCGGCCCAGGACCTTCCACCACAGGCCGACGCCGTTCTTCGACGGGCCGTGGCCCCGGGACGGGTCCGGCTTCGCCGGGTGCTCGACCTTGATCACCTCCGCGCCGAAGTCACCCAGCAGGGTGGCGGCGAGCGGGCCCGCGAACAGGGTGGCCAGATCCAGGACCCGCAGGCCCCGCAAGGGAGTTGCTGTCATGAGGTGTAGCGCTCCTCGATCTCCTGGCGGTACGGCATCGACGCGGACGCGCCCGGGCGTTCCACCGACAGGGACGCCGCCGCCGTCGCCCAGCGGAGGGACTCGGGCAGGGGGCGTTCCTCGCCGAGGGCTGTCGCCAGGGCGCCGACGAAGGTGTCTCCGGCGGCAGTTGAGTCGACGGGGGTCGTCGGCGGGGTCGGGACCGCGAGGGGGTCGGCCTCTCGGGAGACGTACAGGACTCCTGCCGCGCCCAGCGTGACGATCACCTCCGGGACGTGCGTGAGGAGGTGGCGGGCCGCCTCCACCGGGTCCGTGCGGTCGGTGAGGGTGATCGCCTCGTACTCGCCCGCCACCAACAGGTCGGTGTTCGCGAGGAGTTCGGGCGGGAGGGGGCGGGCCGGGGACGGGGTGAGGACCGTGCGGACGCCGTGGGCCCGCGCCGCCCGTGCTCCCGCGATCACCGCCGGGAGCGGGATCTCCAGCTGGAGCAGCAGCGTGTCCGCCGACGCGATCAACGTCTCGTCGCCGGGGGCCAGATGGTCCACCGTGCCGTTCGCGCCCGGGATCACGACGATCGCGCTGCCGCCGTCCGCGTCCACGACGATGTGGGCCGTGCCGGACGGCGTGTCCATCGTGCGGATGTGGTCCGTGTTCACGCCCGCCGTGTCCAGCGCGGTGCGCAGGCGCGGGCCGTGGGCGTCCGTTCCCACCGCGCCGATCATCGAGACCGTCGCGCCCGCTCTCGACGCCGCGATGGCCTGGTTCGCGCCCTTCCCGCCGGGGGTGGTGCGCAGGTCACGGCCCGTCACCGTCTCGCCGGGGCGTGGGGGGTGGTCCACGTACGTGACCAGGTCCATGTTCGTGCTGCCCAGTACGACGATGTGGGTCATGGGCGGGCTGCCTCCACGTGCGTGAGGTGGGCGAGGGTGTCGAAGCCGGTGCCGTCGAAGTCGGCGATCGTCGTGGACAGGCGGTTCTTGAGCGGCGCCGTCCAGTGGGGCGGGGGCGGGCCGGTGAGGAGGGCCGCGATGCCGCCCGCTGTCGCGCCGTTGGAGTCCGTGTCCCAACCTCCCGATACCGTGCGGCAGATGGACGCCGTGAAGTCACCGTCCGCGTGGGTCAGGGCGGCTGCGATCAGTGCGGTGTTCGGGATCGCGTGGACCCAGTGGTAGTGGCCGTGGGTGGCGTGCAGTTCGTCCACGACTCTGTCGAAGTCCCGTTCCGTCCGGGCCAGTTGGATCGCCTCCGTGACTGCCTTGTGCAGGCGGGAGGTTGAGGGGATCAGGTCCAGGGCTCTGGCGAGGCAGGTGTGGATGTCGTGCGTGCGTGCCGTTGCCGTCGCGATCGTCGCCGCGATGAACATCGCCGCGTAGACGCCGTTCGCCGTGTGCGTCAACGTCGCGTCCCTGTACGCCTGTTCTGCCGCCGCGCCCGGGTTTCCCGGGTTCGTCCAGCCGTGGACGTCCGCGCGGATCAGCGCGCCGATCCACTCCCTGAACGGGTTGTTGTGGTGGGCCGTCCTCGGCGGGTCGATGCCGGTGAGGAGGTTGCGGTACGCGATCCGCTCCGCCGTGAACGTCCGGCCCGCCGGGAGTTCGTCCAGCCAGAGTCTCGCCACGTCCTCCGTCGTGAAGTCTCTGCCGTGGCGCTGGAGGAGGAGCAGGTTCAGGAGGGGGTAGTTCAGGTCGTCGTCCTCCGGCATGCCGTCGATGTTCTCGGCGAGGGAGGTCGTGGCCGAGCGGCGGTTCCAAGGGTGCTCGGCCAGCAGGGAGTCGGGGACGCCCTTCGCCGTGAAGTAGGTGTTCAGGGGCCAGTTGCCGGTGGATTTCGCGAGGGCCCGGATGGCGTGGAGGGGGAGTTTCTCGACGGGTTTGCCGAGGAGACAGCCGACGGCTCTGCCTAGCCAGGCGGATTCGAAGGTGCGGTTCGCCGTAGGGGCGAGAGCTGAGTGGGCGGGTGCGGGATCGTCGTGGCTTGTCGCGCAGTTCCCCGCGCCCCTGAGGTGGGTGGGGATGAGGGTGGTTTGTCGAGTGGCGGTTGCGTCTCGGATCGCGAGCCAGTCCGTCGGTTCCGCTGTTGCCAACCTGCTCGGCCGGGCTGCCAGTTCCGTCAGGAGCGTGGTCGCCAAGTCGCTTAGGTGGGGCGGTGGTTGGGTGGGGGAGGCGCCCGCTCTTTCGGGGGCCTCTCTGCCGCCCGCTCGGTGCCAGCGGGTTGCGATGTCGCTCGCTTCTCTGCCGTCTTCCCTCGCCTGGCGGAGTTCGTGGCCCAGGAGGTCCTCCGGCTGGAGCCAGGTCAGGCGGAGCACAGGTGCGCTCCCAGCGTGGTGAAGGCCGACTCGTGTGTTCTGCGGCGTTCTACATCCTTGACGAAGACTTCCCTCGTCACCTCCGCGAGGGTTTCTGCCGGCTCCCAGAGGTTCAACTTGCTCGCCGCTGCCACCTCGTCGGACCAGTCGCTCGGGGGTGCCGAGCCCAGCGCTCCGGCCAGGGCTCCTGTCATCGTCGCGATCGAGTCGCAGTCTCTGCCGTAGTTGACGGCGCCCAGGACCGCCGGCTCGTAGGCGCCGTCCGTGATCAGCAACATGGCCAGGGCGATGGGGAGTTCCTCGATCGCGTGGAGGCGGGAGGGGCGGCGGGCGTTCAGGGAGGGGGCGCGGTAGTCGGGGCCCACCGTGTCGTAGGGGGCGATGGCTTCCCGTAGGGGGGCCAGGGCTGATTCCGGGTCCGTGTGGTGGGTCGCCGTCTCCGCCACCTTCTCGATCGCCGTTCTCGTGCCGTCCTTCGCCAGGGCCAGGCAGGTGGTGACGACCGAGGTGGGGGTCGCGTCGGGGGTGCACGCCGCCGATACCGCCGCCGCGAAGACTCCCGCCGCCTCGCGGCCGTACGAGGACTGGTGGGCGCCCGCGATGTCCAGGGCCTCGGCGTACGCGGCTTTGGGGTTGGCCGCGTTGATCAGGCCGACCGGGGCCATGTACATCGCGGCGCCGCAGTTGACGATGTTGCCCACGCCGGCTTCCCGGGGGTCGGCGTGGGCGTAGTGGAGGCGGGTGGCGAGCCACTTCTCCGCGAGGAAGAGGCGGTGCAGGAGGAGGGTCTCCGCTTCCAGTTCCGGGATCCAGCGGGGGGTTGTCATCAGGTCCGGGACCAGGTGGTCGGCGATCGCGTACGCGTCGAGGTGGTCGCGGACCTTCGCGTAGACCCTGATCAGCGCGTGCGTCATCAGGGTGTCGTCCGTGATGTGGCCGTTCCCCTTGTGGTACGGGGCGATCGGGCGGGCCGTGCGCCAGTCGTCGCCGTTCCAGGGGCCCACGATGCCGGTGACTCTGCCGCCGTGGCGGGCGAGGATCTGGGCGGGGGAGTAGCCCTCCACGGGGCCGCCGAGCGCGTCGCCCACCGCCGCGCCGACCAGGGCGGCGGTGATGCGGTCCTCCAGGGATGTTTGGGGGGTTTTGTCTGGCATGAGGTGAATCATGCTCCTGTTGTGGGCGGTTGTGCGGCTTCCAGGAGTTCGGCGAGTTCCAGGAGGTCGGTGCCGGTGAGGCGGGGGAGGGTGCAGCCGGAGAGCGTGCGGGAGGTGGTGCGCCAGGTGTCGGGGATCGCCGCCGCGCCGCCGATCGCGCCGGTCAGGGCGCCGGTGAGGGCCGGGGTGGAGTCGGCGACCCTGGAGAGGCAGGTCGCCGCGGGGATCGCCTCGGCGATACGGCCGTGCGCGGCGAGGGAGATCGCGAGGGTCACCGGGACCGTCTCCGCCGCCGCGATGCCGTAGCTGTAGACGTGGTCCACGATCTGGTGCTCCAGCAACGGGATCAGGGCGAACGCCGAGTCCGTCGTCTCCGCCAGGTGCAGGGCGTGGCGGGCGTTTCTGCCGATCTCTGTCTCCGGGGGGAGTTGGGCCAGGGCCGCCTGTACGCAGGTTTCGATCGGTTCGCCGGTCAGGGCCAAGGAGATCGCCGCCGCCATGGCCCTCGCGCCGTGCACTCCGTCGCCGTCCTGGGTGTAGCGGGCGTCGAACTCCGCGAGGTCCGCTGCTCGTTCCGGGTCTCCCGGGTGGGTCGTGGCCAGGACACAGGCCCTTACGCAGGCCGCGTCGTCGAAGTAGTGCGGGTTGTCGTGGCCCGTCGCCGGGGGGCGTAGGCCCGCTGCGAGGTTCGTCAGGCCGGCTCTCACCGAGATGCGGGCGCGGAGGGGGAGTACCGCTGATTCGATCTCCGGGGCCCTTGTCGTCGCGGCGGCCACCTCTGCCGCGAGGGACGTCCAGGTCAGGTCGATCGCCGTTCTTGTGCGGTGGTCCCTGCTCAGGTCGTTCAGGGTGGTGGGGTCCGTGGTGCGCAGGAGGGTCTGGGCGGTCAGGGCTGCCCATTCCGCGTCGTCCGAGGGGCCCAGGTGGAGGGGGGCCGGGGGCTGGTTCAGGGCGATGGGGACGGGGAGGGTGGTGGTGGCGTTCTGTTCCGCGAAGGTGTCCAGTTCGCGGGTGAGGCGGCGGGTCCAGTCGGGCATGCGGGTTGCTCTGTGGCGGGCGGAGGGCCAGCCGGTGGCGTCGCCGGTGGCCAGGCCGAGGAGCATGCCGGTGACTGGACGCCGGGCCTTGGCTTCGCCATCGGCCTGGTGTTTCCCGCCCGCACCACCCGTGCGGGTTGCGTTGTCGGGTGCGGGATTTTCCTGTGGGGGGTGCGCTTCGTCGGCGGCTTGCGGGTTGGGGTGGGGGCCTCTGTGGGGGGTGGTTCTGTCGTACAGCGGGTGCGATGCGCTGTTCTTCCTTGGTGTCACGTACGTGTCCTGATCTCCTCGTCGGTTCCCCCTGCCCCCCGTCGCCCCCCTCGCCTCACCTCTCCTCCCCGCCCTCCGCCGCCAGCGCGTAGTCCGCTCTTGTCGGGGTCCACTTCGTGCTCTCCGTCTGGATGAGGAGTTCGGCTACGTCGAGGACGTGGTGGCCGGCCATTTCGGGGAGGCAGGAGCCTTTTGCGGGGCCGATGGCCTTGGCCCAGGTCGGAGGGATGGCTGAGGCGCCCTGGGTTGCTCCGGAGAGGGCGCCTGCGACTGCTGCTGTCGTGTCCGCGTCTCTGCCCATGTTCACCGCCGTGAGGACTGAGGACTCGAAGTCGGCGTTGGCGTAGGCGTAGGCGCCGAAGGAGAGGGCCACGGCCTCGGGGGCCAGGTCGGTCCAGGGGTAGCCGGGGATGATGACGGCGGTGCGGATGGCGCGTTCGCCTTGGTGGGCGTGGGCTACTGCGCGGCGGAGGGAGCGGGCGGTCCAGGAGTCGTCGGGGATGACGGCCAGGGCGGAGGCGATGACGGTGATGGGGGGTGCGCCGGTCATGGCGGTGGCCACGCCTGCGGCTACCGCCTGGCCGCCGTAGATGCCTTCGCCCTCGTGGCTCACCGAGCCGTCGATCGCGGCGAGGCGGGCCGCTTCCGCCGGGCGGCCTGCCGCGAAGACGCCGAAGACGGCCGCGCGCATCGCGAGGCCGTCGCTCCAGGCGTGGCGGTGCTGGGCGGTGACGGGGGCGGTGAGGCCGCGGCGGAGGTTCTCGAGGGTGCCGCGTTCGCTGAAGCCGGCGCCTCGGAAGGGGCCTTCGTCGCGGTCGGCGATCCAGGCGTGCCAGGCGGATTCGACGTGGGCGGGGGTGAGGGCGGAGCCGTGGCGGGCGAGGAGGAGGCCGGAGAGGATCGCGTACTCGGTGTCGTCGGTGCCGGCGGGGGTGTCGGTGACGTACCCGGTGATGCGGCCCCAGCGGGCGCGGATCTCGGAGGGCTTCATGTTCTCCGCCGGGGCGCCGAGGGCGTCGCCCACGGCGAGGCCGAGCAGGGCGCCTCTCGCTCGTTCACGCAGCGCTGCGATGGATGCCATACGTGAACCTCCGGGGGAGAGGGGCGGGTCAGTGATCAGATCTGTCCCACCATTGGCGGTTGACCTCAGCCTGGAAGCCCCTTTTGTCACCCGGACGACTTTTGAGCGGGACCCACAACTAATGAGCGTCTGGCGGTAAAACCGCAGGTTAGCCCAGCCTTTCCTTGCTGGCGGGCGGGGAATCATCGACATAGTCTCGGTGCTGTAGAGAATTAGAACTTGTCCAAAGTTAGCTTTGGCTTAGCTTGCCCGGGATGGAAAGAACATGGCTCTCATCGACGTCGAGGCGCCGCTGCACGAGGCGCACCGCGACAACCACACCCACCGTGACGTCAACGGCGGCTGGCTCAGGCCGGCGGTGTTCGGGGCGATGGACGGGCTGGTGTCCAACCTCGCGCTGATGACCGGCGTCGCGGGCGGCGACCTGGGGCACCAGGCCGTCGTCCTCACCGGACTCGCGGGCCTCGCGGCGGGCGCCTTCTCGATGGCGGCCGGCGAGTACACCTCCGTCGCCTCGCAGCGGGAGCTGGTGGAGGCGGAGCTGGACGTGGAGCGCGCGCAACTGCGCAGGCACCCGGCGGACGAGGAGGCCGAGCTGGCCGCGCTGTACGAGGCGCGGGGCGTGGACGCGCCGCTCGCCAAGGAGGTCGCCCGGCAGCTGTCGCGCGACCCCGAGATGGCGCTGGAGATCCACGCGCGCGAGGAGCTGGGGATCGACCCCTCGGACCTGCCCTCGCCGCTGGTCGCCGCCGTCTCGTCGTTCGGGGCGTTCGCGATGGGCGCGCTGCTGCCGGTGCTGCCGTACCTGCTGGGGGCGAGCGCGCTGTGGCCGGCCGTGCTGGTGGCGCTGCTGGGGCTCTTCCTGTGCGGGGCGGTCGTCGCGCGCGTGACCGCGCGGACCTGGTGGTACAGCGGGCTGCGGCAGTTGGCGCTGGGAGGCGCGGCGGCGGGTGTGACGTACGTCCTGGGCACTCTGTTCGGTACGGCCGTAGGATAAGGGGGCTGCTAGGTATGCGAGGGACCGTATAAATAGCCGTTACTCGCTGGTTTCGGATGCGTGACCACGGGGCATGAGCCGTAAGCGCTGTGGGCAACGACGCCTGTGGCATACGCGCGGGATGGGTGAAGACGCCCCTTCCGTACTCCCCCAGGAACGACGGACACCGATCTGTCCCGCTCGCTCCCACACATTTTCAGCCGCCCCGCGCGGCACCCGCCGCGACCCCACGGCGTCCACATGTTGGAACGGTTTATCCACTTCCCGAGAACCGTCCCATCATGTAACCTGCACGAAATTTTGCACTTACGCAGAGGGCCAACGTCGTCCCTCGGCAACGCAGATATGCCACTTGAGACGACGACGGGAGAGCCGATGCGTACGCCGCGCCAGCCGTCCCAGCACTCCGCGAATGGCCAGAACTGGTCCTTCATGGATGCTCGCCCTGCCGCGCAGGGTATGTACGACCCCCGTAACGAGCACGACGCCTGCGGCGTCGGCTTCGTGGCCACCCTCACCGGCGAGGCGAGCCACACGCTGGTCGAGCAGGCGCTGACCGTTCTGCGCAACCTCGAACACCGCGGCGCCACCGGCTCCGAGCCCGACTCGGGCGACGGCGCGGGCATCCTGACCCAGGTCCCGGACGCCTTCTTCCGCGAGGTCACCGGATTCGAGCTGCCCGCGGCCGGTTCGTACGCCGTCGGCATCGCCTTCCTCCCCGAGGACGGCACCGAGGACGCCGTCTCGCGGATCGAGACGATCGCCGGCGAGGAGGGCCTCACCGTCCTCGGCTGGCGTGAGGTCCCCGTCGCCCCCGGCCTGCTCGGCGCCACCGCACGCTCCACGATGCCCGCCTTCCGCGAGGTCTTCGTCGCCGACGGCGAGTCCGAGGGCATCGTCCTCGACCGCAAGGCGTTCGCGCTGCGCAAGCGCGCCGAGCGCGAGGCCGGCGTCTACTTCCCGTCGCTGTCCGCGCGGACCATCGTCCACAAGGGCATGCTGACCACCGGCCAGCTGGAGCCGTTCTTCCCGGACCTCTCCGACCGCCGCTTCGCCTCGGCCGTCGCGCTCGTCCACTCCCGGTTCTCCACGAACACCTTCCCGTCGTGGCCGCTCGCCCACCCCTACCGGTTCGTCGCGCACAACGGCGAGATCAACACCGTCAAGGGCAACCGCAACTGGATGGTCGCCCGCGAGTCGCAGCTCGTCAGTGATCTGTTCGGCGACAAGGGCATCGAGCGGATCTTCCCGATCTGCACCCCCGACGCCTCCGACTCCGCCTCCTTCGACGAGGTCCTGGAGCTGCTGCACCTCGGCGGGCGCTCCCTGCCGCACTCCGTGCTGATGATGATCCCGGAGGCGTGGGAGAACCACGACTCGATGGACCCGGCCCGGCGCGCGTTCTACCAGTTCCACTCCACGCTGATGGAGCCCTGGGACGGCCCCGCCTGTGTCACCTTCACCGACGGCACCCAGGTCGGCGCGGTCCTCGACCGCAACGGCCTGCGCCCCGGCCGCTACTGGGTCACCGACGACGGCCTCGTCGTCCTCGGCTCCGAGGTCGGCGTCCTGGACATCGACCCCGCGAAGGTCGTCCGCAAGGGCCGCCTCCAGCCCGGCAAGATGTTCCTCGTCGACACCGCCGAGCACCGCATCATCGAGGACGACGAGATCAAGGCGTCCCTCGCCGCCGAGGCGCCGTACGCGGAGTGGCTGGAGACCGGCGAGATCGAGCTCGGCGACCTGCCCGAGCGCGAGCACATCGTCCACACCCACGCCTCCGTCACCCGCCGCCAGCAGACCTTCGGGTACACCGAGGAGGAGCTGCGCGTCATCCTCGCCCCGATGGCGAAGGCCGGCGCCGAGCCGATCGGCTCGATGGGCACCGACTCGCCGATCGCGGCGCTCTCCAGCCGCCCCCGGCTGCTGTTCGACTACTTCACGCAGCTCTTCGCGCAGGTCACCAACCCTCCGCTGGACGCCATCCGCGAGGAGCTGGTCACCTCCCTGCGCTCCTCGCTGGGCCCCCAGGGCAACCTGCTGGAGCCGAGCGCGGCCTCCTGTCGTACCGTCACCCTGCCGTTCCCGGTGATCGACAACGACGAGCTGGCCAAGCTCATCCACATCAACGCCGACGGCGACATGCCCGGCTTCAAGGCCGCGACCCTGTCGGGCCTGTACCGGGTCAGCGGGGGCGGTGAGTCCCTCGCCGCGCGCATCGACGAGATCTGCGCCGAGGCCGACGCCGCGATCGACAACGGCGCCCGCCTGATCGTCCTCTCGGACCGGCACTCCGACGCCGAGCACGCGCCGATCCCCTCGCTGCTGCTGACCGCCGCCGTCCACCACCACCTCATCCGCACCAAGCAGCGCACCCAGGTGGGCCTGCTGGTCGAGGCCGGGGACGTCCGCGAGGTCCACCACGTCGCCCTGCTGATCGGCTTCGGCGCCGCCGCCGTCAACCCGTACCTGGCGATGGAGTCCGTCGAGGACCTCGTCCGCGCGGGCACCTTCCTCTCGGACATCGAGCCCGAGCAGGCCATCCGCAACCTGATCTACGCGCTCGGCAAGGGCGTCCTCAAGGTCATGTCCAAGATGGGCATCTCGACCGTCGCCTCCTACCGGGGCGCCCAGGTCTTCGAGGCCGTCGGCCTTGAGGACGCGTTCGTCGAGAAGTACTTCAACGGCACCGCCAGCAAGATCGGCGGCGTCGGCATCGACGTCGTCGCCCAGGAGGTCGCAGCGAGGCACGCCAAGGCGTACCCCGCCTCCGGCATCGCCCCGGCGCACCGCGCGCTGGAGATAGGCGGCGAGTACCAGTGGCGCCGCGAGGGCGAGCCGCACCTCTTCGACCCGGAGACGGTCTTCCGCCTCCAGCACGCGACGCGCTCCGGCCGCTACGACATCTTCAAGAAGTACACGGACCGCGTGAACGAGCAGTCCGAGCGCCTCATGACGCTGCGCGGGCTCTTCGGCTTCAAGAGCGAGCGGCCGTCGATCTCGATCGACGAGGTCGAGTCCGTCGAGGACATCGTCAAGCGCTTCTCCACCGGCGCCATGTCCTACGGCTCGATCTCCCGCGAGGCCCACGAGACCCTCGCCATCGCCATGAACCAGCTGGGCGGCAAGTCCAACACCGGTGAGGGCGGCGAGGACCCGGAGCGCCTGTACGACCCGGCGCGCCGTTCCTCGATCAAGCAGGTCGCCTCCGGCCGCTTCGGCGTGACGAGCGAGTACCTGGTCAACGCGGACGACATCCAGATCAAGATGGCCCAGGGCGCCAAGCCCGGCGAGGGCGGCCAGCTGCCCGGTCACAAGGTCTACCCGTGGGTCGCCAAGACGCGTCACTCGACGCCGGGCGTCGGCCTCATCTCGCCGCCGCCGCACCACGACATCTACTCCATCGAGGACCTGGCTCAGCTGATCCACGACCTGAAGAACGCGAACCCGCAGGCGCGGATTCACGTGAAGCTGGTCTCCGAGGTCGGCGTCGGCACGGTCGCGGCGGGTGTGTCCAAGGCGCACGCGGACGTCGTCCTGATCTCCGGCCACGACGGCGGTACGGGTGCCTCGCCGCTGACGTCTCTCAAGCACGCCGGTGGTCCCTGGGAGCTGGGGCTCGCCGAGACGCAGCAGACGCTGCTGCTCAACGGCCTGCGCGACCGGATCGTCGTCCAGACCGACGGGCAGCTCAAGACCGGCCGTGACGTCGTCATCGCCGCGCTGCTCGGCGCCGAGGAGTTCGGTTTCGCGACCGCGCCGCTCGTCGTCTCCGGCTGCGTCATGATGCGCGTCTGCCACCTCGACACCTGCCCCGTCGGCATCGCCACGCAGAACCCCGTCCTGCGCGACCGGTTCGCGGGCAAGGCCGAGTACGTCGTGAACTTCTTCCGGTTCATCGCCGAGGAGGTCCGCGAGCTGCTGGCCGAGCTGGGCTTCCGGTCGATCGAGGAGGCCGTCGGGCACGCCGAGCTCCTTGACGTCGAGCGGGCCGTGGACCACTGGAAGGCGCAGGGCCTCGACCTGGCCCCGCTGTTCCACGTCCCCGCGCTGCCCGAGGGCGCCGTGCTGCACCAGACGGTCGCCCAGGACCACGGCCTGGAGAAGGCCCTCGACAACGAGCTGATCAAGCTCGCCGCCGACGCGCTCGCCGCCTCCGACGCGACGTCCGCGCAGCCGGTGCGCGCACAGGTCAAGGTCCGCAACATCAACCGCACCGTCGGGACGATGCTCGGGCACGAGGTGACGAAGAAGTTCGGCGGCGCCGGCCTGCCCGACGACACCATCGACATCACCTTCACCGGGTCCGCCGGCCAGTCCTTCGGCGCCTTCCTGCCGCGCGGTGTCACGCTGCGCCTCGAAGGCGACGCGAACGACTACGTCGGCAAGGGCCTCTCCGGCGGCCGGGTCGTCGTCCGCCCCGACCGGGGCGCCGACCACCTCGCCGAGTACTCGACCATCGCGGGCAACACCATCGCGTACGGCGCGACGGGCGGGGAGCTGTTCCTGCGCGGGCGTACCGGTGAGCGGTTCTGTGTCCGCAACTCCGGGGCGCTGGTCGTCTCCGAGGGCGTCGGCGACCACGGCTGCGAGTACATGACCGGCGGTCACGCGGTCGTCCTCGGCGAGACCGGGCGCAACTTCGCGGCCGGCATGTCCGGTGGCATCGCGTACGTCATCGACCTGAACCGGGACAACGTCAACTCCGGGAACCTCGGCGCGATCGAGGAGCTGTCCGACGACGACAAGCGGTGGCTGCACGGCGTCGTGCGCCGCCACGCCGAGGAGACCGGGTCCACGGTCGCCGAGAAGCTGCTCGCCGACTGGGACGCGTCCGCCGAGCGCTTCACCAAGATCATTCCCAGTACGTACAAGGCAGTGCTCGCCGCCAAGGACGCCGCCGAGCAGGCGGGACTCTCCGAGTCCGAGATCACCGAGAAGATGATGGAGGCGGCGACCAATGGCTGACCCGAAGGGCTTCCTGAACCACGGCCGTGAGGTCGCCAAGTCCCGTCCCGTCGACGTGCGCCTGAAGGACTGGAACGAGGTCTACGTCCCCGGTTCGCTGCTGCCGATCATCTCGAAGCAGGCGTCCCGCTGCATGGACTGCGGCATCCCGTTCTGCCACAACGGCTGTCCCCTCGGGAACCTCATCCCCGAGTGGAACGACTACGCGTACCGCGAGGACTGGACGGCCGCGTCCGAGCGGCTGCACGCCACGAACAACTTCCCCGAGTTCACCGGGCGGCTCTGCCCGGCTCCCTGCGAGTCGGCGTGCGTCCTGGGCATCAACCAGCCCGCCGTCACCATCAAGAACGTCGAAGTCTCCATCATCGACAAGGCGTGGGACGCCGGTACGGTCGCCCCGCAGGCGCCCGAGCGGCTCTCCGGCAAGACCGTCGCCGTCATCGGCTCGGGCCCGGCCGGGCTCGCCGCCGCGCAGCAGCTCACCCGGGCCGGTCACACCGTCGCCGTGTACGAGCGCGCCGACCGCATCGGCGGTCTGCTGCGGTACGGCATCCCCGAGTTCAAGATGGAGAAGCGGCACATCAACCGGCGCATCGAGCAGATGCGCGCGGAAGGGACCCGCTTCCGGACGGGGATCGAGATCGGCCGCGACCTCAAGGCGACCGATCTCAAGAAGCGGTACGACGCCGTCGTCATCGCTGCCGGGGCCACCACCGCGCGCGATCTGCCCGTCCCCGGGCGGGAGTTGAAGGGCATCCACCAGGCGATGGAGTACCTGCCCCTCGCGAACAAGGTGCAGGAGGGCGACTACGTGACGTCCCCCATCACCGCCGAGGGCAAGCACGTCGTCGTCATCGGCGGCGGTGACACCGGGGCGGATTGCGTCGGCACCGCGCACCGCCAGGGCGCCGCGTCCGTCACGCAGCTGGAGATCATGCCGCGCCCCAGCGAGGACCGTCCGGCCGGGCAGCCCTGGCCGACCTTCCCCATGCTGTACAAGGTGACCTCCGCGCACGAGGAGGGCGGCGAGCGGGTCTACTCCGTCTCCACGACCCACTTCGAGGGCGACGAGGAGGGCAACGTGCAGTGGCTGCACCTCGTCGAGGTCGAGTTCGTCGAGGGCAAGCTCACCCAGAAGCCCGGCACCGAGCGGAAGATCCCCGCCCAACTCGTCACGCTCGCCATGGGGTTCACCGGCACGGACCGGGAGAACGGGCTCGTGGAACAGTTCGGGCTCGACCTGGACGAGCGCGGGAACATCGCCCGCGACGCCGAGTTCCAGACGAACGTGCCCGGCGTGTTCGTCGCCGGTGACGCCGGGCGCGGACAGTCCCTCATCGTCTGGGCCATCGCCGAGGGCCGCTCCGCCGCCCGCGGCTGCGACCGGTTCCTCACGGGCGCCAGCGACCTGCCGGCCCCGATCCGCCCGACGGACCGCTCCCTGATGGTCTGACGGCCTCACAAGACGTCCCGTACAAAGGCGTACGGAACACCAGACGGCGCCTGCCCAACTGTCCCCGACCGGACGACAGGGCAGGCGTCGCCGCACGTCCGCACGAGGTCCAGGAGACCGCGCCCACGCGGGCGCGCGGCGTCATCCGATCCGCTTGAACTGTTCCTCGGTGAGCCGCAGTCGGAGCGCCGCCACGTTCTCCGCGAGGTGGGCGGGCGAGGACGTGCCGGGGATCGGGACGACGTTCGGGGCGCGGTGCAGGAGCCAGGCCAGGGCGAGTCGGGAGACCGTCGTGTCCAACTCGGCGGCCAGCGTGCCGAGTCGGGGTGCCGCGTCGCCGACGGTCACCGGGAAGTAGGGGAGGAAGGCGATGCCGTGCGCGGCGGTGTGGTCGACGACCGGTTCGTGGGTGCGGTCGGCGAGGTTGTAGAGGTTCTGGACGCTGGCGATCTCGGCCGTCTCCGAGGCTTCCGCCAGCTCCGCCACGGTGACTTCGGAGAGGCCGATGTGGCGGACCTTGCCCTCGTCCTGGAGCTGCTTCAACGCGCCGACCTGGTCGGCCAGGGGGTACTCGGGGTCGACGCGGTGGAGCTGGAACAGGTCGATCCGGTCGGTGCGCAGCCGGCGCAGGCTCAGTTCCGCCTGCTGGCGGAGGTAGGCGGGGTGGCCGTGGGTGATCCACTCGCCGGGGCTCGGGCGCAGGACGCCCGCCTTCGTCGCGACGGCCACCTCGTCGCCGTAGGGCCGCAGCGCCTCGGCGAGCAGTTCCTCGCTCTCGCCGAGGGCGTACGCGTCGGCCGTGTCGAAGAGGTTCACGCCCAGCTCGACCGCCTCGCGCAGCAGGGCGATCGACTCGGTGCGGTCGGTGGGGGCGGTCCAGATCGGGGCGGTCATGCCGGAGCGCTCGTGCGGCGCGCCGGACAGGCGCATCGCGCCGTAGCCGATCCTGCGTACGGGAAGGTCGCCGCCGATGAGGAATACGTCTGTGTCGGTCATGGCTGAGACGCTAGGACGTCACACCGGTGTGAGTTTCAAGTCGACGTGAGCGGGGTCACAGTGCGGATCGGGGAGCTGAGCGAGGAGACCGGCGTCGCCGTTCGGCTCCTGCGGTACTACGAGGAGCAGGGGCTTCTCGACGCCGGGCGCACCCCCGGCGGGCATCGCGTGTACGCCGACGACGCCCCCGTCGTCGTCCGCCGTATCCGCGTCCTGCTCGACGCCGGGCTGCCGACCCGGGTCATCCGCGAGGTGCTGGACTGCGTCTGTGGCGGCGACGCCGAGGTCGAGCCGTGCCTGACGCCGCTGCTCAGGGAGCAACTGGACGGCATCGAGGGGCGGATCGCCCGCCTGGAGGGCTCCCGCGCTTCCCTCACGAGACTCCTCACGCCTCTGACGTAACATCAACTTCCTTCTTTGATCGCCCTGTTGGCGTAACCCCTCGCTCGTGCCACCCTGTGGTTCATGGCTGACGGGGTGCGTACGGACAGCAAGGGCAAGGGCGAGGCTTTCGCCGACTGGGCCGATGGGCGGCTCGGGATATACGGGCTGGCCAAGGCCAATCTGCGGAAGGTGTTTCCGGATCACTGGTCGTTCATGCTGGGGGAGGTCTGCCTCTACAGCTTCATCGTGCTGATCCTGACCGGGGTCTATCTGACGTTGTTCTTCGATCCCAGTAGTTCCGAGGTGATCTACAACGGCAGTTACACCCCGCTGAACGGGGTGAGCATGACGCAGGCGTACGAGTCGACGCTGGACATCAGTTTCGATGTGCGGGGCGGGCTGCTGATCCGGCAGATCCATCACTGGGCGGCGCTGGTGTTCGTCGCCGGGATGCTGATCCACATGATGCGGGTGTTCTTCACGGGCGCGTTCAGGAAGCCGCGCGAGATGAACTGGGTGTTCGGGTGGACGCTGCTGTTCCTGGGGATCATGACCGGGCTGACGGGGTACTCGCTGCCGGACGACCTGCTGTCCGGCACCGGGCTGCGGTTCGCGCAGGGCGCGATCCTGGCGATCCCGGTCGTCGGGACGTACATCGCGTTCTTCCTGTTCGGCGGCGAGTGGCCCGGCGTCGACTTCATCTCGCGCCTCTACCCGATCCACATCCTGCTGCTGCCGGGGATCATGCTGGGCCTGGTCGTCGCGCACCTGATCCTGGTCTTCTACCACAAGCACACGCAGTACCCGGGCCCGGGCAAGGACGAGAAGTCCGTGGTCGGGATGCCCTTCATGCCGGTGTACATGGCGAAGGCGGGCGGCTTCTTCTTCCTGGTGTTCGGGGTGCTCGCCCTGATGGGCGGCATCGCGACGATCAACCCGGTGTGGGCGTTCGGCCCCTACCGCCCGGACCTCGTGACGACCGGCGCGCAGCCGGACTGGTACCTCGGGTTCTCGGAGGGGCTGATCCGCGTGATGCCGGCGTGGGAGATCAACGCCTGGGGCCACACCCTCCAGCTGGGCGTGTTCATCCCGTTCACCCTGTTCCCGCTGATCCTCGTGGCGCTCGGCGTCTACCCGTTCGTCGAGGCGTGGATCACCGGCGACAAACGGGAGCACCATGTCCTCGACCGCCCCCGGAACGTCCCCGTCCGCACGGGACTCGGCGTCGCCTGGCTGACGCTGTACGGCGTCCTGCTGATCGGCGGCGGCAACGACATCGTCGCCACGCACCTCCACCTGTCGATCAACGCGATCACCTGGTTCGTCCGCATCGGCGTCTTCGTCCTCCCCGTCCTCGCCTTCGTCCTCACCAAACGCATCTGCCTCGGCCTCCAGCGCAGCGACCGGGACAAGGTGCTGCACGGCAGGGAGACCGGCACGATCAAACGCCTCCCGCACGGCGAGTACATCGAGGTCCATGAGCCCCTCACGCAGGCCCAGTTGCACACCCTCACCCAGCACGAGCAGCCGGCGCCGTACGAGATCGGCGCGCGCGTCGACGCGAACGGGGTCCGGCGGCAGGTGGGCGCGGTGCAGCGGGTGCGCGAGCGCCTCGCGAGGGCGATGTTCGGACCGGGCACGCAGATCGCGAAACCGACGGTGAAGGAGTACAAGGAGCTGACGCGGGGCCACTGAACCCCGGCGCCGGGCCATGGCTCTTCCCTAGCAAGCGCTTGGTGGGTATGGTGCCCGCACCCGCCCCACGCAGGGAAGTCCGCCAGGGAGTCGCCATGGCCGAGGCATACATCGTCGAAGCGGTCCGCACACCGATCGGGAAGCGGAAGGGAGGGCTCGGCGGCGTGCACCCGGCGGATCTCGGGGCGCACGTACTGAAGGCGCTGGTGGGCCGCGCCGGCATCGACCCCGCCGCCGTCGAGGACGTCGTCTTCGGCTGCCTGGACGCCGTCGGACCGCAGGCCGGGGACATCGCCCGCACCTGCTGGCTCGCCGCCGGGCTCCCCGAGGAGGTGCCCGGCGTCACCGTCGACCGGCAGTGCGGGTCCTCCCAGCAGGCCCTGCACTTCGCCGCGCAGGCCGTCATGTCCGGGACGCAGGACCTCGTCGTCGCCGGCGGCGTCCAGAACATGACACAGATCCCCATCGCCTACGCGACCCGGCAAGCGGCCGTCGGACTCGGCTTCACCGAGGGGCCGTTCGCGGGCAGCGAGGGGTGGCGGGCGCGGTACGGGAACCGGCCCGTCAACCAGTTCGCGGGAGCCGAGATGATCGCCGCGAAGTGGGGGATCAGCCGGGAGGCGCAGGAGGAGTTCGCGCTCACCTCGCACCGCAGGGCTCTGCGGGCCGTCGACGAGGGCCGGTTCGTACGGGAGACCGTGCCCTTCAAGGACGTCGACGTCGACGAGGGCCCCCGCCGGGACACCTCGCTGGAGAAGATGGCCGCGCTCAAACCGGTCATCGACGGCGGGACCGTCACCGCCGCGTGCTCGTCCCAGGTCTCCGACGGGGCCGCCGCGTTGCTCATCGCCTCCGAACGCGCCGTCCAGGAACACGGGTTGACGCCCCGCGCCCGCGTCCACCACCTCTCCGTACGCGGCGAGGACCCGATCAGGATGCTCACCGCGCCCATCCCGGCGACCGCGCACGCCCTCAAGAAGACCGGCCTGCGGCTCGACCAGATCGACCTCGTCGAGATCAACGAGGCGTTCGCGCCCGTGGTGCTGGCGTGGATCGAGGAGACCGGCGCGGACCCGGAGAAGGTGAACGTCAACGGCGGCGCCATCGCCCTCGGGCATCCCCTGGGCGCCACCGGGGCACGGCTCATGACGACGCTGCTGCACGAACTGGAGCGCGTGGAAGGACGGTTCGGGCTCCAGACCATGTGCGAGGGCGGGGGACAGGCCAACGTGACGATCATCGAACGGCTGTGACGGCCTACGTGTCGCACTCCAGCACCGTCCGGCACAGCCCGCACCGCGCCCGCACCCGCCCCTTCACCGGCACCCGGATGCGCTGGTAGCACGTCGGGCACGGGAACGTCACCCGCAGCGGACTGTCCGCCGAGAACGAGTACGGCGTGTCCGGAGCCGTCCGCACCAGGCGCCGGTCCCGGGCGTACCGGCGCCGCCCCGCCCAGCCCGCCGCCGTCAGCGGAGGCTGGCGCCCGTCGAGCAGGGCGCGGGCGAGGCCCGCCTCGTACGCCGTGTACGCCTGCGGGCTCGTGAACCATGTCCGCGGGTCCTCGCCGAAGAACAGGGAGCGCTTGGCGAGGACGTACCCGAACTCCTCCGGCGTGAGGTAGCCGAGCTTCTGGGACGCCTCGCCGTGCTCGCGGTAGGCGTCCAGGAGGAGCCAGCCCGCGCCGAGGTAGGTGGCCGCCGTGTCCGTCAGGATCTCGTTGTCCCGGGTGCCCGGGAAGGACAGGTCCAGGCGGTGCAGGTACACATGCATGATCTCGTGCGCCAGGGCCGCGCCGATGTCCTCGCGGTGGGTGCGGAAACGGTCGTTCAGCTCGACGAAGTACTCCGGGCCCGCCGTCAGCTCGATGTGCGCCGCGTGCTCCATCTCGCGGAAGCCGACGATCAGCCGGGCGTCCGGCAGCCGGTAGTGCCGGATCAGCTCCCGCGCGACGCGCTGCGCGCCCAGGTGCAGGTCGTCGGCGTCCGCGAACGCGACGTCCACCGGCGGCACGCTCGCCCCGAACGCGCACACCGTGTCGTACGACAGGCGCCTGTACAGCGCCGTCACCGCCGCCCGCACCGTCTCCAGGTGCGGGAAACCGTGCTCGACCGGCCCGCCGTCCGCCACGCCGCACCCCCTCCGACGTCTTGCACTCTCTTCTTACTGTACGAGTGGTGGACACCCCGGGCCCTCCGGGACCGGACGGATTAGGGTGAACGGCCATGACCACCAGCAACACCGTCGGCCCCGAGGTCCAGGAAGAGCTGACGCGCCTGCGCGACAGCATCGACAACATCGACGCCGCCGTCATCCACATGCTCGCCGAACGCTTCAAGGCCACGCAGCAGGTCGGCTACCTCAAGGCCCGCCACCACCTCCCCGCCGCCGACCCGGCCCGCGAGGCCCGCCAGATCACCAGGCTGCGGGGCCTCGCCGAGAGCGCCAAACTCGACCCCGCCTTCGCCGAGAAGTTCCTCAACTTCATCGTCGCCGAGGTGATCCGCCACCACGAACGGATCGCGGAGGACACGGGAGCCTGACACCGGGCCCGCACAGAGGCGGACGAAAGGTGTGTACCGATCCGCCTCTGTGCGCCGTACCGTGAATCAGGCAGCATGGGCCCATGTCCGTACTGACGCGCGACGAAGCGCTGAGCCGTGCCGAACTCCTCGACGTCCTCGGCTATGCCGTCGACCTCGACCTCACCACCGGAGACGAGACCTTCGAGTCCCACACCGTCATCCGCTTCACCGCGCGCACGGGCGCGGACACCTTCGTCGAGCTGAAGCCGGCCGAACTGCGCTCCGTCACCCTCGACGGCAAGCCCCTCGACCCCGCGAAACTCTCCGGCAACCGCTTCCCCCTCAAGAAGCTCAAGGCCGGCGAGCACGAACTGCGCGTCGAGGCGACCATGCGCTACTCGCGCACCGGCGAGGGCATGCACCGCTTCACCGACCCGGCGGACGGCGAGACGTACCTCTACACGCAACTCTTCCTGGACGACGTCCAGCGGATCTACGCCGCCTTCGACCAGCCCGACCTCAAGGCGACGTTCGACGTCACGGTCCAGGCCCCCGACGGCTGGACGGTCCTCGCCAACGGCGTCACCGAACACCTCGGCGAGGGCCGCTGGCGCGCCGCGACGACCCCGCCCATCTCCACGTACCTCATGGCCGTCGCCGCCGGCCCCTGGCACTCCGTACGGACCGAACACCAGGGACTCCCCTTCGGCCTGCACTGCCGCCGCTCCCTCGCCGCGCACCTGGACGCCGACGCGGACGAACTCTTCGAGATCACCCGCCAGTGCTACGACCGCTACCACGAGCAGTTCACCGAGCCCTACCCCTTCGACTCCTACGACCAGGCGTTCGTCCCGGAGTTCAACGCGGGCGCGATGGAGAACCCCGGACTGGTCACCTTCCGCGACGAGTTCGTGTACCGCTCCGCCGTCACGGAGACCGAACGCCAGACCCGCGCCATGGTCATCGCCCACGAGATGGCCCACATGTGGTTCGGCAACCTCGTCACCCTGCGCTGGTGGGACGACATCTGGCTGAACGAGTCCTTCGCCGAGTACATGGGCTACCGCACCACCGCCGACGCCACCCGCTTCACCGGCCCCTGGACCGAGTTCGGCGTCTCCCGCAAGGCCTGGGGCTACGACGCCGACCAGCGCCCCACCACCCACCCCGTCGCCCCCGACGCCGTCCCCGACACCGCCTCCGCCCTCCTCAACTTCGACGGCATCTCCTACGCCAAGGGCGCCTCCGCGCTCCGGCAGCTCGTGGCCTGGCTCGGCGAGGACGACTTCCTCGCCGGCATCAACACCCACTTCACCCGGCACCGGTTCGGCAACGCCACCCTCGCCGACTTCATCGACAGCCTCGCCTCCGCCACCGACCGCGACGTCCACGCCTGGGCCGACGCCTGGCTGCGCACGACCGGCGTCGACACCCTCACCCCCGTCGTCGCCGGCACCGGCGCCGACCGCACCCTCACCGTCGAGCGCGCCGGCACCCGCCCGCACCGCATCGCCGTCGGCCTGTACGACGAGGACGCGGGAACGCTCGTACCCCGCCCCCGCGTCCACCTCGACGTCCCGCAGAGCGCGCCGCACGACCTCGGCAAGAAACCCGCGCTGCTGCTCCTCAACGACGGCGACCTCAGCTACGCCAAGGTCCGCTTCGACGCCGACTCCGCCGACACCGTCCGCAGGCAACTCGCCGCCCTCCCCGACCCGTTGACGCGGGCCGTCGTCTGGAACGCGCTGCGCGACGCCGTACGCGACGGTGAACTCCCCGCCGCCGCCTACCTGGAGACCGCCCGCGCCCACCTCCCCCACGAGACCGACCTCGCCGTCACCGAGGCCGTCCTCACCTTCGCGACCACGGAGCTGGCGGGGCGCTACCTCACGCCCGAGGAGCGGCCCGGCGCGCTGACCTCGCTGTGCCTGCTGTGCAAGGACGTCCTGCGGCGCACCGAGGACGGGGACAGCCCGGGGCTGCGGCTCATCGCCGTGCGGCACTTCATCGACGTCGCGCAGCACCCCGACACGATCGCCGCGTGGCTCGCCGACGGGACCGTGCCGGGCGGGCCCGAGCTGGACCCCGACCTGCGGTGGCGCATCCTCGGGCGGCTCGCCGTGCTCGGGGCCACCGACGAGGCCGCCATCGCCGGGGAGTTGGCGCGCGACCCGTCCGCGACCGGGCAGGAGGGCGCCGCGCGCTGCCGGGCCGCGCTGCCCGACGCCGACGCCAAGGCGCGCGCCTGGGACGCCATGTTCGCCTCCGACGACCTCTCCAACTACCTGTTCACCGCCACCGCGCAGGGCTTCTGGCAGCCCGAACAGGCCGAGCTGCTGCGGCCGTACGTCGCCCGCTTCTACGCCGACGCCGTACCCGTCGCCGAACGCCGGGGGCCCGCCATCGCCGCCGTCATCGGCAAGTGGGCGTTCCCCGTGCACGCCGTCGACACCGAGAACCTGCGCCTGGGCGAGGCGTGCCTCGCCGACGCCGGGCCGAGCCCCGCGCTGCGGCGCCGACTCGCGGATCAACTCGACGATCTGGGACGGGTGTTGAAGGCGCGCGGCATCTAGCGGGCGGGGGGCGGCGGGCGCCGGATCGTAGAAGCAGATTTTCTCCGGGCGCCCGTACCACTTTCGGGTCTGATCGCTCGGGTTTCCGGGTCCGGGGGCCCAGGGCGGGACATGCTGGAGCCCTCCGCCCCCGGAAGGACCCCCCGCATGAGCCTGCCACCCCTCGCCCACGACGCGGACGCGCTCAGGCCCCTGCTGGCCACGGTCCTCGACGCGCTCACCGAGGGGGCCCGGGAGAGGCGCGGCCCCCTCCCGGCGGGCGGCCCGGAGACGGTGGCGTCACACGTACGGGACGCGGTGGGCGCCCTGCTGCCGGCGCAGGGCGACCCCAAGGCCCTGCCCACGATCGTCCGAGCCCTCGCCGCGAACTCCGCCGACCCCGCCGACCCCCACTGCGCGGCCCACCTCCACTGCCCACCCCTCGCCCTCCCCGTGGCCGCAGACCTGGCAGCCTCGACCCTGAACCCCTCCCTCGACTCCTGGGACCAGGCACCGGCCGCCTCGGAGCTGGAGGCACTGGTGGCGGGGGTGCTGGCGGGCGAGGTGTACGGGGCCCCCGACACCGGAGCCACCGAGGCCGACGCGCTCGGGGCCGGGGTGGCTTGCGCCGGCGGGCTCGGGGCGGATGGGGTGCCCGACGCCGGAGCTGCCGAGTCTGGCGCGCTCGGGGCCGGGGCGGCCCGGGCCGGTGTGTTGGGGCGCGAGGCGGCGCTCGCCCCCGGCGCTGCGGCGGCCCCCACCCCCGATGCCCTCGTCACCACCGGCGGTACCGAGTCCAACCACCTCGCGCTTCTCCTCGCCCGTGAAGCTCACGGTGCCTCCCTCCGGCTTCTCTGTGGGGCCAACGCGCATCACTCCCTGTCCCGGGCCGCCTGGCTTCTCGGGCTGCCCGAGCCTCTTGTCCTTCCCACTCCCGCGGGGGTCCTCGATCCCGTGGCCGTCGGTGAGGCGCTCGACCGTCTCGACGGGCCCGTTCTCGTCGCCGCCACCGCCGGGACCACCGATGCCGGGGTGATCGACCCTCTTGCCGAGATCGCCGCCCGCTGTGCGGTGCGCGGTGCGCGGCTGCATGTCGATGCCGCGTACGGCGGGGGGCTGTTGTTCAGCGCGCGGCACCGGGGGAAGCTCGCCGGGATACGGGCCGCCGACACCGTCACCCTCGACCTGCACAAGATCGGCTGGCAGCCGGTCGCGGCGGGCCTGCTCGCCGTACGGGACCGGGCGGATCTCGACGTCCTGCACCACCGGGCCGACTACCTCAACGCGGACGACGACACCGAGGCGGGCCTCCCCGACCTCCTGGGCCGGTCCCTGCGCACCACCCGCAGGCCGGACGTCCTGAAGATCGCCGTGACGCTGAAGACCCTCGGCCGCAGGGGGCTCGCCGAACTCGTCGACCAGGTCTGCGACCTGGCCCGGCAGTTCGCGGACCGCGTCGCAGCACGCCCCCGCTTCGAGCTGTACGCCCGCCCGGTCATCAGCACCGTCCTGTTCCGCCCCGTAGGAGCGGACGTGGCCGCCGTCCGCCGCACCCTCCTGGAACAGGGCACCGCCGTCCTCGGCAGGGCCCGTACCGGCGACGGACGGCTCTGGCTGAAGGCCACCCTCCTCAACCCCCACACCAGGCCGGCCGACCTCGACCGCCTCTTGGACCTCGTGGAAGGAACCACCCCCACATGACCGACGCCCCCACACCCCCCGACACCCCGCATGACCTCGTCGGGATCGGCATCGGCCCCGTCAACCTCTCCCTCGCGGCGCTCGCCCACCCCCTCACGGGCCTCGACGCCGTCTTCTACGAGCAGCGCCCCGGCTTCGACTGGCACCCCGGCCTCCTCATCGACGGCGCCCGCGTCCAAGTACCCTTCCTGGCCGACCTGGTGACCCTCGCCGACCCCGCCAGCCCCTGGACGTTCCTCAACTACCTCAAGACCCGCGACCGCCTCTTCCCCTTCTACTTCGCCGAGCGCTCCCACATGCAGCGCGCCGAGTACGACGCCTACTGCCGCTGGGTCGCCGGCAACCTCCCCGGACTCCACTTCCGCCACCAGGTCGACGCCGTCCGCTGGAACCCCGAACGCGCCCTGTTCGAGGTCGACTTCACCCACCTCGACGCCGAGGGCGAGGCCGAGGCACTCGGCCGCGTGTACACCCGCAACGTCGCCCTCGGCGTCGGCACCGAACCCCACATCCCCGACGTCCTGCGCCCCCTCGTCGACGCCCCCGGCGTCCCCGTCGTCCACGCCGCCGACTACCTCGACCACCGCGCCGCGTTCCTCGCCGCCGACCACGTCACCGTCGTCGGCACCGGACAGTCCGGCGCCGAGATCTTCCTCGACCTGCTCCGGGGCCGCCCCAAGGGCCGCGAACGCCTCCACTGGATCGGCCGCAGCGAGGCCTTCGCCCCCATGGAGTACTCCAAGCTCGGCCTCGAACACTTCACCCCCGACCACACCCGCTACTTCCACGCCCTCCCCGAACCCGTCCGCGACGAACTCCTCGCCAGACAGGGCCACTTGCACAAGGCGATCGACGCCCGCACCCTCGCCGACATCCACGACGAGCTGTACGACCGCACCCTGCACGGCGGCTGGCCCGACACCGTCCTCACCCCCGGCGTGCGGGTCCGCACGGCCGGCCGCATCGCCA
Source organism: Streptomyces niveiscabiei (assembly GCF_033794345.1). NCBI lineage: Bacteria > Bacillati > Actinomycetota > Actinomycetes > Kitasatosporales > Streptomycetaceae > Streptomyces > Streptomyces niveiscabiei. The sequence goes on from NZ_JARAYJ010000004.1 coordinate 304,257, forward strand.
CCACCAAGGTCGAACTCCACCTCGACCACGTCCAGCAGGGCACCCGCTCCCGCCTCACCACCGACGCCGTCGTCCTCGCCACCGGCTACCGCGAACGCCCCCTCGACCGCCTCCTCGCCGGACTCGACCCCTACCTGCGCCGCGACAACGCCGAACGCCCGCGCGTCGACGAGGAGTTCCGCCTCGTCCTCGACCCCGCCGTCACCGGAAACGTGTACGTCCAGAACGCCGAACGCCACACCCACGGCGTCGGCGCCCCCGACCTCGGCCTCACCGCCTGGCGCAGCGCCACCATCCTCAACTCCCTGACACAGAAGGAGATCTACCAGCTCCCGGCCCGAACGGCGTTCACCACCTTCGGACTTGAGACGAGCCCCCGCGTACCCGCCGCCCGCCGGCCCCGCACCCTCACCCCCCTCGTCGAACCACGCTGACCGCACACCCCCGTGATGCAATGCTCCGGCATCCACGACATCACGGGGGAACAAGCACACGTGAACCGACGACAGATACTCCTCGCGGCGACCGCCCTCGCCCTCACCCCGGCCGGCCCGGCCACCGCGGCCGTCCCCGCCTCACCCCGCCTCGACCTCACCACCACCAGGCCCTGGCTCCACGAGATCACCCTCAGCGAAAGCCGCGTCCTCCAGTCCTTCGCCTTCGACAACGCCAACAGGCGCCTCTACACAGCCCAGTTGACCCAAGGCGGACGCACCCTCACCGGCGAGACCGCGCCCGTCACCGGCGCCGAACGCTCCCGGAACGGCGACCTCTGTATCACCCGCCTCGACTGGACCGGCGCCATCACCGGCCGCATGTACCTCAAGGGCTTCGGCCACGGCGTCTCCATCGCCGCCGAACCCGTCGGCACCAGCACCTACCTGTGGACCGAGACCGACGCCGTCCCCGACAGCCAGGGCAACGGCTACGGCACCAGCGTCGCCCGCTTCCGCTTCACCGACGGCGCCGTCCTCACGACCGGCTCCACCCAGCTCCTGCGCTTCGAACCCGCCCCCGGCTCCGACCACAACACCGTCGCCCTCGACCCCGCGGGAAGCCGCATCGCACACCGGAGCCGGACCGGCGGCGTCTGGACCTACACCCTCCACGACCTCGCCACCTTCAAGGCGGGCGTCTTCGACCCCCTCGCGGCCATCACCCAGCCCGCCGTCCTCACCGGGCCCGTCTTCCAGGGGTACGCCACCCTCGGCCGCCACCTCTACACCCTCGACGGAACCTCCTTCGGCGACGTCCACCTCACCGCGACCGACTGGAACACCGGAGCCGTACTCGACCGGCAACTCACCGACGCCGGGGCGGACTTGTTCTACCGCGAACCCGAAGGGATGGCGATTCAACTCCCTGACGCCACGTCACCAGCCCGGCTGCACTTCGGACTTGCCTCGGAGGAGTCGCTGACCGAGACCGACAAGAAGGCCAGCTTCTACTACACGGACACAGCCGTCTGAAAAAGGGGGGGACCGCTTCAAAAGCGGTCCCTCCTCTCAACTCCCGCCTAGAACACCGGCGTTCCGTTCCGCGTCAGCTTCCAGTCCACCGACGCGAAGTCCTTCGGGTCCAGCACACCCTTCGCCGTCACCCACTCCGCGATCCGCGTCCGGATCTCCGTCGACTCAGCCCACAGCTCCTGCGCGGACGCCACGTGCGGGAACGCCCCGCCACCGTTCGCCCGGTAGTTGTTCACCGCGAACACGAACTGCTGCGCGTCGTCCAGCGCCGCACCCTGGTAGGTGAGGTTCTTGATCCGCGAGCCCGCCGGCTGCGCGATGTCGATGTCGTACGAAAGCCCCGACACGTAGTCGTAGTTGTAGTCCGGACGCCCGCCCGCGTTCGTCAGCTTCTCCACGTCCACGACCGCGTCCGGCGCCGTCTGGACGAAGTACTGCGCCGAGTACTCCAGGTACGCCTTGATCTGCGCGCCCGTCAGCAACTTCGCGACCAGCGTGTTGTCGTACACGTACAGGCTCGACAGGTCCCGGATCGTCACGTCCCCGGCCGGGATCTCCGACGTCCGCGAGAACGGCGACGCCTGCGAGATCACCGGCAGCGACGCGTGCGCCGTACCCGCCAGCGCCGCCTTCACGACGTCCTCCTGGACCTTCGTGATCAGGTCGATGATCGGGGCGTCCTTGTAGCGCGCCTCGACCGTCGTCAGCGTCGCCGTGGCCGTGCCGACGACCTGGTTGACGTACTTCACGACCTTCGCGTGCTCGTCGCTCAGCAGCCGCGTGATCTTCGGGTCGTCCGCGACCGAGTTCGAGTTCAGGACCTTCGACGAGACCGACTCGACGCTCCAGCGGCCCTTCTCGCGGACCAGCTCGATGTCGAACACCGACAGGCGCTCCGCGTACGCCAGCGGCTCGGAGAGGATCACGGTCTTGCCGGTCTTCTCGTTGACGACCTTCAGCTCCGGGATCTCCACGTGCGCGTGGCCGACCAGGATCGCGTCGATGCCGGGGACCTGCTTCGCGACGTTCGCCGCCGCGTTCTCGACGTACGGCAGCTGGTCGCCGTACGACGAGGTGCCGGAGGAACCGGAGTGCGCCGACACGATCACGACGTCCGCGCCGAGGGAGCGCAGCTTCGGGACGTACTTCGCGGCCTGCTCCTCAAGGCCCGGGAACGCCAGCTTGCCCTGGACGTACGCCTTGTCCCAGATCGCGATGCCCGGGTTCGTGAGACCGAGGATCGCGACCTTCACCGGCGGGGCGCCCTTGGGGCACACCGTCTTGATGACGTACGGCGGGAAGGCGGGGCGCAGCGTCTTCGCGTCCACCGCGTTCGCGCCCAGCAGCGGGAAACGCAGCTGCGACTCGAACTTGCGCAGCGTCTCGATGCCGTAGTTGAACTCGTGGTTGCCGAGCGCCGCCGCGTCGTACCCGATCGCGTTCATCGCCTGCGCCATCGGGTGCACCGGGCCGCCCTTGGCGGTGATCGGGTCGACCTTCGCGTAGTAGTACGTCAGCGGGGTGCCCTGGATCGTGTCGCCCGCGTCGATCAGGAGCGTGTTGTGGCGGCCCTTCTCCGCGCGCAGCCGGTTCACCAGCGTCGAGATCCGGGCCAGGCCCTGGGCGTTGCCGGCCGCGTCCTTGTACTCCGCGTCCTTGAAGTAGTCCCAGTTGAAGACGTGACCGTGCAGATCGGTGGTGCCCATGACGGTCAGCGAGTACCGCTTCTTCGCCGGGGACTTCTTCGGCGCGGCCTGTGCCTCAGCCGCCGCCGTACCCGCGATCGCCACCCCCGCCCCGGTCACGGCGGACTTCTTCAGGAACTTGCGGCGGTTCAACGGCATATCTCGTACTCCTCGGGGAATCGTCAACGACGCGCGTAGATTCTGACCCGTCCATGACCGTCCGCAACAGGTCCGGAAGGTTGCGATCAGGTGACCTGACGGGGTCGGCCGGACATGCGAGAGTGTGCCGTATGACGAACGGCACCGCTGAGGCACCGCTGCTGACGGTCCGGGGCGAGGCGGGCATCGAGACGGACCCCGAGGTCGCCCGCGTCGGCGTGAGCGTCGGCGCGGAAGGACTCGACCGACGGCAGGTCCTCGACGACCTCACCCGAGCCAACACCCTCGCCCTCGACCTGATCGCCTCCTACGGCGACGCCGTCGAACGCGTCGCCACCGGTGGCCTCTCCGTCGCACCCGCCTTCGTCCTCGACGACCGCGGCCAGGTCATGGGCTATCAGGGGCGCGTCCACATCGGCGTCCGCGTCACCGACTTCACCGCCCTCGGCGAACTCGTCACCCGCCTCGCCGACCTCGACCTCGTCTCCGTGGAAGGCCCTTCCTGGGAGCTGCGGCACGACTCGCCCGTCCCCGGGGAGGTCCGCCGCGCCGCCGTCCGCGAAGCCGTCCGGCGCGCCCGCGAGTACGCCGACGCGCTCGGCACCACCCTCGCCGCGCTTCTCGAACTCTCCGACGAAGGGGGGCACGCGGCCCGCCCCCGCGCCGAGGCCGCCTTCGGGCGGCGGGCACGGAGAGTGTCCCTCGGGGAGCCCGCGCCCCTCGATCTCGAACTGCCCCAGCTCTGGGTCGAGGCCGCCGTCGTCGCCCGTTTCGCTCTCCATCCGCCCGCCCTCGACGCATGAAATACGCTCATCGGAGCGGCCATACGCACACTTCGTGACTTGTCAATAACCCTTCACGCAAAGGTTGTTGAGTAGTCATGCGCGGCCCATGGCCTACCCGGCGGTAGGGCCTAGGCTCGGACCATGCGCCGAGCGAAGATCGTCTGCACCCTGGGGCCCGCCACCGACTCGTACGACCAGATCAAGGCCCTGGTCGACGCCGGAATGGACATCGCCCGCCTCAACCTCAGCCACGGCAGCCACGCGGAGCACGAGGACCGGCTGAACCGCGTCCGCAAGGCCGCGGAGGAGACCGGGCGGGGCGTCGGCATCCTCGCCGACCTCCAGGGACCCAAGATCCGCCTCGGCACGTTCACCGAAGGCCCCGTCCTGCTGGAGCGCGGCGACACCTTCACGATCACCGTCGAGGACGGCGCCCAGGGCGACGGCCACTCCTGCGGGACGACCTACGCCGGGCTCGCCGCCGACGTCACTCCCGGTGAGCGCATCCTCGTCGACGACGGCAAGGTCTGCCTCCAGGTCACCTCCGTCGACGGACCCCGCGTCCACACCAACGTCCTCGAAGGCGGCATGGTCTCCGACCACAAGGGCCTCAACCTCCCCGGCGTCGCCGTCTCCGTCCCCGCGCTCTCCGGCAAGGACGAGGCCGACCTCCGCTGGGCGCTGCGCAATGGCGCCGACATCATCGCCCTCTCCTTCGTCCGCAGCGGCAAGGACATCGACGACGTCCACCGCATCATGGACGAGGAGCGCCGCCGCCTCCCCGTCATCGCCAAGGTCGAGAAGCCCCAGGCCGTCGACGCCATCGAGGACATCGTCGCGGCGTTCGACGGGATCATGGTCGCGCGCGGTGACCTGGGCGTCGAAATGCCCCTGGAACAGGTCCCGTTGGTCCAGAAGCGCGCCATCAAACTCGCCAAGCGCAACGCCAAGCCGGTCATCGTCGCCACCCAGATGCTCGACTCGATGATCGACAACTCCCGCCCGACGCGCGCGGAGGCGTCGGACGTCGCCAACGCGGTGATCGACGGCACGGACGCGGTGATGCTCTCCGGCGAGACCAGCGTCGGCAAGCACCCCATCGAGACCGTCCGCACGATGGCGAAGATCGTCGAGGCGGCCGAGGAGGACATCCTCGCGAAGGGCCTCCCGCCCCTGACGGACCACAACAAACCCCGCACCCAGGGCGGCGCCGTCGCCCGCGCCGCCGCCGAGATCGGCGACTTCCTGGGCGCCAAGTACCTCGTCGCCTTCACCCAGACCGGCGACACGGTCCGCCGCCTCTCCCGCTACCGCTCCCCGATCCCGGTCCTGGCCTTCACCCCGGTCGCCTCCACCCAGGCCCAGCTGAGCGTCAGCTGGGGCGTGCGGACCCTCCTCGGCCCCTGGGTCGACTCCACCGACGCCATGGTCGAACAGGTCGACGAACTCCTCCTGAAGCACGGCCTGTGCCAGAAGGGCGACGTCGTCGTCATCACGGCCGGCTCGCCGCCCGGGGTGTCCGGCTCCACGAACATGGTCCGCGTCCACCACATCGGCGAGGACGACAGCCCGCGGTAGGGGGGCACGGCAAAAAGCGGGGGACCACCGGACGGTGATCCTCCGCTTTCAAGTCGCTTCCTTCGAATCGAAGGAAAAGTGCCCCGGGTCGGACTCGAACCGACACTGTATGGGTTTTGAATCCATTGCCTGCTGCCAATTGGGCTACCGGGGCCCACAGAATCGAAGGTTTCCCCTGACCTGCTGTGCCCCCACCTTACCGCAGCTAGGTACGCTCTTGTCAGCAGTACCCCTGCCCCGACCAAGGAGCCCCCGTGACCGCCGAGTCGCCCCAGCCCGTAGACGCGCCCGACGACGACAAGTCGCACGTGCCTCCGCTGACGACCCGGGTCGTCATCGCGGAGGACGAGGCGCTGATCCGTCTCGATCTGAAGGAGATGCTGGAGGAGGAGGGGTACGCGGTCGTCGGGGAGGCCGGGGACGGGGAGCAGGCCGTCGAGCTGGCCCGCGAGCACCAGCCGGACCTGGTCATTCTCGACGTCAAGATGCCGAAGCTGGACGGGATCTCGGCCGCCGAGAAGATCGCCGAGGAGCGGATCGCCCCGGTGCTGATGCTGACCGCGTTCTCGCAGCGGGACCTGGTCGAGCGGGCGCGGGACGCGGGGGCGATGGCGTACCTCGTGAAGCCGTTCAGCAAGAGCGACGTCGTCCCGGCGATCGAGATGGCCGTCTCGCGGTTCACCGAGCTGAAGGAGCTGGAGAAGGAGATCGCGGACCTCTCCCAGCGCCTGGAGACCCGCAAGCTGGTCGACCGCGCGAAGTCGATCCTCCAGACCGAGTACGGCCTGACGGAACCGGCCGCTTTCCGCTGGATCCAGAAGACCTCCATGGACCGCCGCATGTCGATGCAGCAGGTCGCGGAGGCGGTCATCCAGGACGCGGACGAGAAGAAGGCGTCCAAGGGCTAGACGGTACGACGATGGCGGGCACCCCCGGCGCCGGGGGTGCCCGCCATCGTCGTATCCGGAGTACCCGGGGTCAGTCCTCGCCGAGGTACGCCTTGCGGACCGACTCGTCGTGGAGGAGGTCCTGGCCCGTGCCGGAGAGGACGATGTTGCCGACCTCCATGACGTGGCCGTGGTCGGCGAGGGAGAGGGCGGCCTGGGCGTTCTGTTCGACCAGGAGGATCGTCGTGCCCTGGGACTTCAGCTCGGCGATCGTCGCCATGATCTTCTGCATCATGATGGGGGACAACCCCATGGAGGGCTCGTCCAGCATCAGCAGCTTCGGCTGGGACATCAGGGCGCGGCCCATGGCCAGCATCTGCTGCTCGCCGCCCGAGAGGGTGCCCGCCGCCTGCTTGCGGCGTTCACCGAGGATCGGGAAGAGGTCGTAGGCGCGCTGGATGTCCTGTTCGATGCCGGGTCTGTCGTTGCGGAGGAAGGCGCCGAGGCGGAGGTTGTCCTCGATGGTCATGCGGGGGAAGATGTGCCGGCCCTCGGGGGAGTGCGCGAGGCCGAGGGAGACGATCTGGTGCGCGGGGATCTTCTTCAGCGACCTGCCGTTGAAGCGGATCTGGCCGCCGACCGGCTTGAGGAGCCCGGAGAGCGTGCGCAGGGTGGTCGTCTTGCCGGCGCCGTTGGTGCCGATGAGGGTGACGACCTCGCCGGCGTCGACGGTGAAGGAGATGCCTTTGACGGCCTCGATCTTGCCGTAGGCGACGCGGAGGTCTTCGACTTCGAGCAGCGCGGTCACTTCGCGCCTCCTTCGGTGGTGCTGTGGGCCTCCGCCGCTTCGACCTCGGCGACTTCCTCGGCGCCGGGCGCGTTCTCGAAGGGTTCGCCGAGGTAGGCGGCGACGACGCGTTCGTCCCCCTGGACGGTGGCGCTGTCGCCCTCGATGAGCTTCTCGCCCTGGACGAGGACGGCGACGCGGTCGCAGAGGTTGAAGATGAACCGCATGTCGTGCTCGATGACGAGGACGGCGATGCCCTGGTCGCGGATGGCGAAGACCAGCTCTTCGGTGGCGCGGGTCTCCTGGGGGTTCATGCCGGCGGTGGGCTCGTCGAGGAGGAGCAGCCCGGGTTCGCTGGCCAGCGCCCGCGCGATCTCCAGCTTGCGCTGTTCGCCGTAGGGCAGGTTGCGCGCGAGGTGGTCGGACTTGTCCGCGAGGCCGACGAACTGGAGGAGTTCCATGGCGCGTTCGCGGGAGGCGGCCTCGGCCTTGTGGAAGGAGGGCAGGCGCAGGACGGCGGACCAGAACCCTTCCTTCGTCCGGGTGTGGCGGCCGACGAGGACGTTCTCCAGGACGGTCATGTTGGCGAAGAGCCGGATGTTCTGGAAGGTCCGCGCGATGCCGGCGGCGGTGACCTTGAAGGACTTGGCCGGCAGGACGGTGTCCTTGTAGCGGACCTCGCCCTCGGTGGGGACGTACAGCCCGGTGAGGCAGTTGAAGAAGGTCGTCTTGCCGGCGCCGTTGGGCCCGATGAGTCCGACGATCTCGCCGCTGTTGACGGTGAGGTCGACGCCTCGTACGGCGGTGAGGCCGCCGAAGCGCATGGTGACGCCGCGTGCGTCGAGGACGGTGTTCGTCATGGTCGTCAGGCCCCTGCCTTGCTGAGGACGGTGGGCGCTTCGGCCTCTTCGTGGAACTCCAGTTGGCGGCGGCGGTTGGGGATCAGGCCTTCGGGCCGGAAGCGCATGATGAGGATGAGGGCGACGCCGAAGCTGAAGAGCTGGAACTCCCCGAGGAACTGGAGCTTGTTGGGGATGAGGAAGAGGAGCGCGGCGCCGACGAGGGGCCCACTGATGGTGCCCATGCCGCCGAGGACGACGGCGGCGAGGAGGAACGCGGAGTTGGGCGGGGAGGAGCTGGCGAAGACGTACTGGTCCGGGGTGACGGCGTAGCTGACGTGGGCCTGTACGGTGCCGGCGAGCCCGGCCAGCGTCGCGCCGACGGCGAAGGCGATGAGCTTGACGCGGAAGCCGTTGATGCCCATGGCGAGCGCGGCGGTCTCGTCCTCGCGGATGGCGATCCAGGCGCGGCCGATGCGGGAGTCGCTGCTGCGCCGGAAGACGACGATGACGACGGCGGTGATGAGGAGCATCAGCAGGAAGTAGTTGGCGAACCGGCCGATGGTGAAGCCCGCGATGTCGTGCGGGGTGCCGAGGTCGAAGCCGAAGATCTTCAGGTCGGGGATGGAGACGACGCCGTTGGAACCGTTGGTGACCTTGGGACCCGAGGTGCCGTCGAGGTTGTTGACGGTGATGCGGAAGATCTCACCGAAGCCGAGGGTGACGATGGCGAGGTAGTCGCCGCGCAGCCTGAGGGTCGGGGCGCCGATGAGGACGCCGAAGACGAGGGAGGTGGCGGCGCCGACCAGGACGGCGGCCCAGAACGGGAAGTGGACGTCGATCGGCGAGGTGGTGCTGCCGGAGACGAGGGCGGCGGCGTAGGCGCCGACGCCGAGGAAGGCGACGTAGCCGAGGTCGAGGAGTCCGGCGAGGCCGACGACGATGTTCAGGCCGAGGGCGACGGTGGCGAAGATGAGGATCTGGACGCCGAGGGTCGCGTACTGGTCGTCGGTCTGGGTGAAGGGGAAGAGGGCGGCGGTGATGAAGCCGCCGGTGATGGTGATGCTCTGGTGGCGTGCGGTGATCTGGGAGGCGTGGGCGACGAGGCCGGCCTTGTTGAGGGCGGCGAAGCCGAACCCCGCCGTGATCAGGAAGCCGATGAAGAGTTCGTCGTACTCGGTGCCGATGCCGTAGGTGAAGACGGTGAGGCCGAGGGCGAGGACGGCGATGACGATGAGGATCTCGGCGTACGAGGGGAGCGCGCGGACCGGCTTCGGGGCGTCGGCGGTGAAGGCGGCCTTGACGGTCGTCCACTGGTGGCGGGCGCGGTGCTTGGCCTGTTCCCAGCCGCTGTCGTCGGGGTCGGCCGGGTCGGGCGCGGGGTGCTCGAAGGGCAGGGCGAGGGCGCCGACCAGGGCGATCAGGGTGGCGGCGGCGACGAGGTAGCCGCCGGGTTCGAGGTTGACGACGCCGCCGAGGTCGACGCTGATCGCGAGGACCGTGTACCAGGCGGTGGCGAAGCCGGCGAGGGCGGCGAACTTGACGGCCGCGTCGCCGCCCGCCGGGGTGAGCCAGCCCAGGCCCTTCACCCCGTACGAGGAGAGGGTGAAGAGGGTGGCGAGGGCGGCGGCGACGAGGACGAGGACCTGGAGGCCGCCGGGGTAGCCGTAGACGGTGAGGTCGCCGGGGAAGTCGCCGGTCCAGGTCCAGGCGAGGAAGGTGGAGATGACGGCGAGCGCGCTGCCGCCGAGGGCGAGGGCGCGGCCGGTCTTCTCGGGGAGGCTGATCAGACCGGCGGGCGCGGGCGCGGTGTCCGGGGTCTTCGGTGCGGTGGTCTGTGTCGTCATGGAGGTCACGCCCTGTCCGCGACGCGCTCGCCGAGCAGGCCCTGGGGCCTGAACAGCAGTACGAGGATGAGGAGTACGAAGGCCCAGACGTCGGCCCAGGACTGGCTGCCGAACTTGTCCATGCCGGGGATGTCGGCGACGTAGGCGGTGGTGAGGGTCTCGGCGACGCCGAGGACGACGCCGCCGATCATGGCGCCGTAGATGTTGCCGATGCCGCCGAGGACGGCCGCGGTGAACGCCTTGAGGCCGAGGAGGAAGCCCATCTTGAAGTCGATCTGGCCGTACTTGAGGCCGTAGGCGACGGCCCCGACGGCGGCGAAGGCGGCGCCGAGGGCGAAGGCGAGGACGATGATGCGGTCGGTGTTGACGCCCATCAGCTTCGCGGTGTCGGGGTCCTGGGCGGTGGCCTGCATGCCGCGGCCGGTGCGGGTCTTCATCACGAAGTAGGCGAGGAAGGCCATCGAGAGGGGGGCGGCGCAGAGCAGGAAGATGTCACCGGTCTGGATGGTGACGTCGCCGAGTTCGAAGGGGCCGCCGGGGATCTCGGGGAAGGTGCGGGCCGACTTCGCGTCGGGGTACCAGGCCCAGACCGCCTGCTGGAGGGCGAGGGAGAGGCCGATCGCCGTGATGAGCGGGGCGAGGCGGGGGCCGCCGCGCAGGGGGCGGTAGGCGAAGCGTTCGGCTCCGACGGCGATGGTGACGGCGACGACGATCGCGCCGACGATCATCAGGGGCAGGGCGAGCCACATGGTCGTGCCGCTCGGGAGCCAGAGCCAGACCGTGAGCGCGCCGAAGCCGCCGGTCATGAAGATCTCGCCGTGGGCGAAGTTGATGAGCTGGACGATGCCGTACACCATCGTGTAGCCGATGGCGACGAGCCCGTACATGGCTCCTAGTAGCAAGCCGTTGACCAGCTGCTGCGGCAGTTCGTTCACCGCATGTCCTCCGAGACGGTCGTGTGTGACGGTGGCCGGATGCGAGTGCGCGCGGGGCGCTGTTGGAACAGCGCCCCGCGCGGCTCTCGTGAGGGGGGTGTGGCTGGGCGGGTCAGCCGCCGTTGTAGGTGCCGGAGGTGACGGTCTTCCAGGCGCCGGCCGTGACGGAGTAGACGGTGAGCTGCTTGTTGGTGGCGTCGCCGAACTCGTCGAAGGAGACCTTGCCGGTCACGCCGTCGAAGGAGACGTTCTGCATGGCGGCGAGGACCTTGGCGCGGGGGTTGTCGGGGAGCTTGCCGCCGTTGTCGTCGACGACCTTCTTGACGGCCTCGATGATCGCCCAGGCGCTGTCGTACGAGTAGCCGCCGTAGGCGGAGTAGCCGTCGGAGTAGCCGCCGGCCTTGTAGTCGTCGATGAACTTCTTCGCGGAGGGCAGCTCCTCGACGGGGGCGCCGACGGAGGTCGCGATGTCGCCGTTGCCGGTGGCGCCGGCGAGCGCGATGAACTTGTCGTCCTTGATGCCGTCGCCGCCGACCAGCGGGATGTTCGCGCCGGCCGCCTTGATCTGCTTGGAGAGCGGGCCGGCCTGCGGGTACTCGCCGCCGTAGTAGACGACGTCGGCGCCGGAGCTCTTGACCTTGGCGGCGACCGCGGAGAAGTCCTTGGCGTCGGGGTTGATGTGCTCGGTGCCGACGACCTGGCCGCCGAGCTTCTTGAACTCGGCGGTGAAGGTGCCCGCGAGGCCGGCGCCGTACGCCTTCTTGTCGTCGATGACGAAGACCTTGGTCTTCTTCGCCGTGTTGTGGACGTACTGCGCGGCGAACGGGCCCTGGATGGCGTCCGTGGTCGCGGTGCGGAAGAACGACTTGAACTGGCGGACCTTCTTGGTCGCCCAGTTCGGGCCCTGGGTCAGGATCGGGCCGGTGGTGGCCGGGGAGACCTGGACGAGGCTCGCGGCCTCGAAGATCTTCTGCATCGAGACGGCGACGCTGGTGTTCAGCGGGCCGACCACGCCGATGACGTTCTTGTCGGCGACGAACTTCGTGGCGTTCTGCTGGCCGGGGGCGGACTGGCCCTGGTCGTCGAGGGGCTCGATCTTGAAGTTGACGCCCTTGACGAACTCCTGCTTGTTCGCGATCTTCGTCGCGAGGTCGGCGGCGTTGCGCATACCGAGGCCCATGGCGGACAGGTCGCCGCTGATCGGGGCGTCCAGGCCGATGGTGACGGTGGTGGTGCCGCCCGCGTCGGACTTGTCACCGCTGTCGTCGCGCGAGCCACAGGCGGTCAGAGTGAGAGAGCCCGCCGCCAGTGCGGCGGTGATGGCGATGAACGAGCGTTGACGCACGATCCAGTCCTTTCCCTGGCACGGCCCTCCCCCCTGGAAGTGGCCGAGTCGGGCGTCTGACCGGAGGGGTATTCCGGCCGCGCCGTGACTGGCCGTGACTCTAAGCGGGTGTGGATAGCTGGAGGAGAGTCTGGCCAATGCTGTGACGCTCTTGTTATGACACGAGGTAATGCAGAGCGGTACTGGAAGGGCGGAACAGTGGAATTCGAGCCGATTCGTTCCGTCCGCATGGTGAGAACGCGCAGGACCGGGCGGGTGTGGTTCAGGAGTCTGGGGCGTTTTGCTGATGACGGAATTCGTTGCCGCAGGCTCTTGTCCGGCGGGCGCCGCTTTATTGCGTCCTCATTACGCAGGGTTACGTCCATGAAAGGGAATCGGACGTTCCTGATCGCTTTTCCGTATTCCGCCCCTCGTATCGGGCCGCGAAAAACACCGCAGGTCCGCACCCCGGGGCGGGGTGCGGACCTGCATCGATATGCGGCGGACGGTGACCGGCTACCGGACGGACGGCGCCTCGGCGCCCGCGCCGACGTCACGCAGCAGACACGTCAGCCGCGCCGTGCACACCCGCCGTCCCGCCTCGTCCGTGATGACGATCTCGTACGTCGCCGTCGAGCGCCCCCGGTGCACCGGCGTGGCCACACCGGTCACCGTGCCGGAGCGCACGCCCCGGTGGTGCGTGCAGTTCAGGTCGACGCCCACGGCCAGTTTCGTGCTCCCGCCGTGCAGCATCGCCCCGACCGAGCCGAGCGTTTCGGCCAGCACCGCCGAGGCGCCGCCGTGCAGCAGCCCGTACGGCTGGGTGTTGCCCTCCACCGGCATCGTGCCCACCACCTGGTCGGCGGACGCCTGGATGATCTCGACGCCCATCCGGGTGCCGAGATGGCCCGCGGAGAACAGGGACGGCAGGTCGACGCCGAGTGCGGCGTACTCGTCGACGACCTCTTGCGGGAACGTCTGCTCGGCCATGGGCCCGGCTCCGTTTCGTGGTGGCGTGTCTCGGCTCGGTGCGACTGGTGCTGAGCAAACGCTCAGTCGGCCGCCGATTGTTCCAGACGCACCACCACGGACTTGCTGGCCGGGGTGTTGCTGGTGTCCGCCGTCGCGTCCAGCGGGACCAGGACGTTCGTCTCCGGGTAGTACGCCGCCGCGCAGCCGCGCGCGGTCGGGTAGACGACGACCCGGAAACCCGGCGCGCGCCGCTCCACGCCGTCCTTCCACTCGCCCACGAGGTCGACGTACGCACCGTCCCTGAGCTTCAGCCGCTCGGCGTCCTCAGGGTTGACCAGGACCACCCGGCGGCCGTTCTTGATGCCCCGGTAGCGGTCGTCCAGGCCGTAGATCGTGGTGTTGTACTGGTCGTGGCTGCGCAGCGTCTGGAGCAGCAGGCGGCCCTCCGGCAGCTCGGGGAACTCCACCGGCGCGGACGTGAAGTTGGCCTTGCCGGTCGCCGTCGGGAAGCGGCGCTCGTCGCGCGGGGCGTGCGGGAGGGCGAAGCCGCCGGGGTGCGCCACCCGCGCGTTGAAGTCCTCGAAGCCGGGGATCACACGGGCGATGCGGTCGCGGATCGATGCGTAGTCCTTCTCGAACTCCTCCCAGGGGGTGGCGGTCCGGTCCTTCAGGACGCGGCGGGCCAGGCGGCACACGATCGCCGGTTCCGACAGGAGCTGCGCGCTCGCCGGCTTCAGACGGCCCCGGGAGGCGTGGACCATGCCCATCGAGTCCTCGACGGTCACGAACTGCTCGCCGGAGCCCTGGAGATCGCGCTCCGTGCGGCCCAGGGTGGGCAGGATCAGCGCCCGCGCGCCCGTGACCACGTGCGAGCGGTTCAGCTTCGTCGACACGTGCACCGTCAGGCGCGCCTTGCGCATCGCCGCCTCCGTCACCTCCGTGTCCGGGGACGCCGAGACGAAGTTGCCGCCCATCGCGAAGAACAGCTTGGCCTCGCCGTCGCGCAGGGCGCGGATCGCGCGGACGACGTCGTAGCCGTGCCCGCGCGGGGGCGCGAAGCCGAACTCCTTCTCCAGGGCGTCCAGGAACGCGGGCGCGGGGCGCTCGAAGATGCCCATCGTGCGGTCGCCCTGCACGTTCGAGTGGCCGCGGACCGGGCACACGCCCGCGCCGGGGCGGCCGATGTTGCCGCGCAGCAGGAGGAAGTTGACGACCTCGCGGATCGTCGGCACGGAGTGCTTGTGCTGGGTCAGGCCCATCGCCCAGCAGACGATCGTCCGCTCGGAGGCGAGGACCATGCGCAGGGCCTCCTCGATCTCCGCGCGCGTGAGACCCGTCGCCGTCAGGGTCTCGTCCCAGTCGGCCGCCCTGGCCGTCTCGGCGAACTCCTCGAAGCCGTGGGTGTGTTCGGCGATGAAGTCCTCGTCGACGGCGTTCTCCGTTTCGAGGATCAGCTTGTTCAGGAGGCGGAACAGGGCCTGGTCGCCGCCGAGGCGGATCTGGAGGAACAGGTCCGTCAGGGGAGCGCCGGTGGTCATGCCCTTGGCGGTCTGCGGGTTCTTGAACTTCTCCAGGCCCGCCTCGGGCAGCGGGTTGACGCTGATCACCTTCGCGCCGGACGCCTTCGCCTTCTCCAGCGCGGAGAGCATGCGCGGATGGTTCGTCCCCGGGTTCTGGCCCGCGACGATGATCAGGTCCGCCTGGTAGAGGTCCTCCAGCAGGACGCTGCCCTTGCCGATGCCGATCGTCTCCGACAGGGCCGAGCCGCTCGACTCGTGGCACATGTTCGAGCAGTCCGGGAGGTTGTTCGTGCCCAGCTCCCGCGCGAACAGCTGGTACAGGAACGCGGCCTCGTTGCTCGTGCGGCCCGAGGTGTAGAACACCGCCTCGTCCGGGGAGTCGAGGCGGTCGAACTCCTCGCCCATGATCTCGAACGCGCGCTCCCAGGAGACCGGTTCGTAGTGGTCGGCGCCCTCGGGGAGGTACATCGGGTGCGTCAGCCGGCCCTGCTGGCCCAGCCAGTACCCGCTGCGCGTCGCGAGGTCGTCGACACTGTGCCCGGCGAAGAACTCCGGGGTGACCCGGCGGAGCGTCGCCTCCTCGGCGACGGCCTTGGCGCCGTTCTCGCAGAACTCGGCGGCGTGCCGGTGATCAGGCTCGGGCCAGGCGCACCCGGGACAGTCGAACCCCTCCTTCTGATTGACCCGCAGCAGCGTCAGCGCGGTCCGCTTGACGCCCATCTGCTGCTGGGCCATCCGCAGCGAATGCCCCACGGCGGGCAGCCCCGCCGCCGCATGCTTCGGCCCACCGACCCGCGGCGCGTCCTGAACCGGATCACTCTTCGGCGCCTTCCCGGCCATCCCACACTCTCCTTCGCAACCGCAAGCGGAGTCCTTGTTCGATCCTCCCACGGGGGAGTGACAGTTGGGATGGGGCGGGGGATCGGGAGAGGCGGGCGGGGCTGAGGGGGCGAGGGGGGAGGAGCGAGGGGGAGGGTGGCTGGGGTGCGGGTGCGGGTGCGGGTGCGTTGCGGCTGGTCGTTCGGCTGCGGGTGCGTTGTGGCTGTTCGCGCAGTTCCCCGCGCCCCTGAGGCCGGCATGCTCGCCCGGGTCGCCAGGGCGCCGGAGCGCTGAGCACCCTCGGCACAGCTCGTGGC
Source organism: Streptomyces niveiscabiei (assembly GCF_033794345.1). NCBI lineage: Bacteria > Bacillati > Actinomycetota > Actinomycetes > Kitasatosporales > Streptomycetaceae > Streptomyces > Streptomyces niveiscabiei. Next base: position 320,180 of record NZ_JARAYJ010000004.1, read on the forward strand.
AGCGGTCCGTGGCGGGGCGTTGTCAGTGGCGCGTGGCAGGATCGGGGGCGTGGCAGAGACAGCATCGAAGACGAACGAGACGGCAACCGGCGAGGGCAGGCCGCGGCTGATGCTCATGGACGGGCATTCGCTGGCGTACCGCGCGTTCTTCGCGCTGCCGGTGGAGAACTTCACGACGGCGGTGGGGCAGCCGACGAACGCGATCTACGGGTTCGCGTCGATGCTGGCCAACACGCTGCGTGACGAGGCGCCCACGCACTTCGCGGTGGCGTTCGACGTGTCCCGCAAGACCTGGCGCTCCGAGGAGTTCACCGAGTACAAGGCGAACCGCTCGAAGACGCCGGACGAGTTCAAGGGCCAGGTCGAGCTGATCGGCGAACTGCTGGACGCGATGCACGTGTCCCGGTTCGCGGTGGACGGCTTCGAGGCGGACGACATCATCGCGACGCTGGCGACCCAGGCGGAGGCCGCCGGGTACGACGTCCTGATCGTGACCGGCGACCGGGACTCGTTCCAGCTGGTCACGGACCACACGACGGTCCTGTACCCCACCAAGGGCGTCTCGGAGCTGACCCGGTTCACCCCGGAGAAGGTTTTCGAGAAGTACGGATTGACGCCCGCCCAGTACCCGGACTTCGCGGCCCTGCGCGGCGACCCGTCGGACAACCTCCCGGGCATCCCGGGCGTCGGCGAGAAGACCGCCGCGAAGTGGATCAACCAGTTCGGCTCGTTCGCGGAACTCGTCGACCGCGTCGAGGAGGTCAAGGGCAAGGCGGGCCAGAACCTCCGCGACCACCTGGACGCCGTGAAGCTGAACCGCCGCCTCACCGAGATGGTGCGGACGGTCGAGCTGGACAAGACGGTCCCCGACCTGGAGCGCGCCCCGTACGACCGCTCGGCCGTCGCCCTCGTCCTGGACACCCTGGAGATCCGCAACCCGTCCCTGCGCGAGCGCCTGCTGGCGGTCGACCCGGGCGGCGTGGAGACCGACGCGCCCCCGGCCGCCGCGGCGGGCGTGGCCGTGGACGGCACGCTGCTGGGCACGGGCGAACTGGCCCCCTGGCTCGCGCAGCACGAGACCGGCACGCTGGGCGTGGCGACCGTCGACACCTGGACCCTGGGCGTCGGCTCGGTCGCCGAGGTCGCCCTGGCCACCGCCGACGGCCCGGCCGCCTGGTTCGACCCGGCGCAGCTCGACGAGACCGACGAGCGCGCGTGGGCGGCCTGGCTCGCGGACCCCGCCCGCGCCAAGGTCTTCCACAACGCCAAGGGCGCCATGCGGGTCTTCGCCGAGCACGGCTGGACCATCGAGGGCGTCACGATGGACACCGCGCTCGCCGCCTACCTCGTCAAGCCGGGCCGCCGCTCCTTCGACCTGGACGCGCTCTCGCTGGAGTACCTGGGCCGCGAACTCCAGCCCGCCGCCGCGGCCGACGGCCAGCTCGCGTTCGGCGCGGACGACGGCGCGGAGAGCGAGGCCCTGATGATCCAGGCCCGCGCGATCCTCGACCTCGGCGAGGCGTTCCGCGAGCGCCTGGAGGAGGTCGGCGCCACCGACCTGCTGCGGGACATGGAGCTGCCGACGTCCGCGATCCTGGCCCGCATGGAGCGCCACGGCATCGCGGCCGACCGCGCGCACCTGGAGGCCATGGAGCAGATGTTCGCCGGAGCCGTCCAGCAGGCGGTGAAGGAGGCGCACGCGGCGGCGGGCCACGAGTTCAACCTCGGCTCCCCGAAGCAGCTCCAGGAGGTCCTCTTCGGCGAACTGGGCCTGCCGAAGACCAAGAAGACGAAGACGGGCTACACCACCGACGCCGACGCGCTGGCGTGGCTCGCCACCCAGACGGACAACGAACTGCCGGTCGTCATGCTCCGCCACCGCGAGCAGGCCAAGCTGCGCGTCACCGTCGAGGGCCTGATCAAGACGGTCGCGGCGGACGGCCGTATCCACACGACGTTCAACCAGACCGTCGCCGCGACCGGCCGCCTCTCCTCCGTCGACCCCAACCTCCAGAACATCCCGGTGCGCACCGAGGAAGGGCGCGCGATCCGGCGCGGGTTCGTCGTCGGCGAGGGCTTCGAGTCCCTGATGACCGCCGACTACAGCCAGATCGAGCTGCGCGTCATGGCCCACCTCTCCGAGGACCAGGGCCTGATCGACGCGTTCACCTCCGGCGAGGACCTGCACAACACGGTCGCCGCGCAGGTCTTCGCCGTCGACAAGGACGCCGTCGACGCGGAGATGCGCCGCAAGATCAAGGCCATGTCGTACGGCCTGGCGTACGGGCTGTCCGCGTTCGGCCTCTCCCAGCAGCTGAACATCGACGCGGGCGAGGCGCGCGCGCTGATGGACACGTACTTCGAGCGGTTCGGCGGCGTGCGGGACTACCTGCACCGCGTGGTCGACGAGGCGCGCGCGACGGGCTACACCGAGACCCTCTTCGGGCGCCGCCGGTACCTCCCCGACCTCAACAGCGACAACCGCCAGCGCCGCGAGACGGCGGAACGCATGGCGCTCAACGCCCCCATCCAGGGGACGGCGGCGGACATCGTCAAGATCGCGATGCTGAAGGTGGCCGTGGCGATGGAGGAGGCGAAGCTGACGTCCCGTCTGCTGCTCCAGGTCCACGACGAAATCGTCCTGGAGATCGCGCCCGGCGAGGCGGCGAGGGTCGAGGAACTGGTCCGCCGGGAGATGGCGGACGCGGTGCACCTGCGGGCCCCGCTGGACGTGTCGGTCGGTTCCGGCCAGAACTGGGAGGCGGCGGCTCACTAGACGCCACGGGGAGGCGAGCGCGCTCACTTCACGAGCGCGCTCACTGAACGAGGGCGCTCGCCTCTTCCCGTACGTACGGCCGCGACAGCCGTACGACGACCGCGTACACCACGACCCCCACGACCAGCCCCGCGCCCGCCCCGAAGCACAGTGTCGGGACGATCTCCCAGGGCTTGGCGCCGCGCTCTCCCCAGTACGCCCACCAGCGGGCCACCCGCGCCCCCGCCCCCACCACCGCGCACCCGCCCAGCAGCGCCCCCGCGAGCCACCGGTCCCGCGCCGACAGCACCGGCAGCCCGCTCACCGCCCCGGCGGGCGCCCGGCGCAGCGCGTACGCCAGGAACACCGCGATGACGACGGCGGCGATCAGCGACCCCCCGTACTGGAGGTACCAGTACAGCGGCGACCCGGCGATCTCCTCCCCGAGGACCGGGAACAGCCGCATCCCCCACCGGTCGAGATGGGTGAACGCGTCCCAGACGACATGCGTGAGGGCCCCGGCGACGGCGGAGACGTACCACCGCGCCACCAGCCCGCCGCTCACGCGCGCGCGGGGGACACCGCAGCGCGTGAGCGCGGCGACCCGGCCCCGCCCGGCGGCGGGCAGCAGCGCGGCCAGCGGCTCGCGGACGACGAGCCACAGCCCGACCAGCGCCCACGTGAGCAGCACGTCGACCGTGAACACCCCGGCGAAGGAGTGCGTGACGTCGCCGAACCGCATCGCGTCGGGGGCGGCGCTCGCCGCGTAGTACGTGAGGTCCGGCGCGAAGGACCCGGCCACGAGAACGGCGGGAATCAGCCGACCCCGGCCGCTCCCGTCGCCCCGCACCGCCGGCAGTACGGCGGCGGCGTGGCTCAGGGTGAACGGCACAACTGCTCCTCAGGCGGGAACCGGACGGGAAGACGATCACGGCGACACGGTGAGGACGCCTCCGGCGCGGGGCGCGGTTCCCGGCCGCCCCTAGATGAGGGGCGGATGAAAACAGCCCCCGACGGGTGCCGGTGTCAAGGGAGTTGACGTAGGGTCGCCGTACCCGCCGGTACGCCCGGTGTACGCGGGGCGAGCGGTGACAGCGGGACGGGAATCGGCTGGAGGGGCAACCTCCCGGGCCGTCCGTTCGTCACACAGGTGAGCACGGCAGACAGAGACGGGCGCTCGGGCGTCCACGGGAGGGGTTCACTTCATGTCGGCGCATTTCGGCAGGAGGCTGCGCAAGAGCGCGGTCAACACCACCGTGGCCGCCGTCGCGGTCGCCGCCCTGGCCGCGTCCCAGGCACCGGAGGTCGTCGCGGGCACCACCCAGGACAGACCCGCCGACACACCCGCGGCGGCGGGTGACCCGGGACCGACGGCCGGCGGCGCCACCGGCAACTCGCCGTACTACACGGACCTGCCGCCCCTCAACAGCCCGAGCCCGGTGCCGGTTCCGGGCACCACCCCGATACCCGGGACACCCGGCACCGGCGCGACCGGCACCGTCTCGGAGTCGGGCATCCCCGCGACCGTCCTGGACGCCTACAAGAGGGCCGCGACGGCCCTCGCGGCCGACAAGCCCGGCTGCAACCTCCCCTGGGAGCTCCTCGCCGCGATCGGCAAGGTCGAGTCGAGCCACGCGAGCGGCGGGAACGTCGGTGCGGACGGCACGACGGTCACCCCGATCCTCGGCCCGCCCCTCAACGGCGTCGGCTTCGCCCACATCAGCGACACGGACGGCGGCGCCTACGACGGCGACAGTCTGTACGACCGCGCCGTGGGCCCCATGCAGTTCATCCCCTCGACCTGGGCGTGGGCCGGCCGCGACGGCAACGGCGACGGCCGCAAGGACCCCAACAACGTCTACGACGCCGCCCTCGCCGCAGCGCACTACCTGTGCCGCAACAACTGGGACATGAACACGGCGTCGGGCCTGCGCAGGGCGATCCTCAGCTACAACAACTCGACGGTGTACTACAACACCGTCACCTCGTGGCTGGAGTACTACCGCAAGGGCACGCACGAGATCCCCGACGGCACGGGCGCCCTGCCGGGCAACCGCAGCGACAACCCGGCGACCGGTCCGGGCACCGGCGGTACGAAGCCGACTCCGCCGAGGACGAACACCCCGCCGAAGACCCCGGCGCCCCCGAAGCCCACCCCGCCGAAGACCCCGCCCACCACGCCGCCGCCCGCCCAGACGCCCACGGACACGGTCCGCCGCCTGGAGGACGCCGGCACGGGCAAGCTGACCGCGACCGCGGGGAGCGCCTTCGCGCAGCGGATCGGCACACGCGCGGAGACCGCCGACGGCAAGGCCGTCGCCAAGGTCCGCGTCCGCTTCCTGATCATCGGCGACACGGACACCACGTTCACCGGCGGCGAGAAGCTCGCGACGGTCACGACCGACGCGAAGGGCGTCGCCACGGCGCCCGCGCTCCAGGCGGGCGAGAAGACCGGTTCGTTCATCGTCCGCGCGCTGGTCATCGGCCGTACGGTCGACCCGGTCGACTACACGGCGAGCGTCGAGGCCCGCTCCGCCGACCTGATCTCGAACCTCCTGAACGGCCTGCTGACCACCGTCGCGGGCGGCGAGTTCACCGACCAGGTCCAGGTCAAGGCCACGCGGAAGGGGGCCGCCGCCGGGAAGGTCGCCGCGACCGCCACCCTGGTCGCCGCAGCCGGCGACACCGCCGCCAACGACAAGGGCCCGTACTTCAAGGGCGCCGACGGCAAGCCCGTGCGCACGCTGACCGGCCTGACGACGGACGCGCTCGGCGTCCTGAAGCTGCCCAAGCTGTACGCGGACGACAACGCCGGGACGTTCCTGCTGAAGATCACGACGACCGGGGGCGCGAGCCTCACCGTCGAGCTGACGGTCACGGCGGTGCCGACGGCCACCCCGGACCCGGAGCCCGAACCGAGCGGTTCGCCTTCTGCGAGCCCCTCGCCGAGCGGATCGACCGAAGCCTCACCCTCGGCCTCCTAGGCCCGCACAGGCCCGTACAGCAGCCTCGGCGCCCCCCTCCCGGTCTTCGGGACGGAGGCGCCGGGGCTGTTCTCATCTCGGCCACCCGTTGCTACGGTGCCGACACCTGACAGGCCGTCAGGTCCGTCAGGTCCGGGAGGTCCGTATGCGCGCCCTGATCGCCGCCGCGGCCGGTCTGGCCGTCGCCCTCGCCCTCGTCCTGACGATCAGCGCCGTCGGCGCGCCCACCGGCAGGACGTCGCCGAAACCGCTGCTGACGACCGTGCCCGCGCACCCGTGAGGAGGGCGCGATGCGCCGCAGAGCCGCCCTGATCCTGCTCGCCCTCGCCGTCTTCTTCGCGTCCCTCGCGCCCCTGCTGCGCTGGTACGCCTTCCCCCGGCTCGCCAAGATCCCCGCGAACACCTACCAGGCGACCGTCCTGGAGGCCCGGAACGCGACCCTCCTCGACTACGGCACCCTGCGCGCGCGTACGGTCCCGAAAGTCACCATCGTCCAGACCCTCAAGGGCAACGTCGAGGAGTCCGAGCGCGTCGAGAAGACCGCGGGCAAGGACGTCGTCGTCTGGGACGGCCTCTCCTACGTCGTCGGCCCCGACGGCAAGATGGTCTCCAAGGTCCCCGAGCGGTACATCTTCGACGCGCACACGCAGGCGCCCGTCCACGCCGACGGCGAGATGGTCGACGGCGACCCCGTCACCCGCCGGGGCATCGAGTTCAAGTGGCCCTTCCTCGTGGAGAAACGGGACTACGAGTACTTCGACGCGCAGACCCGTACGTCGGCCCCGATCCACTACAAGGGCACCCGCACGTTCCGCGGCCTGACGGTCTACTACTTCGAGCAGACCGTCCCCTGGACGCAGGTCCCCATGCCGAAGACGATGCCGGTCGCCGGGATCACCCCCGAGACCATCGCCTCCACCGGCACGACCCGCTGGTACACCACCGTCCGCAAGTTCTGGGTCGAACCGCTCACCGGGGCACCGGTCAACGGCGAGGAGGTCCACAAGGAGGAGCTGCGCGGAGGGACGCTCCTGGGCGGGCGCGAGAAGGTCACCGCGTTCGCCGGAGAGGTGAAGATGCGGGAGGACTACATCGAGCACGCGGTCGACCTGGTCAAGAGCAACCGCACGCTCGTGCTGCTGATGACGTCCTACCTGCCCTGGGGGTTCGCCGCACTGGGGCTGTCGCTGCTGGCCCTCGCGCTGCTCCTGGAGGCCAGGGGGAGACGCCCGTTCACCCCGCGCGCGGAGCCGTCGCCCGAGCCGGTCGGCGTCTGAGGCGTTCAGCGTCTGAGGCGGGCGTTCGTGTGGCGGGTCGGTTCGGCCGTCGCCGGGTCCTCGGGCCACGGGTGCTTGGGGTACCGGCCGCGCAGCTCCGCGCGTACGCCCCGGTAGCCGTCCCGCCAGAACGACGCGAGATCCGCCGTGACGGCGACCGGCCGCCCCGCCGGGGACAGCAGATGGACCACCACCGGCACACCGGCCACCCGGGGCGACTCCTGGAGCCCGAACATCTCCTGCAACTTCACGGCCAGCACGGGCCGTTCGGGATCCCCGTAGTCGACGCGGACGCTCGACCCGCTGGGTACGACGATCCGCTCCGGCGCCAGCGCGTCCAGCTTCCCGGCCTCCCCGGACGCCCACGGCAGCAGCCGCCCCAGCGCGTTCCCGGCATCGATCCGCGCGAGGTCCTTGCGCTGCCGGGCCCTCCCCAGCTCCGGCTCCAGCCACTCGTCCACGCGCGCGTGCAGTGCCTCGTCGGAGACGTCCGGCCAGGGCTCCCCGACCCGCGCGCGCAGAAACGCGAGCCGCTGCCGCAGGCCCGCCCCCGCGTCGGACCACCGCAACACGCCGAACCCTTCCTGCCGCAGGCCCTCCAGGAGGGCGGCGCGTACGAGCCCGGCGTCGGCGTTCCTGAGAGGCCGCACCGCCAACTCGACGGCCCCCAGCCGCTCCACCCACCGCGCGACGACGTCCCCGCCGGCCCACCGGACCTCCTCCCGCTCGTCGAGCAGCGCGCCCGCCGCCCACCGCGCGGTGTCCTCGTCGACGACCGCCGCGAGCTGTACGCGCGCGTGGCCCTTTCCGACGGGGCGGTCGGCCACGGCGATCGCCAGCCAGGGGGACGGACGGAGGGGAGAGCCCTCGCGGAGTTCCGCGCGGGTGCCGGAGAGCATGAGGTAGGTGCCGCCGTCGAGTCTGGCGAGACGTTCGGGGAAGGCGAGGGCGGCGATCAGGGCCGGGGCGCGGGTGTCGTCGGCGGAGGCCGAGGGGGCGGGCGAAGCGGGGCTTGCGGTGGACGGGTTCGGGTTGGCCTCGGTGGTGATGGCCGTGGGCGTTCCGGCTGCCGCCCGCGAGCCCCGCGGGCCGGGGGCGGGCGAAGCCGGGCCGGTGGCGGCCGGGTTCGGGGCGGTCGTGGGCGTCGCGCGGGCCGGTGACGGCCCCTGCGTGCCGGCGGCGGGTGAAGTGCCGCTCGTGGCAGTCGAGTTCGCGTGCGGCCCGGCGTCCGCGGGCGCTTCGGACGCCGGGGACGAGCCCCGCACGTCGGGGGCGCCGCCGGGCGCCGCCCCCGTGCCTCCGGACGCGACCCCCCGCAGCCGCCGTACCTCCGTCCGCCAGCGTGAGCTGTACGCGTCGCCCCCGCGCCGGGCGGCCCGCAGCGCGGCGGCGAGGTCGTCGCCGTACTCCCGGGGGGCCTCCTCGCTCAGCAGGGCCACCACCTCGGCCGCCGGGTGCGTGCCCAGGGCCGTGGTGCCGTCCAGGAGGGCCCGGCCCAGGCGGGGGTGCAGGCCCAGGCGGGACAGCCGGACGCCGCGTTCGGTGGCCCGGCCCGTGGGGTCGACCGCGCCGATCGCCGTGAGGAGGTCGCGGGCCGCCGCCATCGCGCCCGGCGGTGGCGGGTCGAGGAGTGCCAGCGAAGTGGCCCCAGGATCGCCCCAGCAGGCCGTCTGGAGGGCGAACGCGGCGAGGTCGGCCACTTTGATCTCGGGCGCGGGAAAACGCGGGAGGCGGGCGTTCTCGGCCTCCGGCCAGCAGCGGTAGACGGTGCCGGGCGCCTCACGGCCCGCCCGGCCGGCCCGCTGCCGTGCCGACGCCTGGGACGCCCGTACGGTCGCCAGCGCGCTCAGCCCGCGCGCGTGGTCGACCCGAGGCTCACGCGCCAGCCCGGAGTCCACGACCACGCGCACCCCAGGAACCGTGAGCGACGACTCCGCGACGGACGTCGCGAGGACGACCCTGCGCCGCGTACCGGGTGAGAGCACCGCGTCCTGCACGGCGGCCGGCGCGCGCCCGTGCACCTGGAGAACCTCGACATCCCCGCCGTCCCCGCCCAACTGCCCCGCCACCCGCGCGATCTCGCCCACGCCGGGCAGGAAGCACAGCACGTCCCCCGCCCGCTCGGCGAGCGCCCGCCGCACCACCGACGCGACGTGCGCGAGCAGCGCCGGATCGACCCACGTGCCGTGCGGCGGCCGTACCCCGCGCGCGGGCGGCGCCCACACGGTCTCGACCGGGTACGACACCCCCCGCGCCTCCACCACGGGGGCCCCGCCCAGCAACTGGGCCCACCCCTGCGCATCGGTCGTCGCGGACGCCGCCACGAGCCGCAACTCCGGCCGCAGCGCCTCCCGTACGTCCCACAGGAACGCGGCGGCGGTGTCCGCGTCCAGATGCCGCTCATGGCACTCGTCCAGCACGACGACGTCGACCCCGGCCAGCTCCTGGTCCCGCTGGAGCCGTTGCAGCAGCACCCCGGTCGTCACGACCTCGACCCGCGTACGCCGCCCGACGACCCGCTCCCCGCGCACGGTGTACCCGACGCGTTCCCCGGCCTCCTCCCCGAGCAGCCACGCCATCCGCCGGGCGGCGGCCCGCGCGGCGATCCGGCGGGGCTCGGCGACGACGACCGTGCGCGCGGGCCCCTCCCCGAGCAGCCCCGCCAGCGCCAACGGCACGAGCGTCGTCTTCCCCGTCCCCGGGGGCGCCACGAGAACGGCCGTCCCGTGCGCGTCCAGGGCGTCACCGAGCGCGGGCAGCACGCTGCGGACGGGGAGGGCGTCGAGGGCGTCGTAGCGGATCACGGGACCCAGTGTCGGCCACGCGCGCGGACGCCCCCGTCACGTCACCTCAGTCGCGCTCGCACGTGAAGATCGCCGTCCCCGGGATCAAGTTGCCCCGCAGCGGCGACCAGCCGCCCCACTCGGACGTGTTCCAGGCCGGCCACTCCGGCTCGGTGAGGTCGACGAGGCGGAAGCCGGACGTGACGATGTCGCGGACGCGGTCGCCCAGGGTGCGGTGGTGCTCGACGTAGACGGCGTTGCCCTCGGCGTCCTGCTCGACGTACGGGGTGCGGTCGAAGTAGGAGGCGGAGACCGTCAGGCCCTCGGGGCCGGGTTCGTCGGGGAAGGCCCAGCGGATCGGGTGGGTGACCGAGAAGACGAACCGGCCGCCCGGGCGCAGGACGCGGCGTACCTCGCGCAGAACCTGGGCGGGGTCGGCGACGAACGGCAGGGCGCCGTACGCGGAGCACGCGAGGTCGAAGGAGCCGTCCGCGAAGGGCAGGACGCCCGCGTCGGCGCAGACGAGGGGGACGGAGCCGCCGATGCGCAGGGAGTGCTGGAGCTGGCGGTGGGAGATGTCGAGGGCGACGGGCCGGGCGCCCTGCGCGGCGAGCCACCGCGAGCACTGGGCGGCGCCCGCGCCGATCTCCAGGACCGCGAGGCCCGCCAGCTTCTCGGCGGGGCCCAGGAGTTCGGCCTCCACCTCGTCGAGCCCCTCGGGGCCCCACACGAAGCGGTCGTCGCCGAGGAACGTGCCGTGCTCGACCTGGTACTCGTCCGCGTTGCGGTCCCACCAGCCCCGGTTCGCGCGGGCGCTCTCCGTGACGCCCGCGGCACGCCGGGTGGCCTCGGAGTCGGATTCGGGGTCGTGGTCCACGGCGGACATCGTTGGCTCTTGGATGATCGGCTCCCTCGTCGTACTCTTCCGTCACCCTTTTTCGGGGACAGGCGCCCGCGCGGATGTCACGGAAGGGGTCTCACGGGCCTGCGTTGGCCTCCAGAGACGCTTCTTGTGCCGGGTATGCGGCGATCCGCCCCGGGTGTGCGCCTTCGCGCATTGACCCCGTCCGGCTGCCCCCGTATGCTACAAGTTGCGCTGCGGGCCTGCGCTCCTCAGACGTAGCAGGCTGCGCTCGCATCTGTTGTAGTCCCCTCGGTTTTCGAGGCGTTGCCGGGTCTCCCGGTGTGCCGTCTCTTTGGCTGTCCGGCTTCTTCAGAGCGATACGGGCTCCCGGCGTAGCAGTACCTACGACTTTCTGTCCGTAACCGGAGCCCTTTCCCACATGACGAGCAGCACCGAGACCACCGCCACCACCCCGCAGGTTGCGGTCAACGACATCGGTAACGAGGAAGCCTTCCTCGCCGCGATCGACGAGACGATCAAGTACTTCAACGACGGCGACATCGTCGACGGCGTCATCGTGAAGGTCGACCGGGACGAGGTCCTGCTCGACATCGGTTACAAGACCGAAGGCGTCATCCCGAGCCGCGAACTCTCCATCAAGCACGACGTCGACCCGAACGAGGTCGTCGCCGTCGGTGACGAGATCGAGGCCCTGGTTCTCCAGAAGGAGGACAAGGAAGGCCGTCTGATCCTGTCCAAGAAGCGCGCGCAGTACGAGCGCGCCTGGGGCACGATCGAGAAGATCAAGGAAGAAGACGGCATCGTCACCGGTACCGTCATCGAGGTCGTCAAGGGTGGTCTCATCCTCGACATCGGCCTCCGTGGCTTCCTCCCGGCCTCCCTCGTCGAGATGCGTCGTGTCCGCGACCTCCAGCCGTACGTCGGCAAGGAGCTCGAGGCCAAGATCATCGAGCTGGACAAGAACCGCAACAACGTGGTCCTGTCCCGCCGCGCCTGGCTGGAGCAGACCCAGTCCGAGGTCCGCCAGACGTTCCTCACGACCCTCCAGAAGGGTCAGGTCCGCTCCGGCGTCGTCTCCTCGATCGTCAACTTCGGTGCCTTCGTGGACCTGGGCGGCGTCGACGGTCTCGTCCACGTCTCCGAGCTGTCCTGGAAGCACATCGACCACCCCTCCGAGGTCGTCGAGGTCGGCCAGGAGGTCACGGTCGAGGTCCTGGACGTCGACATGGACCGCGAGCGCGTCTCCCTGTCGCTGAAGGCGACCCAGGAAGACCCGTGGCAGCAGTTCGCGCGCACGCACCAGATCGGTCAGGTCGTGCCCGGCAAGGTCACGAAGCTCGTTCCGTTCGGTGCGTTCGTCCGCGTCGACGAGGGCATCGAGGGCCTGGTCCACATCTCCGAGCTGGCCGAGCGCCACGTGGAGATCCCGGAGCAGGTCGTCCAGGTCAACGACGAGATCTTCGTCAAGGTCATCGACATCGACCTGGAGCGTCGCCGGATCTCGCTGTCCCTCAAGCAGGCCAACGAGTCCTTCGGCGCCGACCCGGCCTCGGTCGAGTTCGACCCGACCCTGTACGGCATGGCCGCGTCCTACGACGACCAGGGCAACTACATCTACCCCGAGGGCTTCGACCCCGAGACCAACGACTGGCTCGAGGGCTTCGAGGCTCAGCGCGAGGTGTGGGAGAACCAGTACGCCGAGGCGCAGTCCCGCTTCGAGCAGCACCAGCAGCAGGTCATCAAGAGCCGCGAGGCCGACGCCGCTGCCGCTGCCGAGGGCGGCGACGCCGCGGGTGCGGCTCCGGCCGCGGGTGGTGGCTCGTACTCCTCCGAGGGCGCGGACACGTCCGGCGCGCTCGCCTCGGACGAGGCGCTCGCCGCCCTGCGCGAGAAGCTGGCCGGCGGCCAGAGCTGAACGCAGGCTCACTGAGCGGTAGTTGTTGACTGAGGGGCCGTACCTTTCGAGGTGCGGCCCTTCAGTCTTCCCCGGCCTCTGCGAAACCCACCGGACACAGCGGTAACCACCGTGCCGTAACTGGGAGTTGAGACGCTTCCCGACAGTTGTTCATGATCGGGAAGGGGCTCAGTCATGGCACGTGCACAGAACCGGCGGACGTTCCTGCGGGACGTGGGCATCACCGGCGGAGCGGGGGCGCTCTTCGCCACCATGGGCGCCCTCGGGCTCGCCCCCACCGCGCGCGCCGAGCCGTACCGGCCGCCCCGGAGCGGCGACCTGGGCGTCACCGGCCGCGGTGCGGCCAAGGTGGTGGTGATCGGCGGCGGGATCGCCGGACTGACCGTCGCCTACGAACTCGGCAAGGCCGGCTACGACTGCACGGTCCTGGAGGCGCGGGCACGGACGGGCGGCCGGAACTTCACCGTGCGCGGCGGGGACCGCACGACCGACCTGTACGGCCACACGCAGACCGCCCGCTTCACCGACGGGCAGTACCTGAACGCGGGCCCCGCGCGGATACCCCAGTGGATGGTCACCCTGGACTACTGCCGCGAACTCGGCGTCCCCGTCGAGGTGTTCACCAACGCCAACGCGGACGCCTACCTCTACAACGAGTCCGCCGGGATGACCGCGCCGGTCCGCTACCGCACCGCCAAGGCCGACGTGTACGGGTACGTCGCCGAACTGCTCGCCAAGGCCACCGACCAGGGAGCACTGGACGAGCGCCTCACCAGTGCCGACCGGGAACGGCTCACCGAGTTCCTCAAGGACTGGGGCGAACTCGGGGACCGGCTGACGTACGCGGGCGGGGAGCGACGCGGATACGCGACCGTACCGGCCGCCGCCGGGACACCCGGAGTGCCGTTGGGGAACGTGCCGAGCGCCTCGGAGGTGTTCGCGAGCGGTGTCGGCCGGTACTTCTCCTTCGAGTTCGGCTTCGACCAGGCGATGCTGATGTTCCAGCCGGTCGGCGGCATGGACCGGATACCGCTGGCGCTCACCCGCGCGGTGGGGGCCCATCGCGTGCGGACGGGAGCGGTCGTGTCGCGGATCACCGACACCGGCCGGGGCGTCACCGTCACCTACACCCAGGCGGGTCGCGCGAAGGCCGTCGACGCCGACTACGCCGTCGCCGCGCTCCCGCCCAACATCCTCGCCCGGGTGCCGCACAACCTCGGCCCGGCGGTGCAGTCCGCGCTGGAGGCGATCACCCCGTCGTCGGCCGGGAAGATCGGCCTGGAGTACCGGTCGCGGTGGTGGGAACGGGACCACCGGATCTACGGCGGGATCACCGAGACCGACCAGGACGTCGTGCACATCTGGCACCCGTCGTACGGGTTCGGCGGCGAGCGCGGCGTCCTGGTCGGCTACTACAACTACGGCGCGAACGCCGACGCGTACGCGCGCCTGCGGCCCGAGGAGCGCGAACGGCGCGCGGTGGCCGCGGGGGTGAAGATCTACGGCGAGAAGTACCGGAGCGAACTCGTCTCGTCGTTCTCGCACCACTGGCGTCAGACGCCCCATCTGGAGGCCGCCTGGCACTCCACCCCCGGGGGACCCGACGACGTCCGCTACAAGCCGCTGAACGAGCCCGCGGGCCGGGTCTGGTTCGCCGGCGACTGGCTCAGCCACACGGACGCCTGGCAGCACGGTGCGTTCACCTCCGCGCGCAGGGCGGTGACCTCGCTCCACGCGCGCGTGCTCGCGTCCTGAGGGGATTCACCCGACCGAGGGTGCGGGGACCGGGAATGTCCGGGCCCTCCTGGACGTTGTGCGATACGAACACGAGGAGGAGCGGTCCAAGTGCTTGATCCGCAGGGTTTGTACGCATGGGAGCCGAAGGGGCTGGCGGTCGTCGACATGGCGCTCGCCCAGGAGTCGGCCGGACTTGTCATGCTCTACCACTTCGACGGATACATCGACGCCGGCGACACCGGCGACCAGATCGTGGAGGGCCTCCTCGACGGGCTGCCCAACCAGGTGGTGGCCCGCTTCGACCACGACCGGCTCGTCGACTACCGGGCGCGGCGCCCGCTGCTCACGTTCAAGCGCGACCGCTGGCAGGACTACGAGGAGCCGTCGATCGACGTACGCCTCGTGCAGGACGCCACCGGCGCGCCCTTCCTCCTGCTGTCGGGGCCCGAGCCGGACGTCGAGTGGGAGCGGTTCGCCGCGGCCGTCAAGCAGATCGTGGAGCGGCTCGGCGTACGCCTGTCGGTGACGTTCCACGGCATCCCCATGGGCGTCCCGCACACCCGCCCCGTCGGCCTCACCCCGCACGGCAACCGTACGGACCTGGTCCCCGGCCACCGCAGCCCCTTCGACGAGGCGCAGGTGCCCGGCAGCGCCGAGGCGCTCGTCGAGTACCGCCTCATGGAGGCCGGCCACGACGTCCTCGGCGTCGCCGCGCACGTCCCGCACTACATCGCCCGCTCCGCCTACCCGGACGCCTCCCTCACCGTCCTGGAGGCCATCACCGCCGCCACCGGCCTCGTCCTGCCCGCCCTCGCGCACACCCTGCGCACGGAGGCCCACCGCACCCAGACCGAGATCGACCGCCAGATCCGCGAGGGCGACGAGGAACTCACGTCCCTCGTGGAGGGCCTTGAGCACCAGTACGACGCCGTCGCGGGCGCCGAGACCCGCGGCAACATGCTCGCGGAGCCCGTCGACATCCCCTCGGCGGACGAGATCGGCAGGGAGTTCGAGAAGTTCCTCGCGGAACGGGAGGGGGAGGGCTGAGAGCCGCTCCCACGGGGTGGGCCGGGGGCGATGGCGTCGCCGCCCGGCCCGCAGGCGCGCGGGTGTTCAGGGCGCGGGGCTCGACCGGCAGCGGCTCGCTGCGCGGGCGGGTGTTCGCCGGCTCTCTACGGCTGCCTGCGGCTGGTCGTCGCCGCAGCCGCGCGTGGGCGGACGTCCGGGCGGCGGCGTGGTGCGCGGTGCTGGTGAGGGCGCCGCAGCCTCGCGCGCGGGCAGGAGGCGGAGGACGCCAGCGAAGGACCCGCGGACGCCGCCGCAGCCTCGCGTGGGCGGGCGGGCAGGCGTTCGTCCGTCGGCTCGGGGCGCGTACGGACGTGGCCGGGGCCGCCGTCGGTCCGCGCTCCCTGGCCGGGGCCCGATGTCAGTGGCGGGATCTAAGCTTTCACCATGCTGACAGTGGGGCTGACCGGCGGCATCGGGGCCGGTAAGAGCGAGGTTTCGCGGTTGCTGGTCGAGGCCGGAGCCGTGCTGGTCGACGCGGACCGGATCGCGCGGGAGGTGGTCGCGCCGGGGACGGACGGGCTCGCGGCCGTCGTGGAGGCGTTCGGGGAGGGGGTGCTGGGGGAGGACGGCGCGCTGGACCGCCCGAAGCTCGGGGCGATCGTGTTCGCCGACCCCGAGAAGCTGGCCCTGCTCAACTCGATCGTCCATCCCCTGGTCGGCGCCCGGTCCCGTGAGCTGGAGGCGGCGGCTCCGGCGGACGCGGTCGTCGTGCACGACGTCCCCCTCCTCGCCGAGAACGGGCTCGCCTCGCTGTACGACCTCGTGATCGTGGTCGACGTCGCGCCCGGGACGCAGCTCGACCGGCTCGTGCGGCTGCGCGGGATGACCGAGGACGACGCCCGCGCGAGGATGGCCGCGCAGGCCACGCGGGAGAAGCGCCGGTCGATCGCCGACATCGTGATCGACAACGACGTACCGCTGGCGGAGCTGGAGCGGCGGGTGCGCGAGGTGTGGGGCGAACTGGTGCGCAGGGCCCGGGGGGAGGGGTGAAAGCGCAGGTCCTGGCGGTGTGCGCGGTCCGGTGTGGCCGCGTCGTAGGAATAGCGGGCCCCGTGCGGGGCGTTGAACGCTGTCAGTGAGGGAAGGACCTTTCCGTGCCCGAAACCAGCGGTTCGACCGGACGTTCTCCGGAGACGCATGTCATCGACTTCCGCGCCGCCGAGCAGTTGCTCGCCGCGCGGGACCCGCGGGGCGCGGTGAAGCTGCTCGACGGGGTCATCGCCGCGCACCCCGAGAACACCGCCGCCCGCCTCCTGCGCGCGCGTGCCTTCTTCGCGGCGGCGCAACTGCGCCCGGCGGAGCTGGAGTTCACGATCGTCCTGGAGCGCGAGCCGGACAACGCGTTCGCCCACTTCGCGCTCGCGCGCACGTACGAGCGGCAGGGCCGCGACGACCAGGCGAAGCGCCACTTCCGGCTGGCCGCCGCGCTGGACCCGAACCCGGAGTACCTGAAGGCCGCGCGGTTCGACGCGCAGGGCTGACGGCCGCGACCCGCCCCGGCTCCGGTGACAGGCGCCCGCGCACAGGGTCCGCGTGCGGATCTCAGTGCTCCGGCGGCCGGTACGGCGGCACGTCGCGGCCCGGCTGCCAGTGCGGGCCCTGCCGGATGTGCCGCAGGATCAGCGTCAGGTCGATCATGATCACCAGCCACAGCGCACCGCAGGCCGCGGCCCAGCCGGGGCGGCCCGCCAGCGCGAACGCGGCCGTACCGAAGACGGCCCAGGCCAGACCCCACAGGCTCAGCCACAGTCGCATCCGCAGCGCACTGCGCGCGGTCGTCGGCTCACTGCCCGTACGCATCAGGATCACCACTCCTGCCTGAAACGTACTCTTCGGTGGAGACGTTCTCCAGAGGTGCCGGTTCTTCCGGAGCTACAGGGGGTGTGTTCGTGGAACTCAGGGACGGTGTGTCCGTGCTCGCCGACACCGACGGGCTGGTGGAGGCGCTGCTCGATCTCGGGGTGTCGCACCAGGACATCGAGGAACCGGTCCGGCTGAGCCGCCAGGTCCTCGGCGACGACCTCGCCCGCGAGGCCCTGGAGCGCGGGGCCGCGGAACTCGTCCGGGACATGGGGACGGTGACCGGCGGCGTGGATCTGCCCCGGTACCCCGGCGCGTCCCGGGCCGTCGCCCGGTGGTTCCCGCTGTACGTCTTCGTCGTCGCGCTGCCCTTCGTGCGCGCGTACCACCAGGAGCGCGGGATCTCCGCCGAGGTCGGCCGGCGGACCCTCGTCGACATCGGGCGCGGGGTCGCCGTCCACCGGCGGTGGCACGGGACCGGGGGGATCATGACCGCGCGGTGGCTCTCCCTCCATCTGCGCGGGGAGCTCTACCAGCTGGGGCGGTTGCAGTTCCAGCGGGGGGTCGTTCCCGAGGTGCTGAGGGAGTCCGTCACCGCCGCCGGATTCTCCGCCGGGGAGCCCGCGCTCGGGCTGCACATCCCCGACTTCATGGGCCCGCTCAGCCCCGAGTCCTGCGACCGGTCCCTCGCGCGCGCCCGCGAGTTCTTCGCCGCGCACTTCCCCGAGGAGCCGTACCGGATCGCCACGTGCGGGTCCTGGCTGCTCGATCCCCAGCTGAAGCGGTACCTGCCGGCCGACTCCAACATCGTCCGCTTCCAGGAGCGGTTCCACGTCCACCCGCTGGAGGAGGAGCACGACATGACGCCCGTGCGCTTCGTGTTCGGGTCCACGCAGGTGGAGCTGGCGGAGCTGCCTCGGCGGACCGTCGTGGAGCGGGCCGTGGTGGAGCATCTGGAGGGGGGCGGGCACTGGTACGGCGGGGAAGGGTGGTTCCCGCTGGAAGGTTGAGCGCGGGGCGGGGGAACACTCGAACGGGTGAAGCGGTGGGGGTGGGGAACTGGGGTTCGGGGGCGGGGAGTTGGAGGGGTATGGAGATGAGGATGAGGGATGGGTACGAGGGGACGGGGCCCGGGGCGATCACGCCGGACGGCTGTGCGGTGGAGCTCTACGCGCGGCTGCCGGTGGGTGCGGAGCCGGGCGTGATCGCGGGGGCCGTGCCCGTGGGGGCGCGGATTCTGGAACTGGGGTGCGGGGTGGGGAGGATGACCCACTCTCTGGTGGAGCGGGGGTTCCAGGTCACCGCGGTCGACGAGTCGGCGGAGATGCTGGAGCGGGTGCGCGGGGGGCGGACGGTGCGCAGTCCCATCGAGGAACTGGACCTCGGCGAGACCTTCGACGCCGTCCTCCTCGCCTCCTTCCTGGTGCACGCCGGGGACGCGGAGGTGCGGCGGGGCCTGCTGCGCACCTGCGCCCGCCATGTCGCGCCGGGCGGCAGCGTCCTGATCCAGCGCGAAGGCGCCGACTACCACACCGACGTGCCCCGCGAGCGGGTCGACCCCAGCGGGTTCACCGTGCGGATACGGTTCTCGACGCCGGTCGGGGACGGGGTCCACTCGGTTCGTGCCGAGTACGAGTTCGCGGACGCGGTGTGGACCCATACGTTCCTGGCACGGCCGATGAACGAGCGACAGTTCGAGGAGGCGTTGGCGGAGGCGGGGTTGAGGGTGGACGAGGTGCTGACGGAGGACGGGGTGTGGGTGAGGGCGGTGGTGGCGTGAAGGGGGGGAGAGCAGGGGACGCGTGGAAAGGAGTGTGAGGGGGCGGGGCCGGTGGCGGCGCGAAGAGGGCGCGGCGGGGCGCGGGCGTGAAAAAGGGAGTGGGGCGGCGATGAGAAACGGCACCGGGTGCGGTCTACCTCTCGACCGTAACGAGACCGCTCACCAGGGAGAACGCCATGTCCGAAACCACCGTGCCCGTCGCGACCACCCCTTCCCCCACGTCCGCTGTCCGGCCCCGGCGAGCCCGTGCCGTCCTGCGCGGCGTCCAGATCCTCCTCGCGCTGTTCTTCGGTGTCGCCAGCGCCCTGCCCAAGCTCATCGCCCACCCCACGGCGGTCGAGTCCTTCGACCGGATCGGCTGGGGCACCCCGGCGATGTACACGATCGGCGCGCTCGAACTCGCCGGAGCCGTCGCCCTGTTGATCCCGGTACTCCAGTCGCTGGGGGCGGCTTCCCTCGCCGCGCTGATGGTGGGCGCGTTCATCACGCAGGTGACGGTCTTCGACGGGGAGAACGCGGCGACTCCACTGATCGTGGGCGCTCTCCTGGCGGCCATAGCGTGGGCGCGGCGGGGCACGCTGATGGAACTGGCGGGGCTGGTGCGCCGACAGGGCTGACCGGGGCGGAGCCGAGGCGAGGCCCACGCTTCACCGCGAGGGCGATGGACCCGAAGCGCGGGCGTCACCGCGAGGCAGAGCCCCCGACAGCGAGGCGGGGCCGCCCGCTCTAGGGTGAACGCATGGAGGAACTGGACCGGCAGGGCACGACCACCCCGCCCACAGGCCCCCGGCGCACTCGCAAGGAGCCGGGCGCCGACCACCCCGAACCCCCGCACCCCGAACCCCCCGACCCCCTCGCGGCCCTCGACGCCCGGATCGCCGGCTGCCGAGCCTGCCCCCGCCTGGTCGACTGGCGGGAGCACGTCGCCCGCGTCAAGCGCGCGGCCTTCGCGGAGTGGACGTACTGGGGCCGGCCCGTGCCCGGGTTCGGCAGGGGGGACGCGCCATTGCTGATCGTCGGCCTCGCTCCCGCCGCGCACGGCGGGAACCGGACCGGCCGGATGTTCACCGGAGACAGGTCGGGGGACGTGCTGTACCAGGCGCTGTACGACGTGGGGCTCGCCTCGCAGCCGGAGGCCGTGTCCGTGGACGACGGACTGGAGCTGCACGGCGTACGGATCACCGCGCCGGTGCACTGCGCGCCGCCGGAGAACAAACCGACGCCGGGGGAGCGGGACGCGTGCGGGGCGTGGCTCGTGGAGGAGCTGGAGGTGTTGCGGCCGGGGCTCAGGGCGATCGTCGTGCTGGGGGCGTGGGGGTGGCAGGCGCTGTGGCCCGCGTTGGCGGCGGCGGGGTGGGAGGTGCCGAGGCCCAGACCGGCGTTCGGGCACGGTGCGCGGGTGGAGCTGGACGGCGTACAGGTCTTCGGGTGTTTCCACGTCAGTCAGCGCAACACCTTCACCGGCAAGCTCACGCCGGAGATGCTGCGGGAGGTGCTGCGGACGGCGGCGGGGGCAGCGGGGCTGAAATGAGGTGAGGGTGACAGGGCGGGCGAAATAGCGTGCGGGGATGGGACTGTATCCGGAGACCGAACCGTACGACCACGGCATGCTCGACGTGGGCGACGGCAACCACGTGTACTGGGAGACGTGCGGGAACCCGCGGGGGAAGCCGGCGCTGGTGCTGCACGGCGGGCCGGGAAGCGGCTGCGGGCCGTACTTCCGGCGCCTGTTCGACCCGGCGCGCTACCGCGTCGTCCTGCTGGACCAGCGCGGCTGTGGCCGCTCCACCCCGCACGCGGCCGAGTACGGCACGGACATGAGCGTCAACACGACCGACCACCTGATGGCCGATCTGGAGCTGCTGCGCCGGGAGCTGGGGATCGAGCGCTGGCTGGTGTGGGGCGTGTCGTGGGGGTCGGTGCTGGGGCTGCGGTACGCGCAGACGTACCCCGGCGTCGTGTCCGAGCTCGTGCTGACCGGCGTGGCGACCGGCTCCGACGCGGAGGTGGCCCTCCTCACCCGGAGCCTCGGCCGGGTCTTCCCGGACGCGTTCGCGGAGTTCCTCGCGGGCCTGCCGGAGGACGACCGGGAGGGCAACCTCGCCGCCGCCTACAACCGGCTCCTGGAGTCCCCCGACCCGGATGTCCGCGAGCGCGCGGCCCGCGCCTGGACCGACTGGGAGACGGCGATGGTCTCGGAGCCCCCGCGCTCGGTGCAGCGGTACGAGGACCCGGTGTTCCGCATGGGCTTCGCCCGCACGGTCACCCACTACTTCGGCAACGACCACTTCATGGAGACGGACGCGGTGCTGCGCGACGCGCCTCTCCTCGCCGGGATTCCCGGGAGCCTCGTCCAGGGCAGCGTCGACCTCGGCAACCTCACGGGCGTCGTCTGGCGGCTGCATCACGCCTGGCCGGGCAGCGAGTTGACGGTCGTCGACGAGGTGGGCCACTCGATCGGCCCCGACGCGATGGTGGAGGCGCTGGTGGCGGCGACGGACAGGTACGCCGACCGCTGAACGCCGGTTCGCGGAAGGGGCGCCGGGGGGCCTACACGCCGTCGTCCCCGAACAACCGCCGTACCGTGGACCGGTAGTTCGTCTGGACGTGCGTCAGCGCATGGCTCCGGGCCCGCTCGGGATCGCCGGACGCGATCGCGTCGTACAGGTCCTGGTGCTCCGTCAGCAGTTGGGCCCAGTCCTCGTTCTGCCGGGTCAGCCAGCGCAGGCGGCCGTCGACCGGCTCCATGACGGAGCTGAGGAGGCTGTTGCCGGCCATCGCGAGCACGCGGTCGTGGAACCGCGTGTTGATGTCGGTGACGGCCTCCGCGTCGGCCGCCGCCGTCGCCTCGGCCGCCTCTTCGAGGAGCCCCCGCAGCTCCCCGAGCGCCTCCGGCGTGGCCCGCGCCGCCGCGAGCCCCGCCGCGTACACCTCCAACGCCTCGCGCAGCTCGAAGAGTTCCCGTACGTCGTCGCGGGTGAGACCGCGTACGGCGGCCCGGCGCGCGGACGCGAAGTGGACGAAGCCCTCGGCGACCAGCGCGCGCACGGCCTCGCGGACGGGGACGCGGGAGACGCCGAACCGCTCGGCCAGCTCCCGCTCCACCAGCCGGTCCCCGGGGGCGAGGCGCCCGGCGATGATGTCCTGCCGCAGCGTCGCGAGGACGCGTTCGCGGACCGCGCCGAGGGGTTCGCCGTTCGCGGTGTCCCGCGGCGGGGCCTTCGTCGCGGTCTTCGTCGTGGAGCCCATGCGGCCATTTTCTCCGACGCGGAGAGGTCTTTTACCTAGCTGTAACTGTGGAGACATCGACACGGGTGCTCGGCAGCGCGACCATGTCCGCACTTTGGTATACCAAAAGCCGCCCGGCGTCCCCGAGTTCTCCCCTCTGGAGCCCCTTTGTCCGTCGCCGACAGTGTCGAAGCGCCCGCGTTCACCCCCGACCCCCGGCTCGTCAACGAAGACCTCGCGCCCGCGAAGAAGCGCAACTGGAAGGTCTTCGACCTCTTCGCGATGTGGATGTCCGACGTCCACAACCTCGGCAACTACACGTTCGCCGCAGGACTGTTGGTCCTCGGCATGAACGTCTGGCAGGTCTTCACCGCCCTCCTCGCCGGCTTCGTGCTGATCTACGTCGGCATGAACTGGATGGGGAAGATCGGCCAGCGCCACGGCGTGCCGTTCCCCGTCGTCAGCCGGATCAGCTTCGGCGTCTGGGGCGCCAACATCCCCGCGCTGATCAGGGCCGTCATCGCGATCATGTGGTACGGCATCCAGACGTACCTGGCCTCCGTCGCCGTCAACGTCATGCTGCTCGCGGCCTGGCCCGGGCTCGAGTCCTGGACCAAGCACTCCTTCCTCGGCCTCGACGCGCTCGGCTGGGTGTCGTTCATCGCGCTCTGGCTGATCCAGGCGCTGATCATCCGGCAGGGCATGGAGGCCGTCCGCAAGTTCCAGGACTTCTGCGGACCCGCGATCTGGCTCGTCATGATCGCGCTCGCCGTGTGGATCCTCGCCAAGGCCGGCTGGTCGATCTCCCTCACCACCACCCCGCACCCCGTCTCCGTCGGCGAGCAGTGGCGGCAGTGGTTCGGCGCGATCGGCCTGATCCTCGCGACCTACGGCACGCTGATGCTGAACTTCTGCGACTTCTCCCGCTTCGCGCCCGACTTCAAGACCGTGCGCCGCGGCAACTTCTGGGGCCTGCCGATCAACTCGACCGCCTTCGTGGTCGTCTCCGTGATCGTCACCGCCGGCTCCCTGGAGGTCTACGGCCAGGCCATCACCGACCCCGCCGAACTCGTCGCCAAGGTCGGCAACACCTGGGTCCTGGTCGTCGGCGCGCTCACCTTCGCCATCGCCACCATGGGCGTCAACATCGTCGCCAACTTCGTCTCCCCGGCGTACGACCTCGCCAACGTCTGGCCGCAGAAGATCACGTTCAAGGTCGGCGGCATGATCAGCACGGTCGCCGCGCTGCTCGTCACGCCGTGGAACCTCTTCTCCAACCCGACCGTCGTCAACTACTTCCTCGGCGGCCTCGGCGCGTTCCTCGGACCGCTGTTCGGCGTGATCATGGTCGACTACTACTGGGTCAAGCGCGGGCGCGTGAACGTCGACGAACTCTTCGACGCGACCCCCGGCTCCCGGTACTACTACCGCCACGGCGTCAACCCCAAGGCCCTGTGGGCGTTCCTGCCCTCCGCCGCCGTCGCCGCCGTCCTCGCGCTCGTCAAGACGTTCAGCGACGTCGCGCCGTACTCCTGGTTCATCGGCACGGCCCTCGCCGCCGGCCTCTACCTCGTGATCTGCCGTCGCGAGCGCGCGCAGCAGGAGGTCTGACGGACGTGCGGATCGTCGTCACCAACTGCAACACCACGCAGGAGATGACCGCCGAGATCGTACGGGGTGCCCGCGCCGCAGCGGCGCCGGGCACCCTCGTCACGGGTCTCACCCCCGCGTGGGGGCCCGCGTCGGCGGAGGGCTGGCTCGACAGCTACCTCTCCGCCGCGGCGGTCATCGACACCCTGCGCACGTACGACGGGCCCGCGTACGACGCCGTCGTCATGGCCGGGTTCGGGGAGCACGGCCGTGAGGGCGTCCGGGAACTCGTCGACGTACCCGTCGTCGACATCACGGAGGCGGCGGCGCACCTGGCCTGCCTGCTGGGACGTCGATACGGGGTCGTCACGACGCTGGAGCGCACGTGCGGGCAGATCGAGGACAGCCTGGAACTGGCGGGGGTGGCCCGCAACTGCGCGGCCGTCGTCTCCACGGGCCTCGGCGTCCTCGAACTCACCGACCCCGCGCGCACGGAGGCGGCCTTCGTCGGCGCCGCCGAGCAGGCCCTTTCCGCCGGCGCCGAGGTCCTCGTCCTCGGGTGCGCGGGGATGACGGGGCTTCAGCGGGCCGTCGCCGAGAAGCTGGGCGTGCCGGTGGTGGACGGGGTCGGCGCGGCGGTGAAGCTCGCCGAGTCCCTGGTGTCCCTGGGGCTGAACACGAGCCGGGCGGGGAGCTTCGAGAGGCCGCTGGACAAGAAGAGGGCCTGGGGGAGGGGAGGGTAGTCCGGGGGCGGGGGCGCGGTGCTTGTTGTGCGACGTACGGACGCGCGCCCCCTCGTACGCGCCCTCTACTCCGGCACCACCGCCGTCGCCGTGATCTCCACGAGCTGGCCCGGGTAGCCGAGGCTCGCGACGCCGAGGAGGGTCGAGGAGTGGGGGCCGGCGCTGAGGCCGGACGCCTCGACCACGGTCCACACCGCCGCCAGCACGGCCGGGTCGGGGCTCACGACGTACACGTCCGTGACGACGACGTGCGCCAAGTCGCTGCCGACCGACCGGAGTTGCTCCTCCAGGTTGGCGATCACCCGCTCGGCCTGCCGTACCGGGTCCCCCGGTCCCACGAGGTCGCCCGCCGCGTCGAGGGGCACCGAACCGGCGAGGAACGCGAGTTTCGTGCCGGCCTCGACGACCGAGGCGTGCGCGTAGGTGGGCGGGCGGAAGAGGCCGGGTGAGGTGACGCGGCGGATCATGGGAGCTCCTCGCTGGTGGACGACTGCCGATCATCCAGCCCGGCGCGCGCGACGGCACCCGGATTTTCCGGGGCGGGGGATCACGCGGCCCGCGTCAGCAGTGCGGGCCGCACGCCGGGCTCACGACTCCGGGCCGTCAGGATCCGCTCGAACCTGCGGGGGGGGGTGCCCCTGTCTGCCCCCAGCCCCGGGGATCGAGGGGCCGGGAGGTCGATCAGGTCGCTCACGTCGGCGACCTTCTGGAGGGTGCGGGCCAGGGAGGCGAGGGTGCGGCGGACCTCGGTGAGCTGGGTGCGCAGGGCCGGCGCGTGGTCCCAGGCGCGCTCCCAGGCGACCGGGTCGTGGCCCTCGGGGCGCCGGGACTCGTACGCGGCCAGGCGGGGGTGCCAGGAGGCCAGGAGGGGGCGCAGGACGCGGTTCAGGACGGTCACCGCGAGGACGCCGAAGCTGACGTGGCCGGGGGCCAGGGGCGGGGCGACGTCGGGGCCGTAGCGGCGCAGGATGTCGCGGGTGGTGCCGAAGAACGTGTAGAGCGAGGTCAACGCCTCCCGCAGGAAGCCCTCGTCGGGGTGCAGCTCCTCCACCGAGACCCGCGTCACCAGCTCCAGGTACAGCTCCCACGCCGCGCTGCGCTCCGCGTCGGCCGGCTGCCAGGTGCCGGAGATCTCGCCCACGAACGGTATCGACAGTGTCGCCGTGATCTGCGACGGTCCGCTCGGTCCCCGCCGCTTGCGCTGCCTGTGTCCCATGATCGCCTCCCCGGGTGCCCACAGTAGGGTAAGTCGCCGTGTGGGACGTCTTCCTCAGCTACAGCCGCGCGGACGTGGAATCGGTCCGTCCCCTCGCGCGTGCGCTGCGCGAGGAAGGGCTGCGGGTCTTCACCGACGAGACCGGGGTGGCCCCCTTCGAGGGGATCAGCGAAACGATCCGCCGCGAACTCGGCAGGTCCACGGCGCTGCTGGCGTACTACTCCACCGGCTATCCCGCGCGTGAGGCGTGCCAGTGGGAGCTGACCTGCGCCTATCTCGCCGGGCTCGCCGAAGGCGACCCCCGGCGCCGGGTCATGGTCGCCAACCCCGAGCCGGCCGCCGCCCACATCCAGCCCGTCGAACTGCGCGACGCGCGCCACGCGGACCCGGCGGATCCCGCGGGGCTCGTCGCCGACGTCGTGGCGCACCTGGCCCGTCTCGACGGTCCCATGCGGCTGCCGGAGCCCGCCGTACGGGGCCCCCACCCCGAGTTCCTCGGCCGCCTGACCGAGCTCTGGCAGGTCCACTCCGCGCTGCACGCGCACTCCGCGCCGCTCACCGCGGGACGGGCCTCGGCGCGGACCGTCCAGATCCGCGGGATGGCGGGCATCGGCAAGACCGCGCTCGCGCGCGAGTACGCGCTGCGCTTCGAGGCGGCCTACCCGGGAGGCGTCCACTGGCTGGACGGACGCTCGGACGACACCCCCGTACGGGACCCGGACCCCGGCGGGCCCTTCCTCCTGATCGTCGACGACGTCCCCCCGGGACGCCTCGCGGAGACGACCGCCCAGCACCCCTTGGGCCACACCCTCTTCACCCTCCGCGGCCACGCGTACGACGGACCGGGCGCCGTCCTCGACCTGGGGCCGCTCGACGCGCACCACGCGCGCGTGCTGCTCGGCGGCAGCCTCGACGGCTCCGGCGACCGCGACGACTCGGGCGACACGGACACCCTCGCCGAGGCGGTCGACGGCCACCCCCTCGCCCTCGCGCTTCTGGGACGCGCCGTGCGCGCGGGACACAGCCCGCGCGCCCTCTACGACCTCCTGCACACGCGCGGGAGATCACTCCTGGACACGCTGGCCGAACGGGACGTCACGACCGGTCTCGTCGCGGACGTGGCCGGGGACGAGGCCGCCGACGTCCTGCGGTGCGCCGCCGCCCTCCACCCGCTGCCGGTGACCGCGCGGGACGCGGCCGGCGTGCTGGCCGCCGTCGACCGGGTGCCGCGGGCGGTCGCCCGCAGACGCGCGGCGCAGGGCATCGCCGAACTGTCCGCACGCGGCCTGCTGGACCCGGAGAACGCTCCAGGAGGCGCTGCGGGAGCCTGGCGGCTCCATCCCGTCACTCTGCACGCCTGGCACCATCACGACCCCGCTCCGGCCCGTACAGAGGCCCTCCGGCATGCCGCCCTGCGCGCGCTGTGCGGCCACCGCGGCCCGGATACCCTGGGTCTTCCCGGCAGCCGGAGGGAGGTCCCCGTGACAGCACCCAGCGAGTCCGAGCGGATGGCCGCGTTCGACATCCAGGTCGAACTCGTCACCCGGATCGGCGTCCAGGAGCTCGCTCCCGGCGAGGGGAGCCTGCGCGAGGCCCTGAGCTCGCTCAAGTCGGTGATCGACTTCACCCGGGCGACCCTGCACACGTACAGCATCGGCCTCGCGCCGGGCACGGGCGCGCGGACCGTGCAGAGCCTGGCGTACAGCCTGGTCAACGACGTCATCCGGCCCTTCACCACCGCCTGGCACCCGCGCCTGACGGCCTACGAGGCGACCCGGCCCGCCTCCGTCAGCCCGCTCGACCACGAGGCCGGGTGGGCGCAGGGCGAGCCGATGCGCGCCGAACTCGCCGCCCTGCGCGGGCCGTTGCAGGAGATCGTGGAAGGGCTCGGCGGGATCTCCGGGGCGGGGTTCGGGCTGGCGGCGGCGGGCTGAACCCCAGGTCGCGGGCCGACGGAATCCGGTGGTGCCGGCAGGGCGGTGGTTCGTAGCCTGAGGTCATGTCCCAGCTCACCGACGCCCAGTTCCTCGACACCGTCGCCGATCGCCTCGCCGCGCTTCCCGGAGTGCGGGCCGTCGCACTCGGAGGCTCGCGCGCGCAGGGGGTGCAACGGGCCGACAGCGACTGGGATCTGGCGGTCTACTACCGGGGGGCCTTCGAACCGGAGGACCTGCGGGCGGTCGGGTGGCCGGGGGAGGTCGCCGAGATCGGCGGATGGGGCGGGGGAGTCTTCAACGGGGGCGCGTGGCTGAGCGTCGAGGGCCGGCGCGTCGACGTCCACTACCGGGACCTGGACGTCGTGGAACGGGAACTCGCCCGCGCGCGGGAGGGGCGGTACGACGTCGAGCCGCTGCTGTTCCACCTCGCGGGCATCCCCACGTACCTGGTCGTCGCCGAACTCGCGGTCAACCGCGTCCTGCGCGGGGACGCGCCCCGCCCCGACGGCTACCCCGAGAAGCTGCGCACAGCCGCGCGCACGCGCTGGTACGACGCCGCCCGCGCCACCCTCGCCTACGCGCACGCCGCGCACGCGCGCGACGGACGGTGGACCGAGGCGCTCGGGGCGATCGCCGTCGCCGCGACCCAGACGGGGCACGCCGTGCTCGCCGCGCGCGGGGAGTGGGTCACCAACGAGAAGCGGCTGCTGGAGCGCGCGGGGCTGCGGGACGTCGACGGCATCGTCGCGGGGGCGGGGGACGTCGGGGAGGCGATCGACCGCGCGGGCGCGCTGTTCGAGGAACGGGTCGGTGTTGTCCGCACGTGATCGGAACGGCGCCTCAGGGAGGCCGTTTCCGGGAATCGCCGTACCCGCGCGGGAGTTGCGTTCATAAAGAAACCGGCTGATCACACCCCGCGTCACCTCGACGAAACGCAACCGGCCCACCCGCTGCGTACCGTGGAGGGACAGCCCGAAGCCCCGGCCGACGTCGCCCGACGGCACCCGTCCCCGTCACGACAGGAGCCCCGTGTCCCCACGCGCCGGTGTCGCCCTCCCGCCCTGGCTCGCGCACGCACTGCGCGCGCAACGCGGCCCCGTCCCCTGGGCGGCGGTCGCGCGCGGGGCGCTCGCGGCGGGGCCGCTGCTGGCGCTCGCCGTGGCCACCGGACGCACCTCGCTCGGCGTCGTCGCCGCGATCGCCGCGATGCTCGCGGGGATCAACGACCGCCCGGGCAGCAGGCGTACGTCCGTGCAGCGGCTCGGGGCGCCCGCGCTGGCCGGCGCCGCGGGACTCCTCGGCGGCACCTACGCGGGCGCGCACGCGGGCCCCGTCCTCCTCACCCTCGCCCTGACCGCGCTCGGCCTCGTCGCCGGGGGCATGAGCGCCATCGGCCCCGTCGCGTCCGCGGCCGGCACCCAGGTCCTCGTCGCCTCCGCGATCGGCGCGGGCATGCCGGTCGACGAGGCGGGCTGGCAGCGCGCCCTCGCCTACCTCGCGGGCGCGGGCTGGCTCCTCCTGCTGCGCCTCGCCCTGCCCACGCCGGGCTCGCTGGCCGGGGACTTCCGCTTCGACGGCGAACGGGACGCCGTCGCGGGCGTGTACGACGCGATCGCCGCCCTCCTCGACGCCGCCGGCGGCCCCGACGCGGGCGCGCGCCGGGCCGCCCTCACCGCCGCCCTCGACCACGCGCAGGACGCCTTCGCCGGGCCCCGGCTGCGCCGCTACGCCAGCTCCTCCACGGAACGGCGGCTGCACGCGCAGTACGCCGCCGCGCTGCCCCTCGGGGAGGCGGCGACCGCGCTCGCCTGGGCCGGGGAACCCGTCTCCGAACGCGCCTCCGAAGGACCCCGGCGCCTGGCCGCCGCCGTCCGCGAGAACACGCCCACCGGGCCGCTGCCCGCGCCCTCCCGCTCCGCGCCCGCGCTGCGCGCCCTGGACGACGCGCTGCTGCACGCCGCCGAGGCGTTCGACCGGGGGCACAGCACCGCTCCGCACGCGCGCAGGCGTACGGCCGCCGACCTGCTGCGGGCCGCGTTCGGCCCGGGCGGGCGGGAGTACGGGATGCGGGTCGCCCTGTGCTTCGGCGCCAGCGCCGCCATCGCGCAGGCCCTGCACCACTCCCACTGGTACGGCGAGCACACGCACTGGTACTGGCTCCCCGCCACCGCCGTCTTCCTCGTCAAGCCCGACCTCGGACCACTCGTCTCGCGCGTCCTGAACCGGGCCGCCGGCACGGTCCTCGGGGCGCTCGTCTTCGCCGGGTTCGCCGCGTTCCTGCCCCGCCCCGAGGGACTCGTCGCCCTCGTCGCCGTCTGCGGTGCCCTCGTCCCCGTCGCCACCCGCCACTTCGCCGCGCAGACCGCCGTCGTCACCGTCCTCGTCCTCGCCCTCGTCATGGTCGGCGGCGAACCCCAGGCGTCCGCGGGCCGCATCGGCGAGACCCTCCTGGCCTGCGTCCTCGTCCTGGTCGTCGGCCACCTCCCGATGCCGGGCGAACGCGGGGGCCAGGTACGGGCCCGGCTCGCGCTGGCGACCGGGGCGGCGCAGGAGTACCTGGCGTACGTGCTGAGCGGGACCGGGGAGGAGCCCCGGACCCGGAAGCCCCAGAAGCGCGTGAGGCGCCCTGGAACGCACGAGAGGCCCCGAACCCCGCACGACCTGGCCGGGGTCCCGCACAGGGCCTCCCAAGCCCCCCTGAACGCCCCGGACGCGGCATCTCGGACACCCCCCGCCCCGACCGGCGACCGCGCCACCCGCTGGGCCCTCCGCCGCGAGGCCTACCGCACCCTCGCCGAAGCCCGCGCCGCCATCGCCCTCTCCGCCGCCGAACACCCGGCCCTCGCCCGCCACACCGCCGGCACCGACGAGATCGCCGCCCTCCTGGAACGCCTCGTCGACACGACGACGGCGTGCGCCGTGCAACTCGACGACACGGGGCATCTGGGCGCACGGCACCGGGAACTGCTCGACGAACTGCTGACAGCGCTGGACGCTCACAGGGTGCCGGGGGCGAGGGGGCGGATGAGGCTGCCGCGGGCGGTGTGAGGGGCGCCCGCGCGCGAGGCGGTCAGGGGGCGTTCCCCGTATGCGCCCTACCCCACCCGCACCCACACCGGCGCGTGGTCCGACCCCGCCGCGTCCCGTCGTTCCCTCGGGTCCTCGTTCACCGACGGCAGCCGCAGCACACCACCGGCCGACGGGATTCCGGTGTCGGCCTCGGTCACGCGGTGGACGAGCTGGTGGCTGAGGAGGATGTGGTCGATGAGTTCGCGGCGGCCGGAGTTGACGCGGGAGTACCGCCGGTCGGCGGGGATCAGGGGGGCCACGTCCCACAGGCGGGTCCGGTCGCCCTGGTCCGGCAGGTTGTAGCCGGGGGTGCCCACCTCCGATCCGGGCGGGCCCAGGAGGATCTGGGTCGTCGCGGCCTGGACCTCGTCGTTGAGGTCGCCCACCACGGCGACGTCCCGCGCGCGCCCGTCGTCGGCGAGGAGGTCGTCCGCGAGGGCGCGCAGGGCGACCGCCTCGGCGGCGCGGCGGTACAGCGCGTACGCGCCGTAGCGGGCCCGTTCACCCTCGTCGTGGGGGAAGAAACGGTTGCCCGGGTAGGTGAGGAGCTTGGACTTCAGGTGGGCCACCGCCAGGTGCAGCGTGCCGGTGCGGACCGCGAGGAGGCCGCGGCCCGGCGCGGAGACCGTCAGCCCGGAGTCGTCGACCTGGACGGGCCGCAGGCCGTGCGGGAACGCGTCGACGTCCGCGACGGCCACCAGGGGCGTCCTGCTGATGACGCCGACGCGGATGCCGCGCCCGTCGGGGTGCTCGGAGAGCGCCGTGTGCCAGGTGCCGCCGATCACGGCGAGCAGGTCGTCCAGGGCGTCGGGGTCGCCGACCTCCTGGACGCCGAGGACGTCGGGCGCCAGGGCGTCGACGGTCTCGGCGAGGGCCGCCAGCTTCGTGTCGTAGGAGGCTTTGTCCTTGGGCCCGAACGGGCCGCCGGGACGGTAGAGGTTCTCCAGGTTCCAGGTGCCGAGGAGCATGACGGGCTCCCTCCAGAGCGCGCTTCCAGGGCCCAAGGGTGCCTTCGGGGGAGGCCGCCGCGACAGGCGCCGGACAGGATGCCCGCCACGGCTCACGCAGGCCGAGGACCCCGTCGTACGGTGTCAGGATGACGCCTTCCGCGGACCTCGTCATCTCGGGCTGCACGGTTGTGGAACCCGGTCTCACGTTCCGTACGGACGCGACGGTCGTCGTCCGGGACGGCCGTATCGAGTCGATCGGCGACGACCCGCCCGGGGAGGCCGCACAGCGCATCGACGCGCGCGGGCAGGTCGCGCTCCCCGGGCTGATCAACTGCCATACGCACGCGCCGATGGTCGCCCTGCGCGGAATCGCGGAGGACCTGCCGACCGAGGAGTGGTTCAACGGCGTCGTCTGGCCGGTCGAGTCGAACCTCACCGCGCGGGACGTCGAACTCGGCGCGCGCCTGGCCTGCGCCGAGATGATCCGCGCGGGCGTCACCTGCTTCGCCGACCACTACTTCGCGATGGACGCGGTCGCCGCCGTCGTCGAGGAGACCGGCCTGCGCGCCCACCTCGGGCAGGCGTACTTCTCCTCCCAGGGCCCGAAGGGCCGCGAGGAGTCCCTGGAGTTCGCCCTGAGGTACCGCGAGGGGGCCGGCGGGCGGATCACCACCGCCCTGGCCCCGCACGCCCCGTACACCGTCACGGAAGCCGATCTCGCCGCCACCGCGGCCCTCGCGCAGGAGCACGGGCTCCCCGTCCACCTGCACGCCTCGGAGAACCGCGACCAGGCCGGGACGAGCCTCGCGCGCCACGGCGTCACCCCGATCGACGTCCTGGAGCGCACCGGCATCCTCGACACGGACGTCCTGATCGCGCACGGCACCGGCATCCTCGACCGCGACCTCGACGTCCTCGCCCGCGCGCGGGGACGTGTCTCCGTGGCGACCGCTCCGCGCGGGTACCTCAAGTTCGCCTGGCCGACGACCACCCCCGTGCGCGCGCTGCGCGAGATCGGCGTACCCGTCGGGCTCGCGACGGACGGCGCCGCCTCCAACAACTCCCTGGACGTGTGGGAGTCGATGGCCCTGACCGCGCTGGTGCAGAAGTCGACGACCGGCGACCCGCGCTGGCTGACGGCACGCCAGGCACTCGACCACGCGGGCCCGCAGAGCGCGCGGGCCCTCGGACTGGGCGACCGCATCGGCGCGCTCGCCCCCGGCATGCGCGCCGACCTCGTCCTCGTCGACCTCACCGGCCCGCACACCCAGCCCGTCCACGACCTCGCCGCGACCCTCGTGCACAGCGCCCGCGCGAGCGACGTCCGCACGACGATCGTCGACGGCCGCGTCCTCATGCGGGAGCGTCAGCTCCTCACCGTCGACGTGCGATCCGTCGTCACGGAGTTGACGGCCCGTCTGCCCGCCCTCACCGACCGCGCGCACGGGCGGCGTGTCCAGGAGTACGACACCTGAGCCGCGCTGTTCCGAAGTTTTTTCGCCCACGACGATGAGTTCCGCGCGGCCCTCCAGTCACCCCCTCCGACGGACCGTCGTACGTGAAGGGGTGGGCGATGTCGCTCCCGGAGATCGTCTCGCGCGAACAGTGGCGCGCGGCGCGCGAGGACCTGCTGGCGAAGGAGGAGGCGCTCGCCCGCGCGCGCGAGGCGCTCGGCGCGCAGCGGCGCCGGATGCCGATGGTCGAGGTCGAGGCGGAGTACGTCTTCGAGGGCGGCGACGGCAAGGCGACCCTCCTCGACCTCTTCCAGGGGCGCGCCCAGCTCGTCGTCCACCACTTCATGTTCGCGCCCGAGTGGGACACCGGCTGCCGGGGCTGCTCGGCCTTCCTCGACCAGGTCGGCCACCTCGCCCACCTCAAGGCGCGCGACACGGCGTTCGCGGTCGTCTCCAGAGCGCCGTACACGCGCGTCCTGCCGTTCAAGGCGCGGCTCGGCTGGACGGTGCCCTGGTACTCGTCGTACGACAGCGACTTCAACACCGACTTCGAGGCGACCCTCGCGCGCGCGGACGGCGAACTCGTCGAACGGCAGGGCCTGAGCTGCTTCCTGCGCGACGCGGACCGCGTCTTCCACACGTACTCCGCGTTCGGACGCGGACTCGACGGGCTCGGCACGGCGGCCGGGCTGCTCGACCTGACCGCGTGGGGACGGGGGCCCGAAACGGCCGTTCTCTATCACGACGAGTACGACTTCTGATCACTCTGCGTCATGGTCGTGCGGGTGGTGTGTCAGGTAGGTCTCAGTACTGTCATATGCCGAGTCCTCGGGCCCCTGTGGCGCGTTCACTCCAGTACGAGCGACGGCCGGAACGGACGGCCGTGCGGGAGACGCTTTCCGGAGGACGACATGGTGAACGGGCGGACCGTACTGGAACGGTTCCCCGCGGGCGGCCCGCGCGGGTCGTGGCCCGCGGAGGAGTTCGCGCGCGCGAGGCGCTCGGAAGGGCTGGCGGCGGAGGTCGTCATGGACCTCGCCGGCGACGCCTTCCTGGTGATCGTGCGGGGTCACTCCGGAGAGTGAGCGGGCAGCCGTACGGTGAACTGCTCGGCCTGGAGGGCGTACAGCTCCGCGTACACGCCCCCTGTCGCGAGCAGTTCGTCCGGGGTGCCCGACTCGACGAGCCGGCCCTGCTCCAGGACGTGCACCAGGTCGGCGTGGCGGACCGACGCCAGCCGGTGCGTGATCAGGACGACGGTCTGGCCGCTGTCGGCGAGCGCCCGGATCTTCTCGAACACCTCCAGCTCCGCGCGCGCGTCCAGCGCGGCCGTCGGCTCGTCCACGATCAGGATGCGCCCGCGCCGGTAGGCCGCCCGCGCGATGCCCAGCCGCTGCCACTGGCCGCCCGACAGCTCGTGACCGCCGCTGAACTGGCGCGCCAGCAGCGTGTCCAGACCGCGCGGAAGGTCCGCGACGACGTCCTGCGCGCCCGCCTGCGCGACGGACGAGGCGAGCCGCTCCTCGGTGAGCGGCGCGGCCGAGCGGCCGATCGCCACGTTCACCCTCGCCGTGAACGGCCAGCGCTTGAAGTCCTGCGCGACCATCGCGATCCGCTCCGCGAGCTGCCCGCGGTCCGCGCCCGCCGCGTCCACGTCGTCCCACATGACCCGCCCCGACTCCGGCCGGTACAGCCCCGCCAGCAGCTTCACCAGGGTCGTCTTGCCCGAGCCGTTCTCGCCGACCAGCGCGATGATCCGGCCCAGCGGCAGGGTGAGCGAGACGTCGTCCAGGGCCGGGCGGTGGTCCGGTGAGCCGTCGCCCGGGTAGCGGAACGTGACGTTCTCGAAGCGGATCTCCTCCGGGTCCTCCGGGAGGTCCGTCCCGCCCGCCGGGATCGCCCGCTCGGCCGCCTCGACGTACAGCCGTTGCAGGTCGCCCACGAACAGGGCCTCCTCGTGGAGCTGGTTCACCTCCAGGACCAGCGTGTTCAGGCTCGCCGAGCCGCTGCGGATCGCGATCACGGCCGTCCCCGCGACCGACAGGGCCATCGCGCCGCCCAGCAGCAGGCCGCCCAGGGTCGCGTACGTCGCGACCGTCGCCAGGCCCGTCCACGCCGCCGCGATCAGCCCCGTACGGGCCGTCAGGCGGGCCAGCCGCGCCTGTTCCGCCTCCGCGGTCTCCGACATCGACCGGAAGTGGCGCAGCAGGAACGGGCCGACGCCGTGCACACGGATCTCCGGGGCCGCCGCCGGTTCCGTCAGCAGGCTCGCGATCAGCTGTCCCGCGCGCGCGTGCTGCACCCACGTGTGGAACGACTCGTAGCGGCGCCTGGCGTTCGTCAGCGCGCTCCACGCGCTCGGGAGCGTCATCGTCAGCAGGAGCGGCAGCAGCACCGGGTGCAGGACCGTCAGGACGCCCGCCGCCGCGGCCAGCGAGATCACCGAGTTCACCACGCGCGTGCCGTAACCGATCATCCTGCGCGCGGACTGGGCGCCGTACTGGGCCGTGTCCAGGAGTTTGTGGAAGGCGTGGTCCTCTATCGCGGCGAGTTCGACGGCCGCGGCCCGCTCCAGGTACAGCTCGGTCGCCACGCGCTCGACCTTCGGTTCGAGGCGGCCCGTCGCGTACGTCGACGCCGCGCGCAGGAGCGCGCCGAGGAACAGCATCACGGCCATCACGATCAGCGCGGGCGCGGCGTCGCGGACCCTGGCCTCGATCGGGCCCTGGGCCATGAGGCGGCTCAGGACGCTGTTCACCGCGAGCAGGCTCACCGCCTGGGCGGCGCCCCGCGACAGCTCCGCCGCCACGACGATCTTCGCCGCGCGCGGGTCCGCCTGTCTCGCCAGCCTGAGGCTGACCGTCAGCAGTGAGGGGAGCCGGCTGAGCATCGAACGGAACCCCAGCTCCAGGAACGCGTCCCGGTGCTGGTTCCAGCCCATGTCGTAGCTCAGCGGGCCGCCGAACAGTAATCGTTCCGACTCGGACACCTCACGCCGGCCCTTCCCCTGCCCGCGCGGTCTGCGCACGCTCTGCCTCCCCCGGGTGGCGGTTCCGCATATGCACGAAGGGCCACTATGGCGTGCGGGGGCGGGGTGGGGGAGGGCGCGTGGAGGGGGGCACGCGTGCGCGGGCGTGCGCTGTGGGGTGGGTGGGAGGGCCGGGCGGTCTCTTGAGGCTGCGCCGGAACACGCAGCCTCAAGAGATCAACCGGCCCGCGTGCGCGCGAGGCGTCGGGGCACGCGGAGCGCTACGCGCTGATCGGGCGCGCCCACGTCGGTGTCGCCCCCGTCAGCCGGCACAGGGCCAGGTACAGCGGTATCGGCGGCGTGTACGGGACGGTCCCCGTCGGCCGGTTGATGAGGGTGAGGGTGTGCGGCGTGTCGGGAAGGACCGCCCCGGTCGCGTACTGCGCGGGCGCGGGCCACTCGACGGCGTAGTCGGAGTCCGCGGGGACGAGCCACCACCAGTGCGTGTCGTCGGCGTACACGCACCCCACGCGCGGGAGGCGCGGCATCAGGAGGGGGCCCAGGCGCGCGGGTACGGCGACGGCGTCGCAGCCCAGGGGGATCGTCATGCCGTCGGGTACGGGCAGGCGCGCGGGTGCGCCGGGCGTGTGCGTGAGATGGCGGCCGACTCGGACGAGCGTGTTCATGGTGAGCACCGGACCTTCGGCGGACGGGGCGCTCACGCCCTGCCCCGCTCCCGGCCACGCTCGCCTGCGCCGGGAACTCCCGGTTGCGACGTCGCGGTGGCCGAACCGGGGTGCG
Source organism: Streptomyces niveiscabiei (assembly GCF_033794345.1). Taxonomy (NCBI): domain Bacteria; kingdom Bacillati; phylum Actinomycetota; class Actinomycetes; order Kitasatosporales; family Streptomycetaceae; genus Streptomyces; species Streptomyces niveiscabiei. The sequence goes on from NZ_JARAYJ010000004.1 coordinate 357,100, forward strand.
AGCGCCAGCTGGTGGAGTCGCCGTCAGGGCTCTGGGCGTGCTGCCTGCGGCTCGGATGCCCCGGAAGCTGAGGGGGCTCGGGGTGGGTGTGCGGCGGATGGTGCGGAAGCGGGGGCGTGGGACGCTGCGCCTGCGCGGGATGCGCGGAGCCGTGCTGCTGGACCTGCGCGGTGCGGGACGGCCGGGCCGGTGCCTCGGCGGCGTACCGCGAAGCCGCGCCCGGATCTGCCGCCGCCCGCTGTGTCACCACCCGCTGTGTCACCACCCGCTCGTCCAGGTTCCCGCCCGCACCCGTGGGAGCCGCATTGCCGCCCTCGCCGTCGTGGGGCGTGGGTTCGTCGGACGGGTTCGGCTTCGGGCGGGCGCCCCAGCCGAGGTCGTTGAGCGGGGCACTGGCGCCTCGGGGGAGCTCGGCCCACACCAGGAGGCCGGGGCCGTGCTCCTGGGCGCCCCAGGCGCGGCACAGGGCGTCGACGAGGAGGAGGCCGCGGCCGTGTTCCTCCTCGGGGAGCTGGGGGGACGGACGGGGCTCACCCGGCGCACATCCTTCGTCACGCACAGCGATGCGCAGCGTGTCCGCGCCGTCCTGGAGTTCGCACACGACGACCCCGCCGGCCGTGTGCACGATCGCGTTGGTGACCAGCTCGGTGATGACGAGGGCGGCCGAGTCGCACGTGTCCTCGCACACCGACCAGCCACTCAGCCGGGCCCGCACCAGGCGTCTCGCCTGGGCCGGGGAACCCGGATGTGCGGCCAGCTCGAACCGGAACCGGCGCTCGGCAGAGGTCTGGTCAGAACCTGCTCCCGACGCGGCACCGAGACCTGCGGGGCGGCCTGCGGCGGCGTCTGTTCCTAAAGGCGCGGACGGAATCACGCTTGCCACTATCGCCCCGCCGTGAACACTTGGCAAGTGTCACTCTGAAAATTGCAGAGTGCTGCGCGACGCGGTGGGACGCCGTGGCACACTGCTCGCAACAGCACGTAGAGCGGCGCCGATTGGGACCCCGGAGGGCCGTCGCCCACGCACGGACGTACATCGCCGTACGCGCGCGTGGCGGCCGTACAGAACTCCGCGAGGTCTCCGAACGGCGCCGCAGGGCTGTCGGGAATCTTTCCGGCCGGCAGTCCGCGTGGCCGCCGCACGGCCGCCGTGCGGGTCAGGAGAACAGTCGGGGACGTTCGTGGAGTTTCGTGGAGGTGGAGCGTGAGCGAGCCGCGGTCCGCGCCGACCGTGGGGCAGGTCGTCCTCGGCAGGCGCCTGCTGGACCTGCGGGAACGCGCAGGGCTCAAACGCGAGGAGGCCGCCAAGGTCCTGCGCGTCGCGCCCGCCACGATCCGCCGGATGGAGAACGCCGAGGTCGCGCTCAAGATCCCGTACCTGCAACTGCTCCTGAAGGCGTACGGCGTCGCGGGCGACGAGGCGGAGAGCTTCGTACGGCTCGCCGAGGACGCCAACCGGCCGGGCTGGTGGCAGCGGTACCACGACGTCCTGCCCGGCTGGTTCTCCATGCACGTCAGCCTGGAGGGCGCCGCCTCCCTGATCCGCCAGTACGAGCCGCACTTCGTCCCCGGACTGCTCCAGACCGAGGACTACGCGCGCGGGGTGCTCGTCTCGGGCGCGATCGCGCAGACCCGGCCGGAAGACATCGACCGTCTCGTCGCCCTGCGCATGCGCCGCCAGGATCTGCTCACTCGTCCCGACGCGCCCCGGATATGGGTCGTCATGGACGAGACGGTGCTGCGCCGCCCGGTCGGCGGCCCGGAGGTGATGCGTGCGCAGATCGACAGACTGCTCGACGCCGCGAAGCTGCCCAACGTGGTGCTCCAGGTCGCCCCGTTCGCCAACGGGCCGCACCCGGGCACGTACGGGCCCTTCGTGCTGTTCCGATTCGCCATGCCGGAGCTTCCGGACATGGTCTACAGCGAGTACCTGACCGGCGCGGTCTATCTCGACGCGCGTGAGGAGGTGGCGACACACCTCGAGGTCATGGACCGCATGGCGGCGCAGGCCGCTACGGCACATCGCACGAAGGAGATCCTCCGGGATCTCCGCAAGGAGCTGTAAATGAAGCGCATCTCGTCCTCTCCCGCCCCGCGGATCTACAACGGCATGCCCGCGCGGGAACTGGGCAACGAGGGCTGGCACAAGCCGTGGAGCGGCGGGAACGGGGGGAACTGCCTGGAGGCGATGAAGCTGGAGGACGGCCGGATCGCGCTGCGCCAGTCCACCGATCCGGACGGGCCCGCGCTGATCTACACCCCGGCCGAGATGACGGCGTTCATCGAGGGAGCGAAGGCGGGTGAGGCGGACTTCCTGCTCTCCTGAACGCCTTGTTCACGGGTCCGGATCATGTTCGGTGACTTCCTTTTTGTTTGCTTTTCGCACCTCTCTAAAATTGACTGCTCGACCCACATTGATCAGTTATGACCGGATCGACCGCCCTCTAGGCAGGTGACCTACAGCCACGACCACATGCGGCGCGGGGCGTCCACCAGACGACTCAGCGCGACCACCGGGAACGGCGGTTGCTCGGCCTCGTGCCGCTCCAGGCTCAGCCCGTAGTAGATCTGCTCGATCGACGGCGGCCCGACCGCGAGATTGCGCCGGACCGCCGCCGACGGGGACTCCTCGCCGGTCTGCACCAGATACGCCGCCGCCATCGTCCCCGTACGGCCCACCCCCGCGCCGCAGTGCACGAACACCCGCCCCGGCGCGTCCCGCACGACCGCGAGGAACCGCCGCACCTGCGCCTGCGTGGGCGTCTGCCCGTCCCGCACCGGCAGGCGTACGGCCGTGAGCCCCGCCTCGCCCGGTTCGGCGAGCTGCGCCGCGCTCAGGTCCTCCGCGCGCAGGTCCACGACCGTCGTGAACCCGAGCCGCCTCAGCTCGCCGTACCCGTCCGGCTTCGGCGCGGCGCCCCGCCACAGCCGGCCCTCGGTGTCCACCGGCTGGAAGTGATGAACCCCACGCAGGTCGTGCGTCCCCGGTGGCGTCGCGGTGTCCTCGCGCGCGAGGTACGACAGCCCGAGGATGCCCAGCGCGCCGGTCGCCCAGAGCGCGAGATACCCCACCGCCACGATCAGCGCGCCGCGCAGCACACGCCTGCGGATCCGCCGTGAGGACGAGGACGGGGAGGGGGAAGGTGCGACGACGACGGCCATGGGCAACCCGGGGGTGTCGGGGACGGGGACGCTTTCGCATGGTAACCCGATGGGGTGAAGAAGTGACGAGAGTGCACAAAACGGCAAGGGTGGGGGAAGGCGGCGCGCTACGGCGGCGGCAGCACCGCGCACAGCGCCCCCAGCGCCCCCTCGTACGCGTGCTCGGGCGGCGTGCCGTACCCCACCACGAGACCGTCGCCCAGCGACCCCTCCGCCGCCGGGTGCCGGAACCCCGCGAGGCCCTCCAGCGCGACCCCGCGCGCGGCTGCCGCCTCGACCGTCGCCCGCTCGGTGCAGTCCGGCAGCCGCAGCACCGCGTGGAGCCCCGCCGCGACCCCGCTGACCCGGATGTGCGGCGCCCGCTCGGCCAGCGCCCCCACGAGCCGGTCACGGCGCGCGCGGTACCGCTGCCGCATCCGGCGCACATGGCGGTCGTACGCCCCCGACGCGACGAAGTCGGCCAGCGCGAGCTGCTCCGGGACGCCCGACCATGCCTCGCGCTCGCCCTTCGCCTCGCGCACGGCGCCGACCAGGTGGTCCGGCAGCACCAGCCAGCCCAGCCGCAGGGCCGGCGACAGGCTCTTGCTGACCGAGCCGACGTACACGACCCGCCCCGGGTCGAGGCCCTGCACGGCGCCGACGGGACGGCGGTCGTAGCGGAACTCGCCGTCGTAGTCGTCCTCAAGGACGATCGCCCCGCGCGCGCGTGCCCAGTCGGCCACCGCCGCCCGGCGCTCCGGGTGCAGCGGGCCGCCGGTCGGGAACTGGTGGGCCGGGGTGAGCAGGACGGCCCGCTCCCGCCCCAGCAGGTCCACGCGCGCGCCGTGGTCGTCCAGGGGCAGCGGTACGGTCCGTACGCCCGCGTCCGCGAGCAGGTCGCGGTGGAAGGCCAGCCCGTACGACTCGACGCCCACCGGGCCGCGCAGCACCCCGCCCCCGCCCTGGCCGAACAGCAGCCGCAGCGCGTGCGCGAAGCCGGCGCAGACCACGATCCGGTCCGGCTCGGTGCGCACCCCGCGCGCGCGTGCCAGGAACTCCGTGAGCGCCTCCCGCAGCTCCCGCCGCCCCGCCGGGTCCCCCGGCCCGAACGCCTCGCTCGGCGCGGCCTGCAACGCCCGCCGGTAGGACGCCAGCCAGGCCGCGCGCGGGAACGACGAGGCGTCCGGCGTACCCGGCCGCAGGTCGTATCGCGGGCCACGCGCGCGTGGAGGGCCACTCACGGCCGGTTTCCCGGCGTGTCGCAGGGGCTCCGTACGGTCCGCCACGCGCGTGCCCGACCCCTGCCGCGCGGTCAGCCATCCCTCGGCGACGAGTTCGGCGTACGCGTCCGCCACCGTGTTGCGGGCCACCCCGAGGTCGGCGGCCAGCGAACGGTACGGCGGCAGCCGGGTCCCCGGCGCGAGCCGGCCACTGCGGACGGCGTCCCGCAGCGCACCGGCGACAGCGGCCCGGCGGCCACCCGGGCCCGACACGTCGAGATGCAGGTCGGAGCCGATGCGCCGGGCGGAATTGACCCATGAACTCGCCATGGAAATGCACCCTACAGAGGGGCTTTGCGGGGCCTAGATTCGAGGCATGACGACGCAGACGGTCACTGATATCGACACCGACACCACCGGCATCACCGCCGCCGGCATCGAGGCGGGTGTCGCCGCCGCCGAGGCCGCCCGCACCCGCCTGGACTTCGCCACCGCCTCCCGCAAGACCTACCGGGCCGTCGTGGCCCTCGGCATGGCCGCGCGCGAGGGGCTCGACCCCGCCCTCGTCGAACTCGTCCAGATCCGCGCCTCGCACCTCAACGGCTGCGCCTACTGCCTCCACATGCACACCAACGACGCCCGCAAGGCCGGCGAGCACGAGGACCGCCTCCACCTCGTCCCCCTCTGGCGCGAGGCCCGCCACTTCTACACCCCGAAGGAGCGCGCGGCCCTGGCCCTCACGGAGGCCCTGACCCTCCCTCAGGGCGGCGTCTCCGACGCCGTCTACACTGAGGCCGCCGCGCACTTCGACGACCACGAACTCGCCCAGCTGATCGGCCTGATCTGCACGATCAACACGTGGAACCGGGTGGCGCTGGCGACGGGGAAGGTGGCGGGGACGGACGAACGCTGAACGCTCCGCGGGAGGGGCGGGGGAGGAGCGGGGTCGGGGTCGGGGCCGGGTGGTGGCGAGGGGCCTGGGGCCGGCTTCCGCGCGGGCTCGCGGGCTCGCGGGCGGCTTGGGGCGCGCGGCGCCGGTCAGCGCGGTCGCCCAGCTTCCGCGCGGGCGCGCGGGCGGCCTCACTGCATGATCGCGTACCCGCCGACGACCTCCGGCTTCCGCGTGGGCGGCCTGCGGTGCGAGGCTCCGGCCTGCTTTCGGCGTGGTGCTCCGGCTGCCTTCCCTCGCGGATCCACCGCTCCGCGCTCCGATCGGCTTCGCGCGGGCGCGCTGCCCATCGTCGGCACTCGGCTCGGCCGTCCTGCGCTGGACTCGGCGGAACCGACGCGGGGAGCTTCGCCGCACGGGCCCGACGGCCGACTGCCGTACGGAGGCCCCGGCTTCCGGGCCTCCGTATGAAGCCTCCACCGGTCGGCAGCCCCACCGTCGGCGGCGTTCACCGATCTACGGCCCCCACCGTTCGACGGCCCTCCACCGGTTGACGACCCCACCGGTCGGCGGCGTTCACCGGTCTACGGCCCTCCACCGGTCTACGGCCCTCCACCGGTCTACGGCGCTCACCGGTCTACGGCGCCCACCAGTCCACGGCGCCCGCCGCGCACCCCCGCCGGTCTCACACGATCATCGGCCGGTCGTCCGGGCCGATCGGGGCCGGCAGGGTCGAACTGCCTGTCAGGTAGCGGTCGACGGCCGCTGCCGCCGCCCGGCCCTCCGCGATGGCCCAGACGATGAGCGACTGTCCGCGCGCGGCGTCGCCGGCGGCGAAGACGCCCGGGGTGTTCGTGGCGAAGTCGCGTCCGCGGGTGATCGTGCCGCGAGGTTCCAGGGACACGTTCAGCTGGTCGAGCAGGCCGTCCGAGAGGTCGGGGCCGGAGAAGCCCAGGGCGAGGAGGACCAGGTCGGCGGGGAGTGAGCGGGAGGTGCCGTCCAAGGGGGTGCGGTGTTCGTCGACCTCGACGAGGTGGAGGGCGTTCACGCGGCCCGCCTCGTCGCCGGTGAAGTGGAGGGTGGACGCCGCGAAGAGGCGCGCGTCGGCGTCGGCGGAGGGTGCCGTGCCGAGTTCGGCCGCCTCCTCGTGCGCCGCGGAGAGGCGGTAGATCCTCGGGTACGTCGGCCACGGGTCGGCGTCGGGGTCGCGCTCGGCGTCGGGACGGCCGTAGATGTCCAACTGCGTGACCGACACGGCTCCTTGCCGTACCGCCGTCCCCAGGCAGTCCGCACCCGTGTCACCTCCGCCCACGATCACCACGTGCCTGCCGGCGGCCGACAGCGGGGAGGCCTCCGCGTCCCCCTCGCACACCCGGTTGGCCGACGGCAGATACTCCATGGCCTGATGTACCCCTTCCAACTCCCGGCCCGGCACCGAAAGTTCCCGCCACGCCGAAGCACCCGTCGCGATCACCACCGCGTCGTGGCGCGCCCGCAGCCGGTCCGCCGGAACGTCCCGCCCGACGACCGTCGATGTCCGGAACTTCGTCCCTTCGGCCCGCATCTGATCGATACGGCGCTCCAGATGCCGCTTCTCCATCTTGAACTCGGGGATGCCGTACCGCATGAGTCCGCCGAGCCGGTCGTCCTTCTCGTACACGACGACCGTGTGCCCCGCCCGCGTCAACTGCTGCGCGGCGGCGAGCCCGGCGGGCCCGGAGCCGATCACCGCGACCGTCCGCCCGGAGAGCCGCTCGGGCGGCCGGGGCGGCACGAACCCCTCCTCCCAGGCGCGGTCGGCGATCGCGCACTCGACGTTCTTGATCGTCACGGCCGGCTGGTCGATCGCGAGCACGCACCCCGCCTCGCACGGCGCGGGACACAGCCGGCCGGTGAACTCGGGGAAGTTGTTGGTCGCGTGCAGCCGCTCGCTCGCCGCCCGCCAGTCCGCGCGCGACACCAGGTCGTTCCACTCCGGGATCAGATTCCCCAGCGGACACGCGTCGTGGCAGAACGGGATCCCGCAGTCCATGCACCGGCCCGCCTGCGCGCCCACGATGGGCAGCAGCGCGCCGGGCACGTACACCTCGTCCCAGTCCCGCACCCGCTCCGCGACGGGCCTGCGCGGCCAGTCCTGACGGGGGGTGCGCATGAATCCCTTGGGGTCCGCCATGGCTGATGTCCTCGGGGGAGTCCGCACGTCCGCATCCGCGGCGGGCGCCGGCACGTTCCGCGTGCCTGAGTCGTGCGACGGCACCTTTCCGCCACGATACGACGCCCCCGACGCTCACGCAGAGCGGAAAGCTCAGGCCAATGCCAGGGGGCGAGCTCAGGCCAACGCCAGGGCGTACGAGAGGGCCGCCGCACCCGAGGCGACCGTCCTGACGTGGTTCCACATCGTCCACTCGCGCACGTACGCGGGCCAGTACGCGATCCCCTCCGCCGACTCCGCGCCGAGCCCGAGGAGCCGCTCGTTGCGCGGCACGTTCGCCGTCACCGTCACCCCGAACGCGCCCACCAGATACAGCCCGCTGCCCAGCAGCAGCTCCACCCGGCCCTGCTCCGGCCACAGCACGAACGTCACCACCGCGACCACCGCGCACACCGCCGCGGCCCCCAGGAACAGCCCCATGAACACCGACGTCAGCGCCGCCCTGTTGATCGCGTTCATCGCGGCGATCCCCTGCTCCGCGGGCAACGCCCCCAGCCCCCGCATCACCAGCACGGAGAACGCCCCGAACACGCCCGCCATGACACCGGTCACCAGCACCCCGGCCACCGCCATCGCCACGTACGGCCCGTCCACCATGAACGTCAACCCCCTGTCGCCGCCGAGATCCTGCCCCACCCGCCCCGTCACCACAAGTGATGCCCGTCCGGCACCGACGACACGCGCCGCAACAGGCGGGGACGGGGGTGGGGCAGGCGCGCGCACGCGTACGGCCCACGTCATCGCGCCCGGTACGCGTCCGGGCGTGGAGCGGGGTCCGGCTCCCCGGTGTCTCGCCGGCCGTCGCCTCTGACGCATCATGACCACTGTGCGACTGGAAGCGATCACTTGGGACCGGCTCTCCGACCTCCTGGTGGAGCGGCTGTTCGATCTGAAACCGACAGATGGCGGCTCCTGGCCGCGCATCGCCTTCGACGGTGCGCCGGCGGCCCGGCCCGGGGACCTCGCGGCGCGGGTCGCGGAGGGGCTGCGGGCGCGCGGCCGGTCCTCCCGCGTCGTCGACACCCATGGCTTCCTGCGCCCCGCGTCGCTCCGCTTCGAGTACGGCCACCAGGACGTGGACGCCTACTACGACGGCTGGTTCGACACCCGCGCGCTGTGGCGCGAGGTCTTCGGCCCCCTCGAACCCGGCGGCACCGGCCGCGTCCTGCCCGACCTGTGGGACCCGGTGACCGACCGCGCGACCCGCAGCCCGTACGTCGAACTCCCGCCCGGCGGGCTCCTGCTGCTCCACGGCCCGCTCCTGCTGCGGCACTGGTTCCCCTTCGACCTCAGCGTCCATGTCCGCCTCTCCCCGGGCTCGCTGCGCCGCCGTACCCCGGAGGGCGAGCAGTGGACGCTGCCCGCGTTCGAGCGGTACGAGCGGGAGACCGACCCGGCGGCGAGCGCGGACGTCCTGGTGCGGGCCGACGATCCCCGGCACCCCGCGTGGAACGGCTGAGGGCGAGCGGACACTGAGGGCGAACAGGCGGGGGAGAGTCGGCCGCAGCACTGTTGTATGCGCGTGCATCTAACTAGGGTGTCGGTATGACGATCTTCTTCGACGACACCGTCCGCGCCCTCCTCGACGGCAAGAACTTCGCGTCCGTCGCGACCATCGGCCCCGACGGCGCCCCGCACAACTCGGTGGTCTGGATGAAACGCGAGGACGACACCGTCCTGCTGACCTCCCTGGACAACCGGCAGAAGGTGCGCAACCTGCGCCGCGACCCCCGCGTCAGCGTCACGGTCTTCGACCTCGCGAACCCCTACGCCTCGGTCGAGATCCGGGGCCGCGCCGAGATCCTCCCGGACCCCGAGAAGCGGCTCCCGCACGACCTCGCGCACAAGTACCTCGGCATCGACCCGCCCGCGGAGAAGGAGGACGAGGCCAGGGTGGTCATCCGGGTCGTCCCGGAGAAGGTCGTGGGGTTCTCGGCCTGAGGGTTCCTGACGGGGCGGGACTCCCGGCGTCGCCGGGGCCGCCTCGTGGACATGCGGCCCGCCCGATGCGCGGCAAGAATGTAGGGCGCCGGGACAGCGGCGCGTCCGCGCCGTGCCGGCCGTCCGGCCAGGGAGGTAGTCCATGACCACCGCCGGAGACATCATGCACCGGGGCGCCCAGTGGATCCCCATGCACGAGACCCTCGACCGCGCCGCCCAGCTGATGCGCGACCTCGACGTCGGGGCGCTGCCCATCAGCGACGCCGACGAACGGCTCTGCGGCATCCTCACGGACCGCGACATCGTCGTCGGCTGCGTCGCCATGGGGCACGACCCGGCCAAGGTGACCGCCGGTCAGATGGCCCAGGGCACGCCCCGCTGGATCGACGCCGGAGCCGACGTCGACGAGGTGCTCCGGGAGATGCAGGGGCACCGCATCCGCCGGCTTCCCGTGATCGAGAACAAGCGCCTCGTCGGCATGATCAGCGAGGCCGACCTCGCGCAGCACCTCACGGAGAGCCAGATCGCGTCGTGGGCGGAGAGCGTGTACGCCCGCGGGTGAACCGGCCCGCGCTTGTGGGGTGACCGGGCTGCTCCGCGGTTCCGGCGTGACCGGTTCGCTTTGTACCTCCGGCCCGACCCCGCTTCCGGCGCGACCGTACCGCGCTCGCTTCCGGCGTACCGGTCTGGTCTCCGTCAGAGCCAGCCGTTGCGCCGGAAGCCCCGGTACAGGGCCAGGCACGCCGTCGCTATCACCCCCAGCACCAGCGGATACCCGAACTTCCAGCGCAGCTCCGGCATGTGGTCGAAGTTCATGCCGTAGATCCCGCACACCATCGTCGGCACGGCGATCACCGCCGCCCACGCGGTGATCTTCCGCATGTCCTCGTTCTGCGCGACCGTCACCTGCGCCAGATGTGCCTGGAGGATCGAGTTCAGGAGTTCGTCGAAGGCGGCGATCTGCTCCGTGGCGCGCAGCAGATGGTCCGAGACGTCCCGGAAGTACGCCTGTATCTCCGGGTCGACCACCCGCACCGGACGGTCCGCGAGGTCCAGCAGCGGACGGCCCAGCGGCACCACCGCCCGCTTCAGCTCCAGCAGTTCACGCTTGAGCTGGTAGATCCGGCCCGGGTCGGCCCGCGCGCCGTCCTCCGCGAAGACGTCCGTCTCCACCTGGTCGATGTCGGCCTGCATCGCGTCCGTGACGTGGAGGTAGTCGTCCACCACGTGGTCCGCGATCGCGTGCAGCACCGCCGAGGGGCCCTTGGAGAGCTGCGCCGGGTCCGCCTCCAGCTCCTCGCGCAGCGGGCCCAGCGAGCCGTGCCGCCCGTGCCGGACCGTGACCACGAAGTCGGGGCCGACGAACACCATGATCTCGCCGGTGTTGACGACCTCGCTGGTCGCCGTCAACTGCTCGTGCTCCACGTAGCAGACCGTCTTGAAGACCGCGAACAGCGTCTCCCCGTACCGCTCCACCTTCGGGCGCTGGTGCGCCTCCACCGCGTCCTCGACCGCCAGCGGGTGCAGGTCGAAGAGCTCGGCGATGCCCGCGAACTCGGCGTTCGTCGGCTCGTGCAGCCCCAGCCAGACGAATCCGTGGCCCTGCTTGCGGACCCGCTCCACCGTCTCCACCAGATCGGCGCCGGAGGGCGCCCGGACACCCTCCTTGTAGGTCACGCAGTTCACCACGGAGGAACCCAGCGGCGAGCGCGCGTGATGGCTGAGATCGACCTTCATGCGCCGCCGCGCCAGCCGCGCCACCCGGCGCAGGCCCCCGACCCCGCCCAGGCCGGTGACCTTCCGCAGATTCCCCGCCATGGTCATGTGGATCTCCTCGCCGGCTCCCCGTACGCCGCGTTTCCCGCGCTTGGCTGGCCAGTGTGCCAGGTCGGGGCAAGGGTCGGGTAAGCCTGTGGAAAACTCTGATCCCGCTCTGTTCCCCCCTGTGGACAACTCTGTTCCCCCGGCTCGGGAAGCCATGCGGGGAGCGGATTTCCGGCCGCGTCGCCCGCATCCGGGAACCGGGGTAAATGGGATGATCCGATCATGACGCGAACCGACGGGTATCTCCTCGACAACCGGCGGGCCGAGGCGGGAGAGCGCTTCGACGCCTTCGCCACGCTCTTCGACCCCACCACCTTCCGCCACCTCGAAGCGCTCGGCATCGGACCCGGCTGGCGCTGCTGGGAGGTCGGCGCGGGCGGCACCTCCGTCGCCTCCTGGATCGCCAAGAAGGTCGGACCCACCGGCCGGGTCCTCGCCACTGACATCGACACCACCCACCTCGCGCGCGCCGCGCGCCCGCCCATCGAGGTCCGCGTCCACGACGTCGGCGCCGAGGAGCCGCCGGGGGAGGGGTTCGACCTCGTCCACGCCAGGCTCGTACTCGTCCATGTCCCGGACCGCGAACGGGCGTTGCGCTCCATGATCAAGGCCCTCCGCCCCGGCGGACGCCTGCTGATCGAGGACGCCGACCCCGCCCTCCAGCCCCTCCTGTGCCCCGACGAGCACGGCCCCGCACAGCAGCTCGCCAACCGGCTCCGCCACGCCTTCCGCACCCTCCTCGCCGAACGCGGCGCCGATCTCTCCTACGGCCGCCGCCTGCCCCGTCTCCTGCGTGAAGCGGGCCTCCACCGCGTCGAGGCCGACGCGTACTTCCCCGTCGCCTCCCCCGCCTGCGCCGCCCTCGAATCCGCGACGATCCGCCACCTCCGCACCGGCCTCGTCACCGCGGGCCTCGCGACGGACGAGGACATCGACCGCCACCTCGCGAACGTGGCGACCGGAGAGATGGACCTGGCGACGGCCCCGATGATCTCGGCGTGGGGGAGGAAGGGGTAGCGCGGGCGCGGGGGTGTTTTCGGGGAGGGGCGTGGCCAGGCGGGAGGGGAGCGGGCAGGGGCATCGGGCGGTACGCGGTGTGGCGGGGCGGTGTACCGAGCGAGGTTGCTGCGGGGGCGCTGATCCCTGATCGGCACGCGCGCGAGGGCCGTGGGGAGCGAGGCTGGCCTGCCGCCTGCCGCCTGCCGCCTGCCGCCTGCGTGGCGCGTGAGCGTGCTAGGGCGACGCGAACACCGGGACGCCCCCTCCGGTGCTCGCCCAGCTCGTCGTACCGCCCCTCACCCCCGCCCCGGCGGCCGAGCCCCCACCGCCTCCACCGCGCGTGCGCCTGCGCGGCACCCCTCCGTCGCGGCGGCCTCCAGGGAGGCGCCGGTCGTCAGGGTCGCGAGGAAGGCGCCGGTGAACGCGTCGCCCGCGCCGGTGGTGTCGCGGGGCTGCGCGGGGACCGCGGGTACGCGCGCGAGGAGGGAACCGGCGTGGGCGACCAGGGCGCCGCAGGGGCCGTCCTTGGCGATCACCAGGGGGATGCGGCGGCTGAGTTCGACCGCGGCGTCGGCCGTGTCCCGCAGGCCGGTCAGGAGGCACGCCTCGGCGCGGCTGGGGAGCAGCACGCCGATGCCGTCGACGAGTTCGAGGAACCGTTCGGTGCCCAGTTCCTTGAGGAAACCGGCCGACGCGGGATCGAGGCTCACCGGCACGCCACGCGCGCGGGCGGACGCGAGGACGGCGCGGACCAGCGCGCGCCCGTCGGCGGAGAACAGCAGGTACCCCGAGAGGTGCACGCGTACGACGCCGTCGAGCAGTCCGTCCGACCAGTCCCCGGGCGCCAGCCGCAACGCCGCGCCGCTGTCCGTGAGGAACGTCCGCTCGGCCGCCGCACCGGAGTCGACCAGACAGACGACCGTCCCGGTCGGGGCCTCCGGATCGACGACCAGGTGCGGACGCACCCCGCACCCCACGAGTTCCCGCTCGTGCCACGCCGCCTCCTCCACGCCGACCCGCCCCAGCAGGCGTACGTCCCCGCACCCCCAATGGGCCGCCCAGCACGCCACATTGGCTCCCGCCCCACCCGGCAGCCGCCGCACCACAGCCGCGGTATCGGTCCCCACGTCCAAGGGCCCCCGATACCGCGCGACCACATCGGTGACGACGTCCCCCACGACCAACAACCCCCCGAAACCACCCTCCACCCCGGTCACCGGGCCACCCGAGCCGCCCCCACCGAGCCTCCCCGGCCCCACCGCACCCGCTGCCGCACCGCCCCTGGAAGCCCGTCCGTGGGACACCTTGCCGCCGACGCCCTCGCCGGGAGGCTCGATGCCGTCGGCCGCCCCGCGCGCGGGAGTCCCCTCGTGAGCTGCGTCGCCCGCCGGACCATCCGCGCGGGCGCCCTTCCCGCCCCCGGCGGTACCCGCACGGCTCCCGCCCGTGCCCCCGGCACCCCCAGACGCCCCTCTCCCGCCCCGCCCCCTCAATCCCCCGCCCAAGCCGCGGCGATCCGCCCCGCGAGCCGCACATTGCCGCGTACGGCCGCGAGGTTGGCCTCCAGGGACGCCCCGTCGGTGTGGCGGACGAGGTAGTCGAGGAGGAAGGGCGTGACGGCCTGGCCGGTGATGTTCTCGGCCTCGCAGGCGTGCAGCGCGTCGGCCAGTACGCGCGCGTGGAGGGCCGGTTCCAGTTGCTGTTCCTCGGGGACGGGGTTGGCGACGATCAGGGCGGACTCCGGGCCGGCGAGGAGGTCCTGAGCCCGCATCACCTCGGCGACCTCACCGGGCGTACGGAGCGTCCACTCCACGGGGTGGCCGGAGTCGGACAGGTAGAACCCGGGGAAGCGGTCCGTGCCGTACCCGGCGACGGCCACGCCGAGCGTCTCCAGGCGTTGGAGCGTCGCGGGGACGTCCAGGATGGACTTGACGCCCGCGCACACGACGGTGATCCGCGTGCGCGCGAGGAGCCCGAGGTCGGCGGACTCGTCCTGCGTGAGGGTCCACTCCCGGTGCACCCCGCCGAGCCCACCGGTCGCGAACACCCGCACACCGGCCAGCGCGGCGAGCTGCGCGGTCGCGGAGACGGTCGTCGCCCCGCTCGCGCCGGACGCCACCGCGAGCGGCAGGTCGCGGTGGCCGAGCTTGCGGATGCCGTCACCGTCGGCGATGCGCTCCAGCTGCTTCTCGTCGAGCCCCACGCGCGGCTGCCCGTCCAGCACGGCGACGGTCGCCGGTACGGCGCCCTCCGCGCGGACGACGGCCTCCAGCTCGCGCGCCACCTGGAGGTTGCGCGGCCGGGGCAGCCCGTGCGCGATGATCGTCGACTCCAGTGCCACGACGGGCCTGCGCGCGGCGAGCGCCTCCCGTACCTCTTCCGACACCATCAGCACCACGGGCCCGCCTCCTGTCGGTCGCTCTCCCTTTCATCTCTGGCGACCGTTCTGGCCGGTCAAACTCTTGCGGCCTGTGGGAGACACCACCAGCCTGGGGTGCATGACGGACAACTCCGCACGTCTCGACCACGTCGTGCTCTGGGTACGCGACCCCGTCGCCTCCGCCGGCTTCTACGCGCGCGCGGTGGGCCTCGACCCCGTACGGCTCCCCGAGTTCACGGCGGGCGAGGTCCCGTTCCCCTCCGTACGGGTCAACGACGACACCCTGATCGACCTGATGCCCCTCACCCTGGCACCCGACATGCGCATGCTCCCCGACTCCGCGGCCGGCGCCGGCCACCCCGTCAACCACGTCTGCCTGGCCCTCCCGGAAGCCGCCTACGACGCTCTGCGCGCCCGCCTGGAGTCCCTCGACGTCCCGACCTCCCCCGTCGCCCACGGCTCCTTCGGGGCCCGCGGCAAGGCCCCGCGCAGCTTCTACTTCAGCGACCCCGACGGAAACGTCCTGGAGGCACGGCACTACGACTGACCGACGGCCCCCGACCGCACCCGCGCCGGAGCCCGCCTCAGAACAACGGCTCCGGCAACACCCCCTCCAGCGCCAGCAGCCGCCGCTTGGTCTCCAGACCGCCCCCGAACCCCCCGATCCCGCCGTCGCTCTCCACGACCCGGTGGCAGGGCACCACGACGGGCAGCGGGTTGGACCCCATCGCCGCCCCGACCGCCTGCGCGGCCTCCGGTCGGCCGACGCGCCGCGCGAGGTCGCCGTACCCGACGACCGCCCCGTACGGCACACCGGCGGCCAGCTCGCGCAGCACGCGCCGGTTGAAGCCGGAGATCAGCGACCAGTCCAGCGGCAGCGTGAACTCCCGGCGCCGCCCGGCGAAGTACTCCTCGACCTGGCGCACCGCCTCGGCCAGCACGGGCGAGCCGGGCGCCGCCTCGGGAACCGCCCCCAACCGGTCCCCGAGCCGCTCCAGCGCCCGCTCCCGCACTGCGTCCGTCGCGTGGAACACGACGTTGACCAGCCCCTGGCCGGTCGCCGCCAGCAGCAGCGGTCCGATCCCGCTGTCCACGACGGCCCACACGACCTGCTGCCCCTGCTCCCCGTCACCGCTCATGCCCCCACCGTACGGCCCGCCACCGACAAGGCCCCCCGGACCGGCCCCGGCCCCCTACGGCAGCGCGTCCCGCACGACGTCCGGCTTGTTCGTGATGATCCCGTCCACCCCGAACCCGGCGACCTTGCGCGCGTTGACGGCGTCGTCCACCGTCCACACGTACATCTGGAGCCGCCGGTGGTGCGGCCCCCGCAGCGCGTGCACGGCGGAGACGTACTCGCTCGTGACCGTCGTGTGCGAGGGATTGATCAGATCGGCGAACCGCGCGTAGGACGGCAGATCGGCCACCGCGGGCGTGCCGAGGAATCCGGTGCGGACGGCCGGCTTGAGGCTGTGCACCGTGCGGAGGCTCGCGGCGTCGAAGCTCTGGACGATCAGACGGCTGTTCAGATGCCAGGGATCGAGCCATCCCTCGTTGCCGAGCACCTTGATGATCTGCTGCTCGATACCGGGATAGAGCTGCGGATTCTTGATCTCCAGGAGGAGTTTCTGCCGGTGGGTGTCGAGGCGCTCCACGAACTGCTTCAACGTCGGCACCCGCTCACCCGCGAACGCGGGCCCGAACCAACTCCCCGCGTCGAGCTGGGCAATCTCCGCCGCGGTGAAGTCCTTCACTTTCCACGGCGCCCGGTCCGGGAAGATCTTGGCCGCATTGGTGGTGCGCCTGAGCGTGTCGTCGTGGATCACCACGAGTTCGCCGTCCTTTGTCCGCTGGACGTCGTTCTCGACCCAGGCGACCTCCATTTCGGCCGCTTTGTCGACGGCGGCCAGCGTGTTCTCGGGCGCCTGCGCGGAGGCGCCCCGGTGAGCCACCACGACGGGTGCGGGGCGGGCTGCCGCGCTCGCGTCCGGCGCCTGCGCCAGAAGGACCGCGGCGGTGCCCAGAAGAGCGGTGGAGGTAACGGCGGCTACGCGCGCGTGCATGACGACTCCTCGCTTCCTGTGATCACGTCGGGATTCACTGTGACAGCACAGGGGCGGCGGGGGAGGAGACCGCGGATGGCCACAGAATGAATGGAGACGGCCACACGCGCTCACCCCAGGGGCACAAGTGGGGCAAGGGCGTGTTTCTTTGCCGGAAAATCGTTCGACCATTCCGGTGGGGGTCATACTCTCTGCGTCAACCCTGACCGCTCGGCGGTCCTGGGAAGGGGCGCATTCCAGGGAAAATCAATCAACAGGGCGGAAGGGCAACCCCGCATGCAAGGCACGGTCGACGGATTCAGCTACGGACTCGTCACCCCGCTGGTGGCCTACTTCATGGCCTGCCTCGGCGGTGCCCTCGGTCTGCGCTGTACGACCAGAGCCCTGCTCGTCTCCCACTCCTGGCGCCCCGGCTGGCTCGCCCTCGGCTCGGCGGCGATCGGCTCCGGCATCTGGACGATGCACTTCGTCGCGATGATGGGATTCACCGTCCACGGCGCACCCATCCGGTACGACAAACCCCTCACGTACGCGAGCCTCGGCGTCGCGATCCTCATGGTCGGCATCGGGATCTTCATCGTCGGCTACAAGGGGGCCTCGGGAACCGCGCTGTTCACCGGAGGGACGATCACCGGCCTCGGCATCGCCTCCATGCACTACCTGGGCATGGCCGGAATGCGGCTCAACGGGCGCCTGGAGTACAACACGTTCACCGTCGCGGCCTCCGTCGCGATCGCCATGGGCGCCGCGACAGCCGCGCTGTGGGCCGCCGGACAGGTCCGGGGCTTCCTGTGGAGCATGGGCGCGAGCCTCGTGATGGGCCTCGCCGTCACCGGCATGCACTACACCGGCATGGCCGCCCTCAGCGTCCACGTGCACGCCGGTGACACCACCTCCGGCGACTCGCCCGCCTCCCTGCTCGCCCCGATGCTGATCGGCCCCCTCGCGTTCCTCGCGCTCGCGGCCGTCGTCGTCGTGTTCGACCCCCTGATGGTCATGGGCAGACCCGCCGTACCGCCCGTCGAGCACAAACCCGGCGTCCCCGCGCACCCGGCCGGCCACCACTCCGGCCGCCGCCCCCGGGTCCGCGCCCGCCGCACCGCCCGCCGCGAGGTCCACGAACCGCAGCGCCGCTGACACGGAAAACCCCTGATGGGGACGTGTTGTCAGTGGGGGGCCGTACGGTGGATGGCATGCGGCCCGTTTCCAGCATCGAACGTACGGTGGCGCCCTTCGAGGTCGTCAGCCCCTACCAGCCCAGCGGCGACCAGCCGGCGGCCATCGCCGAGCTGGCCCAGCGCATCGAGGCCGGTGAGAAGGACGTCGTCCTCCTCGGCGCGACCGGCACCGGCAAGTCCGCCACCACCGCGTGGATGATCGAGAAGCTCCAGCGCCCCACGCTCGTGATGGCGCCGAACAAGACCCTGGCCGCCCAGCTGGCGAACG
Organism: Streptomyces niveiscabiei; assembly: GCF_033794345.1. Classification (NCBI taxonomy): domain Bacteria; kingdom Bacillati; phylum Actinomycetota; class Actinomycetes; order Kitasatosporales; family Streptomycetaceae; genus Streptomyces; species Streptomyces niveiscabiei. The sequence continues at coordinate 375,215 of NZ_JARAYJ010000004.1, forward strand.
AGTTCCGCGAGCTCCTGCCGAACAACGCGGTCGAATACTTCGTCTCGTACTACGACTACTACCAGCCCGAGGCGTACGTCCCGCAGTCGGACACCTACATCGAGAAGGACTCCTCGATCAACGAGGAGGTCGAGCGCCTGCGCCACTCCGCGACGAACTCGCTGCTCACCCGCAGGGACGTCGTCGTGGTCGCCTCCGTCTCGTGCATCTACGGCCTCGGCACGCCGCAGGAGTACGTGGACCGCATGGTCCCCCTGAAGGTCGGCGAGGAGATCGACCGCGACGACCTGCTGCGCCGCTTCGTCGACATCCAGTACACGCGCAACGACCTCGCCTTCACGCGCGGGACGTTCCGGGTGCGCGGCGACACCATCGAGATCTTCCCGGTCTACGAGGAACTCGCCGTCCGCATCGAGATGTTCGGCGACGAGATCGAGGCCCTCTCCACGCTCCACCCGCTCACCGGCGAGATCATCAGCGACGACCAGCAGCTGTACGTCTTCCCGGCCTCCCACTACGTCGCGGGCCCCGAGCGCCTGGAGCGCGCCGCCAACGACATCGAGAAGGAACTCGGCGAGCGCCTCGCCGAACTGGAGAAGCAGGGCAAGCTCCTGGAGGCCCAGCGCCTGCGCATGCGCACGACGTACGACCTGGAGATGCTCCGCCAGATCGGCTCCTGCTCCGGCGTCGAGAACTACTCGATGCACTTCGACGGCCGTGAACCGGGCTCCCCGCCCAACACCCTCCTGGACTACTTCCCGGACGACTTCCTGCTGGTCATCGACGAGTCGCACAACACGGTCCCGCAGATCGGCGCGATGTACGAGGGCGACGCCTCCCGCAAGCGCACCCTCGTCGACCACGGCTTCCGCCTCCCCTCGGCGCTCGACAACCGCCCCCTGAAGTGGGAGGAGTTCCAGGAGCGCATCGGGCAGACGGTCTACCTGTCGGCGACCCCCGGCAAGTACGAACTCTCGCGCGCGGACGGCACCGTCGAGCAGATCATCCGTCCCACCGGCCTCATCGACCCCGAGGTCGTCGTCAAGCCCACCGAGGGCCAGATCGACGACCTGGTGCACGAGATCCGCGGCCGGGTCGAGAAGGACGAACGCGTCCTGGTCACCACCCTCACCAAGAAGATGGCCGAGGACCTCACCGACTACTTCCTCGAACTCGGCATCCAGGTCCGCTACCTGCACAGCGACGTCGACACGCTGCGCCGCATCGAGCTCCTGCGCGAACTGCGCGCCGGCGAGTTCGACGTCCTGGTCGGCATCAACCTCCTGCGCGAGGGCCTCGACCTGCCCGAGGTCTCCCTGGTCGCGATCCTCGACGCCGACAAGGAGGGCTTCCTGCGCTCCGGCACCTCCCTGATCCAGACCATCGGCCGCGCCGCGCGCAACGTCTCCGGACAGGTCCACATGTACGCCGACCGGATCACCCCCGCGATGGAGCGCGCCATCGAGGAGACCAACCGGCGCCGCGAGAAGCAGGTCGCCTACAACACGGCGAACGGCATCGACCCCCAGCCGCTGCGCAAGAAGATCAACGACATCGTCGCCCAGATCGCGCGCGAGGAGGTCGACACCGAACAGCTCCTCGGCAGCGGCTACCGCGCCAAGAAGGACGGCCGCGGCACCAAGGCGCCCGTGCCGTCGCTCGGCGAGAAGGCCCGCGCCAAGTCCGCCAAGGCGGCCAGGGGCAAGGCCAAGGACACCGTCCCGACGGACACGCCGGCCGCCGACCTCGCCGACCAGATCGAGGCGATGACCGAGCGGATGCGCGCCGCCGCCGCCGACCTCCAGTTCGAGGTCGCCGCCCGCCTCAGGGACGAGGTCTCCGAGATGAAGAAGGAACTGCGCCAGATGAAGGAGGCGGGCCTGGCATGACCCGCGTATCCGGGAGCGCCGCGCCGTACGCCCTGTGTTGCAGGACCGACACAAAACGCGCTCCCGGGTACGGCACTGTCAGTGGCCTTGCGTAGGGTTCTGGGCATCCGCGGAGCCCGCGGGAACAGGGGAAGTTCGAGAGGGGAATCGGCTCGTGACCGTCAACATGACCAAGGGTCAGGCAATCAGTCTTCAGAAGAACGACGGAGGCAGCCTGAGCGCGGTGCGGATGGGTCTCGGCTGGCAGGCGGCCCCCCGGCGCGGCCTGTTCGGTTCCCGCACCCGCGAGATCGACCTCGACGCCTCCGCGGTCCTCTTCGCGGACCAGCAGCCGGTCGACGTCGTGTTCTTCCGCCACCTGGTGAGCGACGACGGCTCCGTGCGCCACACCGGCGACAACCTGGTAGGCGGCGTCGGCCAGGGCGGGGACGACGAGGCGATCCTCGTCGACCTCTCGCGCGTGCCGGTCCACATCGACCAGATCGTCTTCACCGTCAACTCGTTCACGGGCCAGACCTTCCAGGAGGTGCAGAACGCGTTCTGCCGCCTCGTCGACGAGACCAACGGCCAGGAGCTGGCGCGCTACACCCTCGCGGGCGGCGGCAACTACACGGCCCAGATCATGGCCAAGGTGCACCGCGTGGGCCAGGGCTGGTCGATGACCGCCATCGGCACCCCGGCCAACGGCCGCACCTTCCAGGACCTCATGCCGGCCATCCAGCCGGTCCTCTGAGGGCCGCGGCACCACAACCACACAGCACGACACAGGGGGACGACAGGCGATGACGGCCGAGCTGACACGGGGGCAGAACCATCCGCTCTCCCAGGTCCGCCTGGTGATCAGGGTCTCGGCCGCGGCCCCGGTCGTGGCCGGGGTGACGCTGGGCGACGACCAGGGGCGCGTCCCCGGCCCCGAGTGGGTCGCCCACCCCGGCGCGCCCGCCCTGCCCGGCCTGGAGGTCCCCCGGCAGGCCGCCCGCGAGCACCGCATCACCGTCGACCTGGACGCCGTACCGCAGCGCGCGCACCGCGTGCACGTGCTGCTCGCGCTGCCGGCCGGCGCCGGGGCCGTCCGCTTCGGCGCCTCCGCGGCCCCGTTCGTCGCGGTCGCGGGCGAGGGCGGCACCGACCTCGCGACGTTCACCCTCACCGGCCTCGACGCCGAGTCGGCCGTCGTCGCCGTCGAGCTGTACCGCCGCCAGGGCGCCTGGAAGGTCCGCGCCGTCGGCCAGGGCTACGCGGGCGGCCTCGCCGAACTCCTCACCGACCAGGGCCTGCCCCAGGCCCACCAGGTCGCCGCCACCATCCAGCAGGCCACCGCCCCCACCCCGGCCCCGCCGATCCCGGCCCCCCTCACCCCGGACCAGAACCCGACACCGTACGACTCCCAGGCGCCCGCAGCCGCGTCCGGCACCGGCCGCCCGGCGGCGCCCGCCGGCCCGTACGGCAGCCCCTACGACGAAGCCCCCGCCGCGCCCCCGCAGGGCGCCGGCCTCTACGGCGCGCAGTCCGCGCAGGACGGCGGCGTCGACTACACCCACCCCCGCCGCCGTACGACCCCGCCGCCGCCCCCGCCGGCCGCGTCCCCGGTCTCGCCCGGGCAGCCCGCGCGGCCCGTCGCGGGGGACGCGACCGGGTGGTCGATGGAGGAGCGGCTCTACAACCAGGTGTGGGGCATGTTCGAGGACTACGCGCGCACGACGGCCGCCTACCGCAGCGCCGTCGACTTCGCGGACGCGCGCATGGAGCGTGAGCTGGACGAGGCGCTCGCGGACCCGCGCGCGCGGATGGGCGGGCAGGCCGACGCCGCGCGGGAGGCGGCGCGCGCGAAGCACACGCAGCTGATGGACCAGGCGCGCGAGGTGCTCGACCGCGACCTGGCGCAACTCGTCGCCGAGTCCGAGGTCGTCGAACCCGCGCTCCCGCCGCCCTACGCGGGCTGGGACAACCCGGTCTGGCACGCCTACCGGGTTCCCGAGGAACCCCCCATGGCCCTGCGCCTGGGCGACCTGCGGCTGCCGGAGAGCGAGCGGCTGCGCATCCCGATGCTGGTCAGGCTGCCGCTGGAGCGGGGGCTGTGGATCGACAGCGGGGCGGTCGGCGCGGCGGACGGCGCGGTCGTCGACGCGTACGACGTACGGCGGCTCGCGATGGACACGGCCGTCGCGCACGTGGCCCGGCTGCTCGCGGCGCACCCGGCGGGCGCGTTCGCGGTGCACGTCGTGGACGCGGCCGGTTCGGCGGCGTCGTCCCTGGCCCCGCTGGCCGGAGCGGGCGTGCTGGCCGGGCCGCCGGCCGTGGGCGCCGCCGGGGTCGCGGATGTCCTCGGGCGGCTCACGCAGCGCGTCGACCTGGTGCAGATGGCGGTGCGCGGCGGTGCCCCGGACGCGCTGCCGCCGGACTTCGACACCGCGCACCAGCTCCTCGTCGTGAACGACTTCCCGCACGGCTTCGACGACCGCGCGGTGACGCAGCTGCGCTACCTCGCGGACGAGGGCCCGGCCGTCGGCGTGCACCTGATGATGGTCGCCGACCGGGAGGACGCGTCCGCGTACGGCCCGCTGCTCGACCCGCTGTGGCGGTCCCTGCTGCGGCTGACGCCGGTGCCGGACGACTACCTCGCCGACCCGTGGGTGGGGCACGCGTGGACGTACGAACCGGCGCTCGTGCCGCCCGGCAGCGGGGTGCTCCAGCAGGTGCTCGCGCAGGTCGCGGCAGCTCGCACCAAGCCCTGGTAAAGCGCCCTGACCTGCGTTTTTGATCTTTCTTTTGCCAATCGCTTTACCGTTCCTTGGTGATTGAGGTACTGTTTTCCGTACGGAGGGGAGTACTCCCTGACAACTGCGGCGTACCCGTCAATACGGATCAGGCCAGATCCCGGGGCGTCGGCCCACACGTGGGTGGAAGAGACCTCCGGCAGCGCGACGCGACGCTGAGTATCTGCCGTTACGTACTGCCGGAGGCGCAGCAGTGGATGTTTCCTTGACCCTGTGGGTCCTGACGATCGTGGGCCTCAGTGCCCTCATCGCGGTCGACTTCTTCATCGGCCGCAAACCGCACGACGTGTCCATCAAGGAGGCGGGGATCTGGACGGTCGTCTGGATCGCCCTCGCCGGGCTCTTCGGTCTCGGGCTCGCGATATTCGGCGGCGGTGAGCCCTCGGGCGAGTTCTTCGCCGGGTTCATCACCGAGAAGTCGCTGAGCGTCGACAACCTCTTCGTCTTCATCCTGATCATGGCGAAGTTCTCGGTGCCCACGCAGTACCAGCAGCGGGTCCTGCTCATCGGCGTGCTCATCGCCCTGGTCCTGCGGGCGATCTTCATCGCCGCCGGAGCCGCGATCATCGCCAACTTCTCCTGGGTCTTCTACATCTTCGGCGCCTTCCTCATCTGGACCGCCTGGAAGCTCATCCAGGAGGCGCGTGCCGACGAGGAGGACGAGGAGTTCGAGGAGAACAAGCTCCTCAAGGCCGCCGAGAAGCGCTTCGGCGTCGCCGACCGCTACCACGGCACGAAGCTGTGGATCCAGGAGAACGGCAAGCGGGTCATGACCCCGATGCTGGTCGTCATCCTTGCGATCGGCACCACGGACGTCCTGTTCGCGCTCGACTCGATCCCCGCGATCTTCGGCCTCACCCAGGACCCGTACATCGTCTTCACCGCCAACGCGTTCGCCCTCATGGGCCTGCGCCAGCTGTACTTCCTCCTCGGCGGGCTGCTGCGCAAACTGGTCCACCTCAGCTACGGCCTCTCCGTCATCCTCGGCTTCATCGGCGTCAAGCTGGTCCTGCACGCGCTGCACGAGTCGGGGCTGCACGTCCCGCAGATCAGCATCCCGGTCTCCCTGGGCGTCATCTGCTCGGTCCTGGTCGTCACGACCATCACGAGCCTGAGGGCCTCCAAGAAGCAGGCGGAGGCCGAGGCGGCGCAGGACGGCACCGGGTCCGGCACCGAGTCCTCGCCGAAGGACAGCATCAGCAGCTGATCCCCGTACCGCCCCGAGTGGTGCTCCGGCCGTGCGCCGGGGCATCACTCGTCTGCGCCGGACCCCCTTGGAGCTCCACATGCACCCCCGCACCCCGTCTGCGACGATCGCCGCATGATCACTGGGCTTCGGGCGCTCACCGCCCGCTGGACGACGGCGATCCCGGTACTGGCGGTCGTCCTCCTGGTGTTCACGTGGGGCCGCGACCTGCCCGGCGCGGTCGTCGCGCTGGTCACCCTGGTCCTCGCCGGGGCCGTCCTCGCGGCCGTCCACCACGCCGAGGTCATCGCCCACCGGGTCGGCGAACCCTTCGGCTCGCTGGTCCTCGCGGTCGCCGTCACGATCATCGAGGTCGCCCTGATCGTCACCCTGATGGCGGACGGCGGCGACAAGAGCTCCACGCTCGCGCGGGACACCGTCTTCGCCGCCGTGATGATCACCTGCAACGGCATCCTCGGCCTGTGCCTGCTCGTCGCCTCGCTGCGGCACGGCACGGCGGTCTTCAACCCGGAGGGCACCGGCGCCGCGCTCGCGACCGTCGCGACGCTGGCCGTGCTCAGCCTGGTCCTGCCGACGTTCACGACCAGCAAGCCGGGACCGGAGTTCTCCACGGTCCAGCTCACGTTCGCCGCGCTGTCGTCCCTCGTCCTGTACGGCCTGTTCGTGGCGACCCAGACCGTACGGCACCGCGACTACTTCCTGCCGGTCACCCACGACGGCGACGTCCTGGACGCCGACGACCACGCCGACCTGCCGAGCGTCCGGACGGCGTACGTCAGCCTCGGCCTCCTCGGCTTCGCCCTGATCGGCGTGGTCGGCCTCGCCAAAGGCGTCTCCCCGACGATCGAGTCGGGCGTCGAGTCGGCCGGACTGCACCACGCGGTCGTCGGCGTCGTCATCGCCCTGCTGGTCCTGCTCCCCGAGACCATCGCCGCCCTGCGGGCCGCCCGCCGCGACCGCGTCCAGACCAGCCTCAACCTCGCCCTCGGCTCCGCCATGGCCAGCATCGGCCTGACGATCCCGGCCGTCGCCCTTGCCTCCGTCTGGCTCTCCGGCCCGCTCGTCCTCGGCCTCGGCTCGACCCACATGGTCCTGCTCGCCCTGACCGTCGTCGTCGGCTCCCTGACGGTGGTGCCGGGGCGGGCCACGCCGCTGCAAGGGGGCGTGCACCTCGTGCTGTTCGCCGCGTACCTGGAGCTGGCGGTCAACCCGTGACGCGGTCCACCGCGGGCCCTCGCACGACCGCCACCGGCCGCGTCTCCGGCAGCAGCGCGAAGCAGCCCAGGCTCACCAGCGCCACCGCCGTCAGGTACGCCGCCACTGCCCACGGCATCCGGCCGGAGCCCTCGGCCAGCGCCGTCGCGACGACCGGGGTGAGCGCGCCCCCGATGACCCCGCCGAGGTTGTAGCCGACCGCCGCACCCGTACAACGGACACGCGGTTCGTAGAGTTCCGGCAGATACGCGCCGATCGCGGCGAACATCAGGGTGAACGCGAGCAGCGCCCCCAGGATCCCGAGGAACATCGGCAGCGGCTCACCGGTCGCCAGGAGCGCGACCGCCGGGAACATCCACAGCGCCGTCAGCACGCACCCGGTCATGCACACCGGCCGTCGCCCGAACCGGTCCCCCAGATGAGCCGCGAACGGGGTGAGCACCCCCTGCACGACGACGGCGGCCATGACGCACGTCAGCATGACGGTACGGCTCACACCGAGCCGTTCCGTCGCGTGCGCGAGCGACCAGGTCGTCACCGCGTAGAAGACCGCGTACCCGGCGGCCAGCGCTCCGGCCGTCAGCAGGAGGAGCCGCCAGTGGCGGACGAACACCTCGACGAGCGGCACGCGCGCGTGGTCGTCGATCTCCAGGAAGCGCGGGCTCTCCGCGAGGGACGACCGCAGCCACAGCCCCGCGACCGCGAGGACCCCGGCGGCCCAGAACGGCACCCGCCACCCCCAGGACGCGAACTGCGCCTGCGAGAGCCCCGCCGACAGCCCCAGCATCACCCCGTTGGCGAGCACGAACCCCACGGCACCTCCCACGGGCGGAAAGCTCGACCACAGAGCCCGCCGCCCGGGCGGCGCGTGTTCCGCCGTCAGCAGCACCGCTCCACCCCACTCGCCGCCGAGCCCCAGCCCCTGGAGGAACCGCAGCACGAGCAGCAGTACCGGCGCGGCCACCCCGATCGAGGCGTACGACGGGACGCAGCCGACCGCGACGGTCGACGCACCCGTCAGGAGCAGCGACACCACCAGCACCGGACGCCGTCCGTGACGGTCGCCGACATGCCCGAACAGCACCGCCCCCAGGGGACGCGCGACGAACCCGACCGCGAACGTCCCGAAGGCCGCCAGCGCGCCCGCGAGGGGCGAGAACGTCGGGAAGAACAGGGGCCCCAGGACGAGCGCCGCCGCCGTCCCGTAGACGGAGAAGTCGTAGAACTCGATCGCCGTCCCCGCGAGGGAGGCGGCGGCGAGCCGGGGCATGGAGGGTGATGCCGGTGCTGTCACCGCGCGTACAGGCTGCATACCGCGTCAACCAGCCGTGACCACCGTGAGTCACGGCGGCGCACGGAGCATCGGGGGCGCGCCCCGGCGGCTCAGTAGTGCACGACGACGCGCCGCGCGGGACCGTCGACCCGTACGACACCGCCGTAGGGGACGACGACCTGAGGGTTCGTGTGGCCGAGGTCGACGTCGAAGACGGCCATCGTGTCCGGGGCGTACGTCTTCAGCGCCCGCTCGACCGCCGCTCGCTGGTCGGCGGCGTACTGTGCGCTCGCCTGAGGGCCGTTCGGCCGCTCGAAGGACCAGGTCTTCGCCCGGCCCATGAGAAGCGCCGGGAAACGCCTCAGGAGGCCGCGCTCGCCCATGCTGCGCAGGACGCCGAAGACCTCCGAAGCGCTCGGGAGATCCTCGGACGTCTCCAGGAACAGCACGCCGCCGTCGTACACCGAAGGGTCCGCGGCGATCTCACGGTCGGCCATCAGGAGCCAGGCCAGGATCTCCACGTTGCCGCCCCAGCTGCGGCCCTCCACCACGCGGTCGGCGTTCAGCCAGGTCCAGCCGGTGCCGGGGCGGGTCTCGGGCGCGCGCGTGAAGGTCTCCGGGTCGGCCCAGTCGCCCTCGACGTCGCTCCAGCGCGCGGCGGGGCGCAGTTCGTAGGGGCCCGAGGTGAACAGGGCCGCGCGCAGGGAGTCGGCACTCTCGCCGTCCATGGCGAGCGGGCGGCCGAACTGCACCATGACGCTTCCGCCGTGGTAGCCCACGATCCCGGTGCTGTACAGGTAGGCCAGCAGGTTGGTGTTGTCGCTGTACCCGAAGAACGGCTTCGGGTGCGCGCGGATCAGCTCGCGGTCCAGGAAGGGCAGGACGGTGATCTGGTCGTCGCCGCCGATCGACGCGATCACCGCCTTGATCTCCGGGTCCGCGAAGGCGGCGTGCAGATCGGCGGCGCGCTCGCGCGGGGTGGCGCCCGTCCGCCGGGTCGTCGGGTACTCGACCGGGACGAGGCCGAACTCCTCGCGCAGGCGCGCGAGTCCGAGATCGAAGGGGCGTGGGAACAGGCCCGGCAGCCCGGCGGAGGGGGAGACGACGGCGACACGGTCACCGGGGGACGGCTTGGGCGGATACGCGGGAGCTGCCATGACCGCACGGTACGGGCCTCACCCGAACGGCGCACCGTGATAAACCGGGGGTGAGCGGCGGCTCCGCCGGACCGCCCCGACCGGACCGGAGGAACCGTGCCCCGCACCCTGGCCAACGCCCCGATCATGATCCTCAACGGCCCCAACCTGAACCTCCTGGGGCAGCGCCAGCCGGAGATCTACGGGTCCGACACGCTCGCGGACGTCGAGGCCCTGTGCGCCAAGGCGGCGGCCGTGCACGGCGGCACGGTCGACCTCCGGCAGTCCAACCACGAGGGCGAACTCGTCGACTGGATCCACGAGGCACGGCTCAACCACTGCGGGATCGTCATCAACCCCGGCGCCTACTCGCACACCTCCGTCGCGATCCTCGACGCCCTCAACACCTGCGACGGGCTGCCGGTCATCGAGGTCCACATCTCCAACATCCACCAGCGCGAGGCGTTCCGGCACCACTCGTACGTGTCCCTGCGCGCGGACGGGGTGATCGCGGGGTGCGGGGTGCAGGGGTACGTGTTCGGGGTGGAGCGGGTCGCGGCGCTGGCGGGGTCGGCGCGGGCGTGAACAGGCTGTGCGGGTAAGCGGGTAAGGAGCGCCGCCCATGGCTGACGCCCCTTACCGGGCTACAGGCGGCCGGCCTCCACGATCCGCCGCAGGAACCGCTGGGTGCGCTCCTGTCGCGGCGCGCCGAAGATCTCCTCGGCGCTGCCGCGCTCCAGCACGACCCCGCCGTCCAGGAAGCAGACCTGGTCGGCGACTTCGCGCGCGAAGCCCATCTCGTGGGTGGCCAGCACCATCGTCATCCCGTCGCCCTTCAGGTCGCGGACGACGTTCAGGACCTCGCCGACCAGCTCCGGGTCGAGCGCGGCGGTGATCTCGTCGAGGAGCAGCAGCCGGGGCCGCACCGCGAGGGCCCGCACGATCGCCACACGCTGCTGCTGGCCGCCGCTGAGCCTGTCGGGGTACGCGGATGCCTTGCCGGCCAGTCCGAGGCGCTCCAGGAGCTCCCTGGCCCGTTCCTCGGCCTCCTCCCGGGGCACGCCGTGGACGCGGCGCGGGGCGAGCGTGATGTTCTCCAGCACCGTCATGTGCGGGAACAGGTTGTACGACTGGAAGACCACGCCGATCCGGCGCCGCACCGCGTCCTGGTCCACGCGCGGGTCGGTGATCTCCTCGCCGTCCAGCCAGATCGCGCCGTCGTCGATGTCCTCCAGCAGGTTCGCGCACCGCAGCAGCGTCGACTTGCCCGAACCGGAGGCGCCGATCAGCGCGGTCACGGTGTGCGGGGCGACCTCCAGATCGACGTCCCTGAGGACGACGGACCCGCCGAACGTCTTGCGCACGGACTCCATCCGCAGCACCGGCGCGCCGCTCATGCCGTACCTCCCTGGGACCGCTGACGGTCCATCCGCGCCGTCACCCAGTCCGTGAACCGGGTCATCGGGATCGTCAGCGCCACGAACAGCAGCCCCGCGACGATGTACGGCGTGTAGTTCAGGCTCCGCCCGACGATGATGTCCGCCGCGCGTACCGCGTCGATCGCGCCGCCGATCGACACCAGGCCGGTGTCCTTCTGGAGGGACACCAGGTCGTTGAGCAGCGGCGGCACCTGACGGCGCACCGCCTGCGGCAGCACCACGTGGCGCAGCGCCTGCCGGTTCGACAGCCCCAGCGAGCGGGCCGCCGCACGCTGCGAGGGGTGCACGGACTCGATGCCCGCGCGGAACACCTCCGCCACGTACGCCGAGTACGTCAGCGTCAGCGCCGTACCGCCCAGCAGCACCGGATCGACCGTCACCCCCTGGAGGCGCAGCGCGGGCACGCCCAGGACGACGATCATCAGGTTGATGATCAGCGGCAGGCCCCGGAAGAAGTCCGTGTAGGCGGCGGCCAGCACCCGCAGCGGGAAGAACACCGGGCCGCGCAGCGTGCGCGCGATGGCGATCAGCATGCCGAGCACCAGGACGGCCGCCCCGCAGACCACCAGCAGCCGCAGGTTCAGCCACAGCCCTTCGAGGACCTTGGGCAGCGCCTCGCGCGCGTAGTGCGCGTCGAAGAAGGTCTCCTTGGTGCGCTGCCAGCCCGGCGCGTTGACGACGACCAGATAGAGCACCGTGCCGACGACGAGCGTCGACAGCGCGGCGATGGCCGTCGCCCTGCGCGCACGCGCGCGCCGGTAGCGCTCGCGCTCCAGACGGCGCTCCGACGGGGTGTACGCGTGCTCCTCCTCGGTCTTGGTGACCGTCACTTGAGCACCGGGGCGTCGACCGCGTCGGACAGCCACTGCTGCTCCAGCTTCGCGAGCGTGCCGTCCTTGCGCAGGGCGTCCACGGCGGCCGTCACACAGGGCGTGAGCGCGCTGCCCTTGTCGAGGACCAGCCCGAACTGCTCGGGAGTGCCGCTCCGGTGCTCGAACTGGCCGACGATCGTGGCGTCGGTGATCTCGGCGCCGGTGATGTAGAACGCGGTCGGCAGGTCCACGACGATCGCGTCGACCTGCTTGTTCTGGAGCGCGGCCTTGGCCTGGTCGTTCTCGGCGTACGCGGCGGCCTCCTGGCCCGGCTTCACCACGTCCTGGATGTACTCCAGGCTCGTCGTGCCGACCTGGGCGCCCAGCTTGAGGCCCTTCAGGTCGGCGAGGCTCTTCGCCTGCGCTGCCTTGGTGCCCTTCAGCGCGATCACGGCCTGGCGGACGTCGTAGTAGCCGGACGAGAAGTCGACGGCCTTCCTGCGCTCGGCGCTGACCGACACCTGGTTGATGTCGAAGTCGAAGGTCTTCACGCCGGGCGCGAACGCCTTGTTGAACGGCACGGTCTGCCAGACGACGGCGCTCTTGCCGTACCCCAGCCGCTGTGCCACCGCGTAGGCGACGGCCGACTCGAAGCCCTGGCCGTTGGACGGCTTGTCGTCCTTGAACCACGGTTCGTACGCGGGCGTGTCGGTGCCGACGGTCAGCTTGCCGGACGCCGTGGTCGTCAGGGCGCCCTTCGCGCACGCGGCGCCGGACGACGAACCGGAGGGCGTCGCACCCGCCTTGGCGTCCGGCTGGGGAGCACAGCCCACGGCGGTGGCGAGGAGGGCGACGACGGCGGCCGTGAGAGCACGGCGCTGGACACGGGGGACGAGGCGCATGGCCGGAGAGTGGCAGCGAAAGCGCCGGTTTGTCCAGTTCACGACAGTGGGTGTCCGCATAGTGGGAACGTCTGTTGCGCTCACGTGAACGGGGCGGCGCCAGAGGTGCCTGGGCCGCCGGCCAAGGGCGGGGAATACGAAAGACCGGCGGCCCGTGCCGAGCGGGAGCCGTCTTCCCGCGCGGGGCACGTGGACCAGTGGACCGCACGCACCCGCGCGCGGGGAGCGCGTGCGGCGGCCCGGCGCGGGTGCGCGATTCACACGGGGCGCGGAGACGGGGCTTCTACGGGGTGGGCTTCTACGGGGTGCGTCTCTACGGGGTGGGTCTCACCACCCGCGCGCGTGCCACTCCGGGAGCTGCGGACGCTCGGCGCCCAGGGTCGTGTCGTCGCCGTGGCCCGGGTAGACCCACGTCTCGTCCGGGAGGACGTCGAAGAGCTTCGTCTCCACGTCGTGGATGAGGCTCGCGAACGCCTCCGGATCCTTGCGGGTGTTGCCCACCCCGCCGGGGAACAGGCAGTCGCCGGTGAATACGTGCGGATGGCCGTGCGGGTCGTCGTAGACCAGCGCGATCGACCCCGGCGTGTGCCCCACCAGGTGACGCGCGGTCAGCTCCACGCGGCCCACCCGGATCACGTCACCGTCGTCGACCGGGACGTCCGTCGGCACCGGGATGCCCTCCGCGTCCGCGCGCCCCGCGTACGTGCGCGCGCCGGTGGCCGCCACGACCTCCGCGAGCGCCTGCCAGTGGTCGCCGTGCTGGTGGGTCGTGACGACGGAGGCGATGCCGTCGTCACCGACCGTCCCGAGCAGGGTGTGCGCGTCGTTCGCCGCGTCGATCAGCAGCTGCTCGTCCGTGGCCCGGCAGCGCAGCAGGTAGGCGTTGTTGTTCATCGGGCCGACCGCGATCTTGGTGATCATCAGGTCCTTCAGCTCGTGCACGTCCGCCGGGCCACCGACCGTCACCTGTCCGCTGTACGTCATGACCGCAGCCTATAGCGGGGGCAGCGTCGGCAGGAGGCCGCCGTCGGCGACCGGCGCGGACTCGCCGGAGCGCCCCGCGAGCCAGCCCAGCAGCTCCGCCCCGGCCCCGGAGACGGTCACCTCGGGGACGTCCGCCGCCCGGCCCGTGCGCCACACGCGCGTGCCGTCCGTCAGCCGGGTCGGCGGAACCGCGTCGAGACCGGCGTACCGGTCCGCGAGGAAGCCGATCTCCCGCGCGGTGAAGTCCTCCGGGAGGTCCTTCAGGCCGTACCCGATGCCCAGGTCCACGTGGTGCAGCTCGACCTCGGCCCAGCGGCGGAAGGGGATACGGGAGGCGCTGTCCTCGATGTTGTTGCGCAGGACCACCGTCCGCGACCAGTCGGCCGGGGCGGCGCCCGCGGCCAGGAAGCGGGCGTTGCTCGCGCGCAGGTCGGCGAGGTGGACCTCCAGCGCGCGCGGGGCGTCCCGCTCGATGTCCGCGTCCCGGACCTCGGCGGTCGCGTACATCGGACGGCCGCCCAGGACGTTCACCAGAGCGTCGGCGTTGCGGGCGAGGTGGGCGAGGACGTGGCCGCGGCTCCAGCCGGGCAACCGTGACGGTTCGGCGACCGACGCGTTGTCCAGCCCGGCGACCGCGCTCAGCAGCCGCTCCGTCGCTTCCCGTACAGAGTCCAGGTCACGCACGTGATCAGTCATGGGGCCGACCCTAGCCCCGTCACTCCATCGGGTGAAGGAGTCTTGAAGCGACCGTGAATCGAATGTACGTGCGATACGGTGGCTTGCAGGCGTCGGGCATGCTGGATGGCAGGGGATTGTTCGCAACCCGTGAATCCGACCGGCGTTGTCAGTGGCTCCCCCTAGTCTGGGAAAGACGGGGGCCCCGCCCCTGTCACTTCTCTCAAGAAAGGTGCGGACCGGCGTGGCCGACCGTCTCATCGTCCGTGGCGCGCGCGAGCACAATCTGAGGAACGTCTCGCTCGACCTGCCCCGTGACTCGCTCATCGTCTTCACGGGCCTGTCCGGTTCGGGCAAGTCCTCCCTCGCCTTCGACACGATCTTCGCGGAGGGTCAGCGGCGCTACGTGGAGTCCCTCTCCTCGTACGCCCGCCAGTTCCTCGGCCAGATGGACAAGCCCGACGTCGACTTCATCGAGGGCCTCTCCCCGGCCGTCTCGATCGACCAGAAGTCGACCTCGCGCAACCCCCGCTCCACGGTCGGCACGATCACCGAGGTCTACGACTACCTGCGGCTGCTCTTCGCCCGCATCGGCAAACCGCACTGCCCCCAGTGCCGGCGCCCGATCTCGCGCCAGTCGCCGCAGGCCATCGTCGACAAGGTCCTGGAGCTCCCCGAGGGCAGCCGCTTCCAGGTCCTCTCGCCGCTCGTGCGCGAGCGCAAGGGCGAGTTCGTCGACCTCTTCGCCGACCTCCAGACCAAGGGCTACGCCCGCGCGCGCGTCGACGGCGAGACGATCCAGCTCTCCGAGCCGCCCGTCCTGAAGAAGCAGGAGAAGCACACGATCGAGGTGGTCATCGACCGCCTCACCGTGAAGGACAGCGCCAAGCGCCGCCTCACCGACTCCGTCGAGACCGCGCTCGGCCTCTCCGGCGGCATGGTCGTCCTCGACTTCGTCGACCTCCCGGCCGACGACCCCGAGCGCGAGCGCATGTACTCCGAGCACCTGTACTGCCCGTACGACGACCTCTCCTTCGAGGAGCTGGAGCCGCGCTCCTTCTCCTTCAACTCACCCTTCGGCGCCTGCCCGGAGTGCAGCGGCATCGGCACACGCATGGAGGTCGACGCCGAACTGATCGTCCCCGACGAGGACAAGTCGCTCGACGAGGGCGCCATCCACCCCTGGTCCCACGGCCACACGAAGGACTACTTCGGCCGCCTGGTCGGCGCCCTCGCCGACGCCCTGGGCTTCCGCACCGACATCCCCTTCGCCGGGCTCCCGCAGCGCGCCAAGAAGGCCCTGCTGTACGGGCACAAGACCCAGATCGAGGTCCGCTACCGCAACCGCTACGGCCGCGAGCGGGTCTACACGACGCCCTTCGAGGGCGCCGTGCCGTTCGTGAAGCGCCGGCACAGCGAGTCCGAGAGCGACGCCAGCCGCGAGCGCTTCGAGGGCTACATGCGCGAGGTGCCCTGCCCGGCCTGCGAGGGCACCCGGCTCAAGCCGATCGTCCTCGCGGTCACGGTCATGGGGAAGTCCATCGCCGAGGTCTCCGGGATGTCCATCAGCGACTGCGCGGACTTCCTGGGCGAGCTGAGGCTCAACGCGCGCGACAAGAAGATCGCCGAGCGCGTCCTGAAGGAGGTCAACGAGCGGCTGCGGTTCCTGGTCGACGTCGGCCTCGACTACCTCTCGCTGAACCGCGCCGCCGGCACGCTCTCCGGCGGCGAGGCCCAGCGCATCCGCCTCGCCACCCAGATCGGCTCCGGCCTCGTCGGCGTCCTGTACGTCCTCGACGAGCCGTCCATCGGCCTGCACCAGCGCGACAACCACCGGCTCATCGAGACGCTGGTGCGGCTGCGCGACATGGGCAACACCCTCATCGTCGTCGAGCACGACGAGGACACCATCAAGGTCGCCGACTGGATCGTCGACATCGGCCCCGGCGCCGGTGAGCACGGCGGCAAGGTCGTCCACAGCGGCTCCTACAAGGAACTGCTCGACAACACCGAGTCGCAGACCGGGCAGTACCTCTCCGGCCGCAAGTCCATCCCGCTGCCGGACGTCCGCCGCCCGCGCGACCCCGCCCGGCAGCTCACGGTGCACGGCGCCCGCGAGAACAACCTCAAGGACATCGACGTCTCCTTCCCGCTCGGCGTCTTCACCGCCGTCACGGGCGTCTCGGGCTCCGGCAAGTCCACGCTGGTCAACGACATCCTGTACACGCACCTGGCGCGCGAGCTGAACGGCGCGAGAAGCGTCCCCGGCCGGCACACGCGCGTGGACGGCGACGACCTCGTCGACAAGGTCGTCCACGTCGACCAGTCGCCCATCGGCCGCACCCCGCGCTCCAACCCGGCCACCTACACCGGCGTCTTCGACCACATCCGCAAGCTGTTCGCCGAGACCAGCGAGGCGAAGGTCCGCGGCTACCTGCCCGGCCGCTTCTCCTTCAACGTCAAGGGCGGTCGCTGCGAGAACTGCGCGGGCGACGGCACAATCAAGATCGAGATGAACTTCCTCCCGGACGTCTACGTCCCGTGCGAGGTCTGCCACGGCGCCCGCTACAACCGGGAGACCCTGGAGGTCCACTACAAGGGCAAGTCCATCGCCGAGGTCCTGAACATGCCGATCGAGGAGGCCACGGCCTTCTTCGAGGCGGTCCCCTCGATCGCCCGGCACCTCGGCACCCTCAAGGACGTCGGCCTCGGCTACGTCCGCCTCGGCCAGTCCGCCACCACGCTCTCCGGCGGCGAGGCCCAGCGCGTCAAGCTCGCCAGCGAACTCCAGCGCCGCTCCACCGGGCGGACCGTCTACGTCCTGGACGAGCCGACCACCGGTCTGCACTTCGAGGACATCAGCAAGCTCCTGAAGGTCCTCTCCGGCCTGGTCGACAAGGGCAACTCGGTCATCGTCATCGAGCACAACCTCGACGTCATCAAGACCGCGGACTGGGTCGTCGACATGGGTCCCGAGGGCGGCGCGGGCGGCGGTGTCGTCGTCGCCGAGGGAACCCCGGAGCAGGTCGCGGGGGTGCCGGCCAGCCACACCGGCAAGTTCTTGAGGGAGATCCTGGACCCGGCGAGGATCAGCGATGCTGCCGGGCCGGCGAAGCCCCCCGCCAAGAAGACGAGCGGCCGGAAGAAGCCAGGGGCGAAGTGATAGAGGCAGGTGGCTGAGGCCGGATACCCCCGCTGCGGCGGGGAGCTCAGCACACCTGCCGTGTGATGAACGATAAGAAGATCCACAGGTCACGGCGCCCCACGGGAACTCCCGTGGGGCGCCGTCCGTTTCACGGTCAGACAGGCGAACCTTGACAACGCCACAGCGTGCGAGTCAGAAGTCCTCCAGTTCGGAGGCGTACGGCGGTTCCGCCCCCGCCCGGGAGCAGGTCAGTGCCGCGGCGCGCGCGGCGAAGCTCAGGAGCCGGTGCCAGGCCTCGTCATCCAGTCCCCCCATCGCCTCCGCCGAGAGCGCCCCCATCTCCGACAGGCCGTGCAGGAGCGCCGCGTTCACGGTGTCCCCGGCGCCGATGGTGTCCACCACCTCCACCTCGTCGCCGGGCACCGGATACACCTTCCCGCCCGGAAGGAACAGGGACAGCCCGGCCGAGCCGTGCGTGACGACGACGGCGCCGGGACCGGCGGCCAGCAGGTCGAGCGGGGTGATGGCCAGCCAGCGCATGTCGTCCTCGGACAGCTTGAGGAGGCTGACGTGGGGCAGCCAGCTCCGGAAGCGGGCGCGGTAGGCGTCCGGGTCGGAGATCAGGCCGGGGCGGATGTTCGGGTCCAGCAGGGTGAACAGGCCCTTGGCGGAGGCGTCGCGCATCAGCCGCTCGTAGGCGCTCGCCCCCGGTTCCAGGACGAGCGAGCAGGTGCCGAAGGCCACCGCCTGTGTCCCCGGGGGCAGGTCGGCGGGCGCGGTGAAGAGGCGGTCGGCGGTGCCGTCGACGTAGAAGGAGTAGGCGGCGGCCCCGTTCTCGTCCAGGGTCGCGGCGGCCAGCGTGGTCGGCTCCGGGCCGCGCTGCACAGGGGAGACGTCCACGCCCGAGGAGCGCAGCCCTTCCAACAGGGCGTCCCCGAAGGCGTCGGTGGAGGTCCGGGAGAGGAACGCGGTGGGGGAGCCGAGGCGGCCGAGGGCCACCGCCGTGTTGTACGGCCCGCCGCCCAGCGCCGGCTGGAGTCGGGCGAGGGCGCCCTCGCCGAGCGGGACCAGGTCGATCAGGGCTTCTCCGGTGACGACGATCACGAGTCGGTTCCTCTCTGGCGGTGCGTGGACCGCTCGCTGCCGAGGGGCTGTTCGGGACAGCCGCACGAGGTGCGGTGGACGAAGACGGAAGGGAGGCGGACGGTGCGGGTCGGACGGGCCGGCTCGGCGAGGCGGTCCAGGAGCAGACGGACGGCACGGGCCCCGATCTCCCGGCCGGGCTGGGCGACGGCGGTGAGACGGGGAGAGAGGAGGTCGGCCCAGGGGAAGTCGTCGAAACAGCACAGGGCGAGATCGCCGGGCACGGTGAGGCCGCGGGCCCGCAGGGCGGTCAGGGCACCGAGGGTGATGGCGTCGTTGCCGGTGACGAGGGCGGTGGGCGGGTCGGGGAGGGCGAGCAGAGCGGCGGTGGCCTGCTCGGGGGAGGGGGAGGCGGGGTGCTTCAGGGGGCCTAGGGCTGAGGGGGCGGCGGTGAGAGGGGCGGCGGGAGGGAGGGTGTTCGGGGCGGAGGAGTCGGCGGGAGAGAGGTCCTCCGGGGCGCAGGAGCCGGCGTGGGGGAGGGCGTCCGGGAGGGCTGAACCGGCGTGTGGGATGGCCGAGTCGGTGTGGGGGAGGTGGGCTGCGGGGGCCGGGAAGGCCGGAGTGCTGCGGGGGGCGGGTGTGTGGGCGACCAGGTGGGGGTCGAAGGGGAGGCCGGCTGCCGTGAGGGCCTGGCGGTAGCCGGTGACGCGTTCCGCGGTGGTGCTGAGGCCGGGGTGCCCGGCGATCAGGGCGATGCGGCGGTGGCCGAGGGACGCGAGGTGGGTGACGAGGCCGGCGGTCGGCTCGGTGTTGTCCGCGCAGACCTGGTCGAAGAGGGGGCCGGCACCGGGCGGGGTGTCGAGGACGCGGTCGAGGAGGACCGTGGGGACGCGGTGGCGGGTGAGGTAGGAGACGAGACCGCTCGGTTCGGCGGACGGGGCGACGACGAGGCCGTCGACCCGGCGCTCGTGCAGGAGCTGGACGACGGTGCGCTCGTGGGCGGGGTCGTCGTGCGGGTCGGCGATCAGGAGGCTGTAGCCGTGCTCCAGGGCCGCGGTCTCCACGCCCTGGAGGATCTGGGTGAAGTACGGGTTGGTGAGCGTCGACACCGCGAGGCCGATGGAGCGGGTGCGGGAGGTGACGAGGGAGCGGGCCAGGGTGTTCGGCGTGTAGCCGAGGGCTTCGACCGCGTCGAGGACGGCCCGGCGGGTGTGCGGGAGGACCGGGCGGGTGCCGTTGAGGACGTGCGAGACGGTGGCGACGGAGACACCGGCGTGCCGGGCGACGTCGGCCATGGTTGCCATGGTGGGTTCCCCTCGGCGGGCGGCGGGCGGCGGGCAGGCAGGGCGGGTGTCGGTACGGCGGGGAAGGTATCTCAAATCCCCGGGGACGTAAACGCTTGCGTAAGCGCTTACGTCCGGAGGGAACGACTCGGGCCGGACCGGTTGGGGCCGACCGGACCGGTTGGGGGTGGCAGCGGGAGCGGGTGAGGGCCGGCAGCGGGCCTGGCCGGGTCGGGCAGGGGCGAGCCAGGTCGCGTCAGGCCGGACCGGGTCGAGCCGGGCTGGGCCGGATTAGGCCGGGTCGGGCCGGCCAGGTCGGCGGGCAGGGCGTGCGAGGCGGGCGGGGCAGGTCTGGTTGGGTAGCCGCAAGCCGCAAGCCGCAAGCCGCAAGCCGCAAGCCGCAAGCCGCAAGCCGCAAGCCGCAAGCCGCAAGCCGCAAGCCGCAAGCCGCAAGCCGCAA